>NZ_JBHXNB010000026.1:0-41517 GCF_042720095.1 Rhodococcus sp. NPDC058505
CCGCCGATCCGATCGGATCGGCGGGGCGCCCTTCGTCGTGTGGCCGTTGCGTCAGCGGGTGAGCCCGGCGAGGTAGATGCTGTTGGCGGCGATCAGGTCGCGCACCTGGTTGCCGTAGCCGTACCGGTCGGCCGCCGCGACGGCCGCGTCGGAGGCCTGCTGCACCTGGTCGGCGGTCGGGGCGGGGAAGTTCTCGGGCAGGGCGGGCAGGGTTCCGACGGCCGGAGCGGCGGGAACCTCGGGTGCCGGTGCCGGTGCCGGTACCGGCGCGGGAGCGGGAGCGGGCGCGGGCTCGGGAGCGGCGGCGGTGGTCAGGTACTGACCGCAGTGCGGCCATGCGCCGACGCCCTGGGTGGCGAGCACATTCTCCGCGACCCGGATCTGCTCGGCCTTCGACGCGTTGTGCGGCGAGCCGGACCCACCGTTCGCGGCCCAGGTGCTCTGCGAGAACTGCAGCCCGCCGTAGTAGCCGTTGCCGGTGTTGGTCGACCAGTTGCCGCCGCTCTCGCACTGTGCGACGCCGTCCCAGTCGTAGGCGGCGGCGGAGGCGGTGGTGGTGCCCACTGCCATCGGGAGCGCGGCGAGGGCAGCGGTCGCGGCGACGGCGCCCAGGGTGCGGGCGGGGGTGAAGCGAGTCATGCGGGTGAATCCTCTCCGCGCGTGCCGACGGGGCCGCGCCAGTGCGCTGGAAATCGAACGGCCGTGGCGGACAGACTGCTGTTCGTCGCCAGGCGTCGCGATTGGCTCGCCGTCCCTGCCCCTCGAAGGTTTCGGGGTTCCGATCCCGCGGGGCAGATGTCGAGCAGCGGCGGGTCGGCTGGGCCCGGTCGTTTCGGGCCGACGGCGACGCTAGCCAACAATTCGCTGCGGGGCATCCCCGTCGAACTTCGGGCTGCCGCAAGGCAAGTCAACCGAGTAGCGGTGATTTCGCCTGGTCATCCCGGCGGGTTGCGAATCCGTGCCCGCACCGTTTCCTCGTCGTGATGTGGTGGGGATCACCCGGTTCTCGTGAAGTGCGCCACAGGGTTTCGGGTCTCGACCGGGCCGCGCGGCGCGGATTGTCGGGCGGGCGGGCGATTCGGGTGACGGCGTCCAGGCGATTTGTGTTCCGTTCATGCGACCGTGTAACTTCGTTTCTGCAGCGCGGGGTGGAGCAGCTCGGTAGCTCGCTGGGCTCATAACCCAGAGGTCGCAGGTTCAAATCCTGTCCCCGCTACGAAAGACGAAGGCCCGGTCCAGTAGGACCGGGCCTTCGTCGTTGTTGGCGCATGGCCCGGGTGTGCGCGAGAAATCATGTGCACACGGGTTCTGCGGGGTGTGCGGGGGTGTTGGGCGTCGATCCTCGGGGTTGGTGCGGGGAAAGGTCTGTGCACAGGGGTTTTGCCGGCGGGGGCGGGGCGATTTGGAGCCGGTCGGAACTCGTGTACAGTGGTCAATGCAGCGCGGGGTGGAGCAGCTCGGTAGCTCGCTGGGCTCATAACCCAGAGGTCGCAGGTTCAAATCCTGTCCCCGCTACGAAGACGAAGGCCCGGTCTCACTACGAGACCGGGCCTTCGTCGTATCCGCTGTCGGTTGGTCGCTACCGCGCGCCGACGAGGCCAGCGCGCCGCGCCGCGACCACCGCGTCGGCCCGCGACGTCACCTCGAGCTTCCGGTGGATCGACTTCACGTGGCTGCGGACGGTGTTGACCGAGACGAACAGTTCCGAGGCGATCTCCGAGGCGCTCAGTGGGGTAGGCAGCAGCGCGAGAACCTCCAGTTCGCGACGGCTCAGGGCCTCGCGGTGGCCGAGGTCGGTGCGGTGCAGTCGGAACCTCTCGCGCAGCGCCGCGATCCGAGCCGGCAGGGCGCCCGGATCGACGGCGCCGGTGCACAGTTCCTCCGCGCGACCGAGTGCGACGGTCGCCTCGTCCCGGTTCCCCAACGCAAGGTGTGCCCGCGCCACCTCGATCAGCAGGTGTGGCACGACGAGCACCGTGTCGCCCCCGCCGCTACGCGCGCATTCGAGGGCGCTCGTGGCCGTGGTGAGTCCGAGCGTGGGATCGCCCCGCTCGATCTGCAGCCGGGCCAGGGCATGCTCGGCGGGCAGGTAGACGGGGTCGGGGCCGATGCGGAACGCGATGCGGGCCTGGGCGCATCGCTCGACCGCGACGGCCGCCGCCGCGCGGTCGCCGAGCTCGAGCTGACACAACGCGCGGTAGGCGGGGACGAACAGCCGCAGCGGACGAGTGAGGGGAGGTCCCTGGTCCAGTCGGTCGAGCACCTCGAGTGCCTCCGCGCAGCGGCCCTCCAGGTAGAGCATCGTCGCCAGCCGCAGTTCTGCCAACGGGACCAGTGGGACGGCGGGGTCGTATCGGGAGAGGAACCGCTCCCCGGCCCGCCGGGCGCTGCCGACGTCGTCGTAGCAGGCGGACCCATGGATGAAGTCCTCGACGTCGTCCCAGTTGCGGAAGGCGTCGACCGGCCTAGTCGGGGACGCGAGACGGCCCCGGGCGAGGGCGCGATCGCGGCGAGCCGCGTCACCCCCGGTCGCGCTTGCCCACGCCTCCCAGAACGCCAGGCGCGGATCGCGTTCGAGCGCCGACACGGGGATCCGCTCAAGCCAGCTCAATCCGAGTGACTGCCGCGGCACGACCGAGTTGGCGCGCACGTTGGACAGGATGTCGGCGATCGTGTCGTAGTCCTCGGCGCCAAGCAGGTGATGGATCGTCGCGGTCACGTCGTTGGCCCGCTCGAAGTGCCCGGCCGCCCGCCGGTGCAACTCGCGCCGTCCGGCCGGGTCCACCCGACCGAGTTCGGCGTGGAGGCGCTCCCGGACCAGGTGATGCAGTCGCCACCAGCAGCCGTCGTCGTCCAGGGCCGCGATCAGACCGGTGGCGTCGGCGACGTCCATCGCCACCGTCCAGGCTCGGTCGCTCTGCAGGACCTCGGTGAGGATCGTCGCGTCGAACCGCTCGAATACCGACATGCGGCGGAGCAGGTCGTAGTCGTCGCGGGTGCTGCCCGCCAACCCCTCCCGGACCAGGGCGCTGAGCGCGGCGTCGTCGTCCGGCCGCTGCGACACCACGCGGGACAGAGACTGCCCATGGGACATGGCCGATCCGATGAGCGAGACGGCGGCGGGCCAGCCGTCGGTCGCGTCGTCGATGCGCTGCACGTCGTCGGCGGTCAAGTGCAGGTCGTGGGCGCCGCCGAGGAGATCCGCGATCTGCGTGGCGCCGAGGCGCAGCGTCCCCGACAAGAGTTCGATGCCGTCCCCGCGCGCCCGCAGGCGCGCGAACGTGGGAAGTTCGAGCGGAACCCGGGTGCTGACGACCACGGTGAGGTTCTCCGGGATTCGGCCGAGAAACCAGTCGAGGCTCGCGAGCGTCTGCTCCCGGGTGATGAGGTGGGCGTCGTCGAGGACGAGAGTCCACCTGCCGGGTGATCCGGTGAACGCGTCGAGCAGTGGCACGATGACGTTCGCCCGTACTTCGCCGGAACTCGCATCCGCCTTGGTGTGGAGTCCGGCCGCCGAGGCGGCCGCGGCAATGGCGCCCCAGAGCACGCCCGGGTCATTGTCGTCGTCATCGAGGCTGACCCACACTGGCCGCGTCGTGTTCCGATGGTGGAGCCACTGCGTGATCACCGTGGTCTTGCCGTAGCCCGCGGGTGCGCGGACCACCACCGCCCGCGCCGGGCGGTCCAGCAGGGCGAGTACGTCCAGGCGCAGGATCGACCGCGGGCCGGTGGTCGGCGGGCGGAATTTCGTCACGGGATACATCGCGGCACATTCTCCAGGGTGTTGCTGCTCGGGAATCACCTGGGTGATTGCTGCTCCAGGGTGGGGTCGACGTCGCGGATGCGCCCTACGGTCACAGGTGAGCCCGACATGATCGAGAACATCGGGCCGGGAGCGGAATTCAGGAGGGACCCCGTGAGCAACACGCATCAGTCCGCAGAACACGCCCGTCACGAGTCGGCGCCGTCCACCGAGCGATTCGGACGCCGGATCGAACGCGACGACGACGCCGACTTCCCGTTCTACAACGGGAAGCCGACGACCATAACGGTCGGTCAGTGGATCGCCGTGTGGGTGTCCGTTGCGGTCGGCTTTGTCGCCCTGACCCAGATTCCCACCCCGAACAACATCGTCGGCCTGATCCCTCGGATCCTGTTCGTTGTGATCCCGCTGACCGTGCTCGCCCTGGTCACCCGCGACCACTGGACCGCCCTGTTCCGCCGGGTCACCGGACGCGACGTGCTCCTCATGTTTGGCTTCGCCGCCCTCAACCTCGTCGTGACGGGAGCCCTGGGGCTGATCGTGAAGGCCCTGTTCGGCTCGTCGGCCAATCAGGCGACCGACAACATGGGCGGCGCGCTCGACATCGCCGCGTTCTATCTCGGCACCGGCATCCAGTTGCTCGGCGAAGAGATCTTCACGATGCTGCCGTTCCTCGCGCTGCTGTACTTCCTGTACGCGAAGGTGAAGGTGAGCCGCAAGACCGCGATCGTCCTCGCTTGGCTGATCAGCGCGGTCTGGTTCGGTGCGGCACACCTGCCCACCTACGACTGGAACTTCGCGCAGGCGCTCATCGTCATCGGCGGCGCCCGGCTCGTCCTGACGCTGGCCTACATCCGCACGAAGAACCTGTGGGTCTCCACCGGCGCGCACATCATCAACGACTGGGCCATGTTCACCGGTTCCATCGTCGGCGGCGCGACACTGATCGCCCTGTGATCAATCGCCACGACCACCCGTGAGAATGGGGCGCCGGTTCTCACACCCTCCTCTTGCTCTTTCAGCAAGCCGGTTTGCCGAAGCGATTCGTCCCGCGGAGAGTGGGGGTGAATCACGGCAAAGGGAGGACACATGAACGACAGCTACGACGTGGTGATCGTCGGCGGCGGGGCCGCCGGCCTGGGGGGAGCGCTCTCGCTCACCAGGGCCCGCCGGTCGGTGCTGGTGGTCGACTCGGGCGCACCCCGCAACGCGTCGGCCGGGCACATGCACAACTACCTCGGTCGCGAGGGCACCAACCCGCTGGACCTGCTGCGGATCGGTCGCGGCGAGATCGCCGGGTACGGCGGCGAATTCATCTCCGGCGCGGTGGTCGATGTCCGCCGTGCCGGAGGGGTGTTCCGGGTGGTGCTCGCGGACGGCGGCGAGGTCGCGGCCAGGCAGGTGCTCGTCACGTCCGGTCTCGTCGACGAGCTCCCCGACGTGCCGGGGCTGCGCGACCGCTGGGGGCGGGACGTGCTGCACTGCCCGTACTGCCACGGCTGGGAGGTGCGGGACCGCGCGATCGGCATCCTGGCCACCCACCCGGCGCTCGCCGCGCACCAGGCGCAGATGTGGCGGCAATGGAGCGCCGACGTGGTGGTGTTCGCCCACACCGCGCCCGCGTTCGCCGGTGCCGATCTCGACCGCCTCGCCGCCCGCGGCATCGAGGTGATCGACGGTGCCGTCGCGGGACTCGAGGTGGCCGACGACCGGCTCACCGCGGTCCTGGTCGACGGGCGCGGCCCGGTCGCCCGCGATGCGGTCGTGGTTCCGCCCCGGTTCACCGCCCGCGTCGACTTCCTGGCCAGCCTCGGCATCAAACCGGTCGCGCAGGAGATGGCGGGCGAGGTGCTGGGAACCCATCTTGCGGTGGACCCCACCGGCGCGACGCCGGTGGCGGGCGTGTGGGCGGCGGGCAATGTCATCGACCCACGCGCGCAGGTGATCTCGGCCGCCGCGAGCGGTGTGCAGACCGGGGCGATGATCAACGCCGCGCTGATCGAGCAGGACGTCGAGGCCGCCCTCGACCGGTCACGCGTCGGGTAGTTCCCGCTCGTACAGGTCCCGCCGCACCAGCTTGCCGGTGGCGTTGCGGGGCAGCTCGTCGAGGAAGACCACCTCGCGCGGCACCTTGTACCGCGCGAGGTGTTCCTTGACGAAGGTCCGCAGGGCCTGGGCGTCGGGTTCGGCGCCCGAGGCCGAGACGACGAAGGCGCGCAGCCGATGCCCGAACTCGGCGTCCTCGACGCCGATCACCGCGGCGTCCGCGACATCCGGGTGCTCGGCGAGCAGGTTCTCCACCTCGAGTGGGTACACGTTCTCGCCGCCGGAGACGATCATGTCGTCGTCGCGACCGTCGACGAACAGCAGTCCGTTCCGGTCAATGTGCCCGACGTCGCCGGTGGACAGCAGCCCGTCGATCCGCTCCTTGTCCCGCCCGTCGGTGTACCCGTTGAAGCTCAGTCCGCTGGAGACGAAGATCCGGCCCACCGTGTCGGGTTCGGTGATCCGTTCGCCCGCATCGTCGTACAGCGCGACGTGGCAGGTGACCGGTGGACGCCCCGCGGTGCCGGGGGCCAACGCCAGGTCCGCCGGGGTGGCGACCGTCGCGACCGCCACCTCGGTGGACCCGTACAGGTTGTGCAGCACCTGCCCGAACGCCTCGGTGGTGCGCCTGCACAGGTCCGGGGAGATCGCCGACCCTGCCGCGAAGACGATCGACAGGTTCGTCGTGTCGTACCCGGCCAGCACGTCCGGGCCGAGGTCGACGATCCGCTGCAGCATGGTCGGGACCACGACAAGCACGTCGGCCCGGTGGTCGGCGGTCAACTTCACCGTCTGCAGCGGGTCGAACCGGCGTTGCAGCACCACCGTCTGTCCGAGCGAGAGTGCCAGCGCCAGTTGGGAGATGCCGGTGCCGTGGAATGCCGGTGCCGTCATCACCATCGTCTGGCCGGGACGCAGCGGGACCCGGTCGAGGAACTGCGCCGAGGCGAGCGGGGAGGTTCGCTCCCGCGGCGCGCCCTTCGGGGTGCCGGTGGTGCCGCTGGTCAGCAGCACGAAGCTGCCGTGCACCGGCGGGCTTGGAACCGGGTCGGTGGGCCGCCCGTCGATCAGGGTGTCGAGGCTCGGCGTTGCCGCGGACTCCGAGCCCTCGCACCATGCCAGGTAGCGTCGCACCTGGTCGGGGAGCCCCGCCGCGACCACGGCGAACTCCTCGTCGTGGATGAAGGCCCGAACCTGTTCGCGGGCAGCGACATCCACCAGCTGGGGGGCCGCGAATCCGGTGTTCATCAGCACCAGCTTGGTGCCGAGCTTCGCGGCGGCGAGCATCGTCAGGACCAGACCGCGGTGGTTGCGGCACATCACGCCCAGCACGGCGCCGGGTGTGATCCCGTCCGCGGCCCAGGCCCGTACCAGCGCGTTCGACTGCGCCTCGAGCTGCGCGTAGGTGACCTGCCCCCGTTCGTCGACCAGCGCGACGGCGTCGAGCCCGGCGGCGGCATGCGCGTGCACCGGCCCGGCGAACGGTCCGTACCGGTGGACCGCGCGGATGGAGGCGATGCCGTGGTCGAGTCGGGGAATCGGGACCAGACCCGACCGGATCATCACCCGGACGGCGCCGAGCGAATCGGTGAGCTTGGTCAGGATGGCTGGCATCGCGTCTCCCGAGAGTCGATCCGGTGTGGGTCGGGTCACAGGGTAGTCGGTGCCCGCACCTTGTGGAGGCAGGCCGGGCAGGGTGCGGCGCGGTGTCCGTGTGGTCAGCGGGGCAGTGGACTGTAGAACACCAGCCCGTTGCCCTTGTTGTCGTAGACGACGGCACGGCGTTCGTGGGCGTCGTCATAGGGCCCCTTAACGATTCCGCCGCCGTCGGCCTCGACGGCCCGCGCCGCCGCGTCGACGTCGTCGGTCTTGATGCCGACGACGACCTGCCCGTGGATCGGGTGGTCGACGGCGGTCGCGAGGGCGAGGGTGACGGACCCGCCGTCGAGGGCTGCGAAGTGGGCGCCGTCGCGGAACTTCAGTGGCATGCCAAGGGTGTCGCGGTAGAACCGGATCGACTCGTCCAGATCGTCGGTCGACAGGATGATCATTCGGACGTCGTGGTCGCTCATGTGGCGCCTCCTCGGATCGATGTGAGATCCAGGCTAGGCGGCGATCGCCTGAGGCGCGGGTCGGCGGAACGGTGTGTCCCGCCGACGGCGCATCCTCCGTCGCCCGCGGCGACGGAGGATGCGCAGGGGAGGTCGGGTCCGGCTACTTCAGCTCGGCCGACGACTTGCCGAGCAGTCGCCGCGCCACGATCAGCTGCTGGATCTGCTGCGTTCCCTCAAAAATATCGAGGATCTTGCTGTCCCGGGCCCACTTCTCCAGCAGCGGGCGCTGCGAGTAGCCCTCGGTGCCCGCCAGCTCGACGGCCTTGAGCGAGACCGCGGTGCCGGTGCGGCCCGCCTTCGCCTTCGACATTGACGCCTCGAGCGAGTTCGGCTTCTTGTTGTCGGCCATCCAGGTCGCGCGCAGTGCCAGCAGGTACGCAGCCTCCCAGTCCGCCTCCATCGCGAGGAACTCGGCGGCGGCGGCGTGCTGGTTGTTGGCCGGGATGTCGTAGGAGACCTCGACGCCCGCCTCGGCGAGGATGCCGCGCAGTTCCTCAAGGACGGCGCGGCCGAGGCCGATCGCCATGCCCGCGACGATCGGGCGGGTGTTGTCGAAGGTCTGCATGACCCCGCCGAAGCCCTTCTCCACGTTGACCTCCGGGTCGCCGAGGATGTTGTCCTTCGGGATCCGGCAGTCCTGCAGCAGCAGCACCGCGGTGTCGGACGCCTTGATGCCGAGCTTGTGCTCAAGCCGGGCCACGGACAGGCCGGGGGCGTCGCGGGGCACCACGAACGACTTGATCGCGGCGCGGCCCTTCGACTTGTCGACGCTCGCCCACACCACGATGTGGCTGGACCGTTCGCCCGCGGTGACGAAGATCTTCTCGCCGTTGAGGACCCACTCGTCGCCGTCGAGGACGGCGGTCGCGGTGACGGCGGCGGAGTCGGAACCGAAGCCGGGTTCGGTGATCGCCATCGAGGCCCACACCTTGCCGAACCGCTCCAACTGCTCGTCGGTGGCGACCGCGGCGATCGCGGAGTTTCCGAGGCCCTGATAGGGAATGGACAGCGTCAGGCCGACGTCGCCCCAACAGGTTTCGATGACGTTCATCAGCGACGCCATGTTTCCGCCGTTGGCGTTGCCGATCACCGAGGGGGCGTCGCCGCGGCCCAGCGCGGCACCCGAGGCCCCGGTGCCGGAGTCGTTCAGTCCCTCGACCATCGCCGCCATCGTGTCGAGTTCGACGGGGTACTCGTGCTCGGCGAGGTCGTACTTGCGGGAGACGGGGCGCAGGATCTGCGCGGCGACCTGGTGTGCCTGGTTGGCGGAGGCCTTCAGCTTCTTGGGAAGTTCGAGATTGATCATGATCTGTTCTCCTGTGGCGGCGTTCGGCTCAGATGAGGACGATGCCCTCGGCAACGCCGATGGCGCGAAGGTCCCGGTACCAGCGTTCGACCGGGTGCTCCTTGGTGAAGCCGTGGCCGCCGAGCAGCTGCACCCCGTCGAGGCCGATCTGCATGCCCTTGTCGGTGGCGAGCTTGCGGGCCAGCGCCGCCTCGCGGCCGAACGACAGGCCCTGCTCGGCGCGGGACGCGCCACGCAGCGTGACCAGCCGCAGGCCGTCGAGCTCGATGCCGATGTTGGCGACCATGAACGCGACCGCCTGCCGATGGCTGATCGGCTCGCCGAACGCTTCCCGCTCGTTGACGTAGGGGATCACGTAGTCGAGGACGGCCTGCCCGGTGCCGACGGCGAGCGACGCCCAACCGAGGCGGGCGAGACGGATTGCGTCGGCGTAGTCGGCGACCCGCTGGTCCGCGTCGCCCTCACCGAGGATCGCGGACTCGGGGACCGCGACGTCGGTCAGGTTCAACCGGCCGAGCCCGGCGGCCCGCAGCCCCATGCTCGGATCGGCCTCGACGACGAGCCCCTTCGCGTCGGACTCGACGATGAACAGGGCGGGCCTGCCGTCGAGTTCGGCGGCGACGATGAACAGTTCGGCGTCTGCTGCGGCGGGGACCAGGGACTTGACGCCGTTGAGCCGGTAGCCGCTCGGGGAGCGAACGGCCTTGGTCTGCAACGCGAACGGGTCGAAGAGGGCGCGCGGCTCGGTGACGACCAGGGCGGCCGCGGGGACGTTCTCGCCGGTGAACGACGGCAGGTAGGTCTGCTGCTGGGCCTGCGAGCCGAACTGGGTCAGCGCGACCGCGACACCGCTCGGCGCGAGGATCGGCAGGGCCAGGCCCATGTCGCCGTGCGCGAGGGCCTCGGCGACGAGTGAGTTGGTGACCGCGCCGCGCTCGGTGGCGACGCCGTCGAACTCCTCGGGGACGTTGATCAGCGTGATGCCGAGTTCCGCGGCCCGCCTGCCCAGGTCGGCGGGCGAGGCGGCAGCCTCGTCGGCGTCGTGCGCGGCGGGGCGCAGGATCTCGGCGGCGAAGTCGCGCACCGTGTCGACGATCATCTGCTGCTCGTCGGTCGGCGTCAGGTCGAAGTAGTCGGCCTTCTTCGCCTCGCCTGCGGGCAGCCGGGTCGGCTTGCCGCCGCCGGAGACCTTGGCGAACGTCCGGGTCGCCGCGCCGAGCGTCTTGAAGCCGGTCTTGGTGCCCTCGTAGGTGACCCGGTTGATCGGCTCGCGGAGGTTGTACTTCTCGGCAAGGTCGGAGCCGGTGATCTTGGTCAGCACGCGCATGGCGGCGCCCATCGCGTCGCGTTTGACCGGATTCAGGCCGACCGCGGAGGTGTCGCGGGGTGCGCCGTTCATTCTCACAACGTCTTGCTTGCTCATGATCACCATTTCCCGGTGTTCGGTCTTGGACGGTCGTTATCTTACTCTGGAGTAAGGAGTGGCGTCGAGAGTACACCGGAATCGCGGCCGCGCCTCCACCGAACCTTCACAACTCCCGCCCGGGATTCCCACATCCGGGCGATACCGTCGACACCATGACCCAGCGCACCGTGCTCGTCGTCGAGGACGACCGGACCATCGCCGACGCCCTCACCGCCCGCCTGCGGGCCGAGGGGTACACGGTGTCGACGGTGTACGACGGGCCTGCGGCGGTGCGCGAGTGCGCGTCCCTGCGCCCGGATCTCGTCGTCCTCGACGTCATGCTGCCCGGCCTCGACGGCCTCGAGGTGTGCAGGCGGATCCAGGCCGAGCGGCCGGTTCCGGTGCTGATGCTCACCGCCCGAGCCGAGGAGACCGACATGGTCATCGGGCTCGGCGTCGGCGCCGACGACTACCTGAGCAAGCCGTTCAGCATGCGGGTCCTGGTGGCCCGGGTTGCCGCGCTGCTGCGACGGGTGGAGCGGGCGACGCCGGGACCGGACGTCGAGGTCCTCACCGTCGGCGCGGTGGCCATCGACCTGAGCGCCCGGCGCGTGCGGTGCGGCGACGACGAGGTGCACCTGACCCGCACCGAGTTCGACCTGCTCGCGCACCTCGCCGCCCGACCCGGCGCGGCGATGGCCAGGGACTCGCTGCTCGAACACGTGTGGGGGTGGGGTGGGGGCGCGACCAGCCGCACCGTCGACAGTCACGTCAAGGCGCTGCGCCGCAAGCTCGGCGGCGACCTGATCCGGACCGTGCACGGCGTTGGTTATGCCGTCGAGGTGCCGCGATGAGGCTGCCGAGGCCGCTGGACCCGTTCGGCTCCTTCAAGGTGAAGACCGGGCTGCTGGTGGTGGCGTCGGTTTTCGCGGCATCGGTGACGTTCTGGTTCGCCTCGGACTGGCAGTTCCGGTTCGCGCTCGGTGCCGCGCTGCTCGTCTCGCTCGTGGTCACCCAGGTCCTCGCCCACGGCATGACGTCGCCGCTGCGCGAGATGACCGCGGCGGCGAGAGCGATGGCGACCGGCGACTGGTCGCGCCGGGTCCGGGCCACCTCCCGCGACGAAATCGGGGAACTGGCACGGGCGTTCAATCAGATGGCGGAGGACCTTGAGGCCGACGACCGCTACCGGCGCGAGCTGATCGCGAACGTCTCGCACGAGCTGCGGACCCCGATCGCGGCGCTGCAGGGGGTGCTGGAGAACGTCGTCGACGGCGTCGCCGCACCCGACCCGGCCACGCTGCGCAGCGCGCTCGACCAGACCGAGCGCCTCGGCGCGTTGGTGCGCGACCTGCTCGACCTGTCCCGGCTCGAGGCCGGTGTGGTGCCGGTGCACCGCGACAGCGTTGAGATCGCCCCCTTCCTCCGCGCGGTGATCGACGAGCGTGCCGATCCCACTGTCCCGGTGGACATCCGGCTCGACGTGCGCCCGGTGACGCTGCGGGCGAGCGCCGACACCGCCCGGCTGCACCAGGTTGTCGCGAACCTGATCGACAACGCGCTGCGGCACGGGGCGGCAACGCAGGTGCTGGTGCGCGCCACGGCGGGCGCGGCGGCCGGATCCCTGATCGTCGACGTCCACGACGACGGCCCCGGCATCGCGCCGGAGGACCGGGCGGGCGTCTTCGAACGGTTCAGCCGCGGAGGGGCGAGCGGGGGCGGCACCGGGCTCGGCCTCGCGATCGCCCGCTGGGCCGTCGAACTGCACGGCGGCCGGATCGGGGTGCTCGACACCGAGACCGGATGCTGCATCCGAGTGGAAGTCCCGGCGCCGGCGAAGGCCGGGCGCATCGTGCAGGCCTGAGACACGAGAACACCTCGGGGCGTGACCCGTTCGGGCCGCACGTCCCGCGATGACCCCTGCCCGGCTCCCGGCCGGGGTGGGAGAAATGGAGCCCACCATGACCACACCCGCACTCGCATCCGCACCGGCACGCCGACGCGCCGCGTCGCGTGCGTGGCGCCCCGACCGCACCTCCGTTGCGCCAGCGGCGGCCGTCGCAGGCGCCGCTGGCGCGGGCGTCGTCGCGGCCGCGACGCTCGGCGCGCCGAGCATCGCCTACCCGATCACCGGCCTCGCCGTCGCGGCCACCGCGCTGGCGGCGGTGCGCCCGCGCCCGACCCGCACGCATCTGCTCGCGGCGACGGTCGCCGTGCTGCTGCTCGCCGTTGCGACGGTGCGCGACAACGGCATCCTCGTCGCCGCGTGCGTTGTCGCGGCCTGGACGGTCGCCTCCGTCGCCCTGCTCGACGTCCGCACCTGGACCGGGGTCGCGCTGGCGCCGACCGCGGCAGCGCGGGCGCTGCCCCGCGTCGGGGGCTGGGTCCGGCGCGGACGCGCGCGGCGCCGCGCCGCGCCCGGTGGCGGAACCCGGTACGGCAGGGTGGCGGCGGTGGCGGCACTGACGGCCCTGCTTGTCGCGCTGTTCGGGGCACTGTTCGCCGGCGCCGACCCCGAGTTCGGCAGGCTGCTGTCCGGGGCGGTGCCGACGGTCCGGGTCGATGCCCCGGTCGGTCGGATCCTGCTCGGCCTGCTGATCGCGGGCGCGACGCTCGCCGTGACCTACCTGCGGCGCCGCCCACCGCGGCTGGACGCGCTCGCCCCGGCCGCGGGACGACCGGTGCCGCGGTGGGAGTGGGCGGTACCGCTCGCGGCGCTCGATGTGCTGTTCGGTGTGTTCGTCGCGGTGCAGGCGCGGGTGCTGTTCGGCGGGGACGGGCACGTGCGCGGCACCGCGGACCTGACCTACGCGAACTATGCGCGCCAGGGATTCTGGCAGCTGTGCGCGGTGAGCGTGTTGACGCTGATCGTGATCGCCGTCGCGGTCCGCCGGATCGACCGGCGGGCGGCCCGTGACCGGATGCTCGCCCGCCTCCTGCTCGGGGCGCTGTGCCTGCTGTCGCTCGTCGTCGTCGCATCGGCGCTGCATCGAATGTCGCTGTACCAGAGCGCCTTCGGGTTCACTCGGCTGCGGCTCGGGGTCTCGGTTGTCGAATTGTGGCTCGGCGGCGTGTTCCTGCTCCTGCTGCTGGCCGGAATCCGGATGCGCGGTGGGCGGCTGCCTCGCCTCGTGCTCGGCTCCGGGGTGGCCGCGCTGTTGGCGTTCGCGGCACTGAACCCGGACGGATACATCGCCGAGCGCAACGTCGACCGGTACCAGCGGACCGGCGCGATCGACATCGGCTACCTGCGCGGCCTGTCGACGGACGCGGTGCCTGCGCTGGACCGGCTGCCGGAACCGGTGCGCTCGTGCGCGCTGATCGGGACGTCGGTGCCGGCGGACGCCTGGTATCAGGTCAACGCCGCCCGGTCCGCGGCGCGGCAGATCCTGCGCGAGCGACCCGTCGACCTGAACGTGGTCTGCGCGGGCCCCGACGCCACGTGGTAGCCGAGGTGAGCGAGGACATCGGGCGATCCGGCCCGGGGAGTGGTCCCGAAATCCGGTCGGCGCCTACCGTGGACGGGTGAACGGAACTCTCGCGCGCCGCGACCTGTCGTCGTTGGGGCGCATCGTTCCCCTGGTGCTGGTGCCGCTGCTGCTGCTTGCCAGCACGTTTCCCGGTGCGTACCGGGTGCCCGCGGGCTACTGGGTCGTCGCGGTGGCGGCTGCCGCGGTCTTCCTGCTCGGCGGCCGGTGGCCGCTCCCGGTGTCGCTGGCCCTCTCCGCGCTTGCGGTGCCGATGTTTGCGGCGCACGCGTGGGGTCTGGCCGGGCTGGTGCCGTACCTCGGGGCCGTTGCCGTTGCCGAGGTCGCGATGCGGACCCACGCGGCCGCACCGATCGTGGCGGCGACCGTCTGCTGGGCGGCGGCGGTGCTCGCCGGCATTGCCACCTCGAGCTACGAGGAGTTCTGGCGACCCGCCACCGCCGTCGAGACCGTCGCGGTGGTCGGGTTGCCGCTGCTGCTCGGGCTGTATCTGCGGGCGCAGCGGGACCTCGCCGCGACGTACCGGTCCCGCGCCGCCGAGGCCGAGGCGCGGCGCGCGGACGAGGCGGCGCGGGTCCGGGCCGCGGAGCGCGGCGCGCTGGCCAGGGAGCTGCACGACCTGGTGGCCCACCACATGGCGTCGATCGTGCTGCGGATCGGGGTCGCGAGGCACGTGGTCGCCGACGAGGATCCGCGGACCCGCGCGGTCCTCGACGACGTGCACGCGACGGCGTCCGACGCGCTCGCCGACATTCGCGGACTGCTCGTCGCGCTGCGTGACCCGGTCCTCGGGGAGGTGGCGCTGGTGGAGGCCGACGCGGTGCCGGCCGAGCTGACCGCCGCCGCCGACCGGGTCGGTGCCGCCGGGTTCGCGGTGTCCGTCGAACTCGATTCCGACCTCGGCAGGCTCGACGCGATCGGCAGGCTCACGCTGCTGCGGGTGGTGCAGGAGTCGCTGACCAACGTGATGCGGCATGCGGATCCGGGGGGACCGGTGTCGGTGGTCGTCGCCCGGTCCGGTGCCGGTGTCACCGCCGAGGTCGCCAGCCGCGTCCGGGCAGGCACGGCAACACCATCGGGTGGGCACGGCCTGGTCGGGATGGCCGAACGCGTCACCCTCGCGGGCGGCAGCCTCGATGTTGGTCCCGTGGACGGGACCTGGCGGGTGCGGGCGTGGCTGCCCGTCGCGGCGGGGGAGGGCGACCGATGATCCGGGTGCTCGTCGTCGACGACCAGCGGCTGGTGCGGGCCGGGCTGCGGATGCTGTGCGACTCCACCGACGACCTGGAAGTGGTCGGTGAGGGTGCGAGCGGGGTGGAGGCGGTGCGGTTGGCCGCCGAACTGTCCCCGGACGTGATCCTGATGGACCTGCGGATGCCCGGCATGGACGGGGTGGAGGCCACTCGGCGCATCGCCGGGCCGGGCGCGTCACCGAAGGTGTTGGTACTGACCACCTTCGACGATGACGATCACCTGTATCCGGCGTTGGCCGCCGGGGCGGCTGGCTTCCTGGTCAAGGACACCGCCCCGGCGGATCTGCTGGCCGCGATCCGTCGGCTCGCGGCCGGGGAGCTGCCCTTCTCCCCGGATGTGCTGCGGCGGCTGGTGGAACGCGCGGTCGACCCGGCCCGGCTCGCCGGGTCGGGCGGCCCGGACCGGGGACCCGAGCTGACCGACCGGGAACGCGAGGTGCTGACCCTGGTCGGCGAGGGCCTCGGGAACCAGGAGATCGCCGACCGCCTGCATCTCGGGGTCTCCACCGTCAAGACGCACGTGTCGAACCTGATGGACAAGACCGGCTGCGACAACCGGGTGCGGCTGGCGGTGTTCGCGCACCGGCACGCCTGAGCTGTCCTCAGTGTCCGCCGTGCCCGGACGCCGTGCCCGGCGCCTGCCCACCGGTGCTCGGCGGCGTCGCACCGTGATCCATCCCGGTCATGGGCATCGTCATCGGCTCCGGCTTCTGGCCCGGCGCGAGGACCAGGAACTGGCCCATCATCCCCTGGTCCTCGTGCAGCATCAGGTGGCAGTGGTACATGTACGGGAACGTCGGGTCGGTGTACTCCGAGAACCGGAGGACCAGCCGGATCGTGGCGCCCGGCGGGGTGTAGACGGTGTCCTTCCAGCCGGCCAGCTCCGGCGGCGGCGACGCCCCGTCGATGTCGAGGATCCGGAACTGGGTGTCGTGCACGTGGAAGTTGTGCGGCCAGTTGTCGGCGTTGCGGACCGTCCACACCTCGGTGGTGTCCACGGTCGGGCTGAAGTCGATCCGGTTCATGTCCATCCGCTCGCCGTTGATCATGAACCACTGCAACTCGAAGCTCCGCTGCGCGACGGCGGTCGACGGGTCGAGGCGGGGGAGGGTCGTCAGCGTCGCGGGCAGCGGCGCGGACCGTCCGGGGCTGCGGGACGGGCGCAGTTCGAGGATGTCGAAGGTGTCGTCGAAGCCGTATTCGGCGGCGGTGCCCCGGTCGAGCCCGGCGCGGTCCTCGAACGGGAACGCGCGCAGCAGGACCGGGTCGGTGCCCGCCGCGACCACGATCTCGGCTCGCTCGCCGGGGCTGAGGGTGATCCGCCGCATCCGGGCGGGCTTCGCCAGCAGCCCGCCGTCGCTGGCGATCATCGTGAACTCGCGATCGTCGGCGAAGCCGAGGTTGTACATCCGGCCGCCGGACCCGTTGAGCAGCCGCAGCCGCACCGATTCGGTGCCCACCTTCAGGTAGGCGCCCGCGATCCCGTTGGTGACGATGGTGTCGCCGAGCAGGCCGACGTCGGTGGGATCGGACTCGTCGAGGGCGCCGTCCGCGGTGAACCGGCGGTCCTGGATGACCAGCGGGATGTCATCGACGCCGTAGGTATTCGGCAGGCCGAGGGCGTCGGCCTCGTCGTCGTCGACAAGGAACATGCCGGCCAGCCCCCGGTACGCGTGCTTCTCGGTGGAGCCGTGCGGATGCGGGTGGTACCAGAGGGTCGCGGCGGGCTGGTTGACCGTCCACGCCGGTTCCCACCGGGCGCCGGGGTCGATCGTCTGGTGCGGTCCGCCGTCGAAGCGGGCCGGGACATGCACCCCGTGCCAGTGCACGGTGGTCGCCTCCGGCAGGTCGTTGGTGATCGCGAACGCGACCCGCTCGCCGCGCCGGGCGCGGATCGTCGGGCCGAGCACCGATCCGTTGAATCCCCAGGTCGGCGTGGACTTCCCGGGAACCATCTCCGTGTGGCCCGCCGCGGCGGTCAGCGTGAAGTGCCGGACCCCGGCCGCGTCGACGCTGGAGTCGGCGAGCGGGGGAACCGGCAGCGGCCTGCGGCCCGACGCGTCGGCGGCGGGGTCCGCGTCGGCCGGGGTCGACTGCCCGCGAGCGCATCCGACGGACAGGGCGAGCGGGGCCGCGGCCATCCCGATCAGGACGGCGCGGCGGGTCAGCGGTGCGGTGGGCGGGCGGTTCACGGAACTCCTCGGGCGCGGCGGTGCGGGACGTCCCCAGTCTTCGCGGTCCCGGCGCGCGCGACCTCCGCCCCGAGGCCGGAGATCGCCGGTGAAATTCCTCCCCGCGGCCCTTGTGGAAGGTGGCGGTGAGGTGCTAGAGGCTGCGCCGGACGCCGTGTGCACAGGGTTCCTCGCGCGTGCGCAGGGGTGTTCGGCGCCCAACACTCCCGCGCACACCGCAATCGGCGTGTGCACAGGGGGATTGCCGGGGGCGGGAGGGCCCGGCTCAGCGCAGCCGGGTGAGCACCTCGTCGTGCAGCAGGCCGTTGCTCGCGACCGCGCTGCCTCCGTGCGGGCCGTCGCTGCCGTCGAGGGCGGTGAACCGGCCACCCGCCTCGCGGACCAGCAGGTCGAGGGGGGCGAGGTCCCACAGTGACACCTCGGGTTCGGCGGCGATCTCCAGCGCCCCCTCGGCGAGCAGGCAGTAGGACAGGAAGTCGCCGTAGCCGCGGACCCGCCACACCGCGTCGGTCAGGTCGAGGAACCGGTCCCGGATGCCGAGGTCGCGCCAGCCGCTCAGGCTGGAGAAGCTCAGGCTCGCTGCGTCGAGACGGTCGACGGCGGACACCGCGATCCGCCTCGGTGCCGCACCGTCGAAGGAAGTGAAGGAGCCGGCGCCCGCGGACGCCCACCAGCGTCGGGACAGGGCGGGCGCGCTGATCACGCCGACGACCGGGACGCCGTCCTGCAGCAGCGCGATCAGCGTCGACCACACCGGCACCCCGCGGACGAAGTTCTTGGTGCCGTCGATCGGGTCGACCACCCACTGCCTGCCCTCGAAGCGGGCCTCGCCGCCGAACTCCTCGCCGAGCACCGCGTCGCCCTGGCGCTCCTGGTCGAGGATCGCCCGCACCCGCTGCTCCACCGCGAGGTCCGCGTCGGACACCGGCGTCAGGTCGGGCTTGTCGTCGACCTTGAGGTCGAGGGCGCCGAACCGGTCCCGGGTGATGGCGTCGGCGGCGTCGGCGATGCGCAGGGCGAGGAGCAGGTCGGCAGCGAGATCGGTCACGGGGGTACAGGCTACCGGCGGCGGCCTCCCGACTCCGGGGCACTCCGCACACCCGGTAGCCTTGATTCTCGTGCATCCCGACGTTTCCGCTGACCTCGCCGAACTCGACACCACCCTGACCACCGTCGAGACGGTGCTCGACGTCGAGGAGCTGCGTCGACGCATCGACGAGCTCGAGCACCAGGCCGCCGACCCCGACCTGTGGAACAACCAGGAACACGCCCAGCAGGTCACCAGTCAGCTCTCGCACGCGCAGGCCGAACTGCGGCGCGTCGAGGAACTCCGCTCCCGGCTCGACGACATGGAGGTGCTGTACGAGCTGGCCGAGGAGGACGGCGCGGACGCCGTCGCGGATGCCGACGCCGAACGCGCCCAGCTGCGCGAGGACATCGCCGCGATGGAGGTCAAGACGATGCTCTCCGGCGAGTACGACGAGCGCGACGCGCTGGTCAACATCCGCGCGGGTGCGGGCGGCGTTGACGCCGCGGACTGGGCCGAGATGCTGATGCGGATGTACATCCGCTGGGCGGAGAAGCACGGCTACGGCACCGAGGTCTACGACACCTCCTACGCCGAGGAGGCGGGCATCAAGTCGGCGACGTTCGCGGTCAAGGCGCCCTACGCGTACGGCACCCTGTCCATCGAGATGGGCACGCATCGCCTGGTGCGGATCAGCCCGTTCGACAACCAGGGCCGCAGGCAGACCTCGTTCGCCGAGGTCGAGGTGCTGCCGGTCGTCGAGACCACCGACCACATCGACATCGACGAGAACGACGTCCGCGTCGACGTCTACCGCTCGTCCGGCCCCGGCGGGCAGTCCGTGAACACCACCGACTCCGCCGTCCGCCTGACGCACGTCCCGACCGGCATCGTCGTCACCTGCCAGAACGAGAAGTCGCAGCTGCAGAACAAGGTGTCCGCGATGCGGGTGCTGCAGGCCAAGCTCCTCGAACGCAAGCGGCAGGAGGAGCGCGCCGAGATGGACGCCCTCAAGGGCGACGGCGGCAGCTCGTGGGGCAACCAGATGCGGTCCTACGTGCTGCACCCGTACCAGATGGTCAAGGACCTGCGCACCGAGCACGAGGTGAACAACCCGTCCGCCGTCCTCGACGGCGACATCGACGGGTTCATCGAGTCCGGGATCCGGTGGCGGATGCGCGGAGAGCAGGACTAGTTGACCGCCCTCGCGCTCGACTGGATCCCGGACACGGGATTCCGGAGATGGCTGTCGTCGAGCGGCCTCGAGATCGTCCTGTACGTGCTCGGGGGCATCCTCATCGCGCGGTTCATCAGCTGGGGCGGCGGCCGGATCACCGACCGCATCGACCTGGGCTACAGCCAGGGCGACGCCCTGGTGCGGTCCGAGGCCACCAAGCACCGGCACGCCCTCGCCCAGGTGATCACCTGGGTGCTGATCTCGATCGTCTACGTGCTCGTCGCGATCGAGGTGCTGCAGCGGCTCGGCTTCGCGATCGGCAGCCTCGTCGCGCCGGCCACCGTCCTCGGTGCCGCGCTCGGCTTCGGCGCGCAGCGCATCGTGCAGGACATCCTCGCCGGCTTCTTCATCATCACCGAGAAGCAGTACGGCTTCGGGGACGTGGTGAAGATCGCGATCACCGGCTCCGGCGACGACGCATACGGCACCGTCGAGGACGTGACGCTGCGGGTGACCCGGCTGCGGTCCTCGGACGGTGAGGTGATCACCGTCCCGAACGGGCAGATCGTCAAGGCCGTCAACCTGTCCAAGGATTGGGCGCGCGCGGTCGTCGACGTGCCGATCCCCGCGGCCGCCGACCTCAACCACGTCAACGACGTGCTGCGGACCGTGTGCCGGGAGGCGTTCGCCGACCTCGACCTGGAGCCGCTGCTGCTCGACGAGCCGACCGTGATGGGCGTCGAGTCGATCGAGGTCGACACCGTCAACATCCGGGTCGTTGCCCGCACCCTGCCCGGCAAGCAGTTCGAGGTCGGGCGCGCCCTGCGGATTCGGGTCGCGGCCGCGCTGCGGCGGGAGGGCATCTTCGTCGGCCCGGACCTCACCGTCGACCAGGGGGACGCGACGTGACCGCGGACGAGTCGACCCCGCAGAACCCGGCCCCCGAGAACCCGGCGCCCGAGAACCCGACGTCGGCACCGGAGCGGCCGTCCGCCGCGGACGCGGGGGACACCAAACGCGCCTGGTTGCGCCGGATCGAGCGGTCCGGCTGGTGGCATCGGGTGCGGCAGTGGCGGCTGCCCGGCCACCTGGGGCGGGCCAGGACCTCGACCGTGCTGATCGCCGTCGCGTTCGCCGCGACCGCCGTGCTGCACGGCGAACTGAACCCGGAGCTGCCCGCGCAGCAGCGTCCGGCGCCCGCCGGGACCGAGTCGCCAACCCCGACACCCCCGCCCGCCGCGAACACCACGACGCGGCCGCCCACATCCACCCCGCCGACCACCACCCCGACCCCGTCGGGGTCGGCGACCGGGACGGGCACCGCGGCGAGCACCACACCGACGACGGAGCCGTTGATCGTGCTGCCGCCGGGTCTGGTCCCGTCCGGTGTGGAACTGCCGCCGGGGGTTGCCGTCGAGACCACCGAGCAGCCGAGCGGGACGGTCACGCCGACACCGGCAACCAGCACACCCTGACGGGCGTCACCTGCGGGCATGTCGGACCTCGCTGCCGCATCGCCCGGCATGTCTAGACTGGCTCCTCGTGATCAGCGTGGAGAGTGTGTCGAAGTCCTACAAGGCGTCCTCACGGCCCGCCCTGGACAAGGTCAGCGTCTCGATCGACAAGGGCGAGTTCGTCTTCCTGATCGGAGCCTCCGGGTCCGGGAAGTCCACGTTCATGCGGCTGCTGCTGCGGGAGGAGACCCCGACGGCTGGCGAGATCCACGTCGCCGACTTCCACGTCAACCGGCTGCCCGCGCGGCGGGTGCCGAAGCTGCGGCAGTCGATGGGGTGCGTGTTCCAAGATTTCCGGCTGCTGTCGAGCAAGACGGTGTCCGAGAACGTCGCGTTCGCGCTCGAGGTGATCGGCAGGCCGCGGGACATGATCGAGCGGACCGTGCCCGAGGTGCTCGACCTGGTTGGCCTGTCCGGCAAGGCGGATCGGCTGCCGCACGAACTGTCCGGCGGCGAGCAGCAGCGGGTCGCGATCGCGCGGGCCTTCGTCAACCGCCCGCTGGTGCTGCTCGCCGACGAGCCGACCGGCAACCTCGATCCCGACACCAGCGGCGACATCATGCTGCTGCTCGAACGGATCAACCGGACCGGCACCACGGTGCTGATGGCCACCCACGACAACCACATCGTCGACTCGATGCGCAGGCGGGTGGTCGAACTCGACCTCGGTCGCGTGGTCCGCGACGAGGCACGGGGCGTGTACGGGGTCGGGCGCTAGCCCGCCCCGCCGTCCCGCCCCGACACACGAAGGACACCACCCGATGCGCGTCAGCTTCATCCTCGGCGAGGTCTTCACCGGACTGCGCCGCAACATCACCATGACGGTCGCGATGGTCCTCACCACCGCGATCTCCCTCGGCCTGTTCGGCAGCGGCCTGCTCGTCGTGCAGATGGCCGACAAGACGCAGCAGATCTTCCTGGACCGGGTCGAGGTGCAGATCTTCCTCACCGAGGACGTGTCCGCCACCGACCCCGGCTGCACCCAGGACCTCTGCCGCGGGCTGCGCGAGGACCTCGAGGGCACCGACGCGGTGGTGTCGGTGCAGTACCTCAGCCGCGAGGACGCGGTCGCCGACGCCAAGGAGCGGGTGTTCAAGGACCAGCCGGAGCTCGCCTCGATGGTCAGCCCGGAGGCACTGCCCGCATCGTTCAAGGTGCGGATGTCGGATCCGATGCAGTTCGGTGCCGTCGAGGACGCGTTCGCGCAGCGGCCCGGCGTCGACAGCGTGCTCAACCAGCGGGACCTCGTCGAGCGGCTGTTCAGTGTCCTCGGCGGCATTCGCAACGCGGCGTTCGCGATCGCGATCGTGCAGGCGATCGCGTCGATCCTGTTGATCGCCAACATGGTTCAGATCGCCGCGTACACTCGCCGCACCGAGGTCGGGATCATGCGCCTGGTCGGCGCCACCCGCTGGTACACCCAGCTGCCGTTCCTGCTGGAGGCGGTCGTCGCTGCCCTGGTCGGTGCGGGCCTCGCGATCGCCGGCCTGTTCACGGCGAAGAACATGTTCATCGACGACGTACTCACCGACGTGTACGACGCGAACATCGTCGCCCGCATCTCCAACAGTGACGTGCTGCTGGTGTCGCCGATCCTGGCGCTGGTCGGGGTCGGGATGGCCGCCGTCACCGCCTACGTGACGCTGCGCCTGTACGTGCGGGAATAACCGGTTGCCGGGGCGCACTATCCTGGTCTGTACGTGACATTGCCGAGGTACTTCGAAGGGGCCCGGACGTGAAGGAAAAGGGCCGCAAGGTCATTGCCACGAACCGTAAGGCGCGGCACAACTACACCATCCTCGATACCTTCGAGGCGGGCATCGCCCTGGTCGGCACCGAGGTGAAGAGCCTGCGCGAGGGGAAGGCGTCGCTGGTGGACGCGTTCGCGACCGTCGACGACGGCGAGGTGTGGCTGCGCGGCCTGCACATCCCCGAGTACGGGCACGGCAGCTGGACGAACCACTCGCCGCGCCGCACCCGCAAGCTGCTGCTGCACCGCCGCGAGATCGACAACCTCGTCGGCAAGTCCAGGGAGGGCAACCAGACGCTGGTGCCGCTGTCGATGTACTTCAGCGACGGCAAGGTGAAGGTCGAGCTCGCGCTGGCGAAGGGCAAGCAGGACTACGACAAGCGTCAGGACATCGCCCGGCGCACTGCGGAACGCGAGGTGACCCGGGAGATCGGGCGCCGCGTGAAGGGGATGAGCCGCTAGCCTGCGTCGCCGCCGCCTGCGTAGCGGGACGCGACCGCGGTCGGCATCACCTCGTATCGCAGGTGCGCGCGGGCGAAGTCGGCGGTGCCGTGGGTGAGCGAGCGCAGGTCGACCGGGTAGCGGGCGAGTTCGATCTCGGGCACCTCGGCGCGCAGCAGCGTGGTCCCCGGCTCGGTGGTCTCCGTCCCGAGCACGTGCCCGCGCCGCGCCGACAGGTCGCCGAGCACGGCACCGAGGTAGTCGTCGGGCAGGACGACGCGGACCGCGGCGACCGGTTCGAGTAACCGGATCTCGGTGCGGCTCGCGGCATCCTTGAGCGCCAGCGCCGCCGCCGTCTGAAAGGCGGCGTCCGACGAATCCACCGAATGCGCCTTCCCGTCGACCAGGGTGACCCGCACGTCGACGAGGGGGTGGCCGGTGCCGACCCCGGACAGCAGCTGGGTGCGGACGCCCTTCTCCACCGACGGAATGAAGTTCTTCGGCACCGACCCGCCGACCACCTGCACCGCGAACTCGAAGCCCCCGCCCGCGGGCAGCGGTTCGACCTCCAGGTCGCAGATCGCGTACTGGCCGTGCCCGCCGGACTGCTTGACCAGGCGGCCGTGCCCCGACGACCGCGCGCCGAACGTCTCCCGCAGCGCGACCCGGTACGGCACGGTGTCGACGTGCACGCCGTGCCTGCTGCGCAGCCGGTCGAGGGTCACCTCCGCGTGCGCCTCGCCGGTGCACCACAGCACCAGCTGGTGGGTCTGCGGGTCCTGCTCGAGCCGCAACGCCGGATCCTCGACGGTGAGCCGGGTCAGCGCCTGCGACAGCTTGTCCTCGTCGGCCTTGCCGTGCGCCTCGACCCCGATCGGCAGCAGCGCCGCGGGCAGCGGCCAGGCGGGCATCGGTGTCGTCGCCGGGTCGTCGGTGAGGGTGTCGCCGATGTGCGTCGCCGCGACCTTCGGCACGCAGACGAGGTCGCCAGCCACCGCCTCCGGGACCGGATGCGTGGTCTTGCCGAACGGGCCGGCGAGCGTCGTCACCCGTTCCTCGGTGGTCTGTTCCCCGAGCACCCACAGGTGAGTGTCCGGGCGCAGGGTGCCCGCGTACACCCGGACCAGGTTGATCCGGCCCACGTACGCGTCGCCGACGATCCGGATGACCTGGGCCGTCAGCGGGGCAGCCGGGTCGGCGGCCGGGCCGGGCCCGACCCGATGCGTCGGATCCGGGAACGCCCCGGCGATCAGGTCGAGCAGCTCCGCGGCGCCGAACCCGGAGTCGGTGACGGCGAGCGCGGGATGCAAAGTGCAGTCGACGATCTCGTGCCGCAGCCCGGCGAACAGCGCGTCGGTGTCGAGTTCCTCACCGCCGAGATACCGCTCCATCAGGGTGTCGTCGAGACCGGAGATGGCCTCGACGAGGCTGTCCCGTGCGGCGCTGATGTCGGGCGCGCCCTCGGTGTCCCCGTATCCGCGACCGGTCAGCAGGTCGATCGACCCGCGGGGAGCGCCGCCGTCGTCGAGCACCGGAACGAACATCGCCCGCAGCGTGTCGGGCCCGAGGCCGAACGCGTCGTGGCAGGCGGCGAGGATCTCGGCGAAGCCCTCCCTGGCCAGGTCGAGCTTCGAGACCGCGATCGCCCGCGGCACGCCCGCGTCGGACGCCTCCCGCCACAGCGCCCGGGTCGGCGCGGTGACCGGGTCGGTCGCGGAGACGACGAACACCGCGCCGTCCGCCGCCCGCAGCCCGGCGCGGAGTTCGGCGTCGAAGTCGGGATGTCCCGGCGGATCCAGCAGGTTGATCCGCACCCCGGCCCAGTCCAGGGGGAGCACCGACAGTTGCACCGACCGCTGCTGCTGGTGCTCGATGTCCTCGTGGTCGGAGACCGTGGTTCCGTCGGCGACGCGGCCTGCCCTGCCGATCGCGCCGGCGGCCAGCGCGAGGGATTCGGCGAGGGTGGTCTTCCCGACCCCGCTGCATCCGACGAGGACGACGTTGCGGATCCGGTCCGGTCCGGTGACCGATGCGGCGGGCGTCGAACGGGACGAGGTTCGGTCGGCCACGATGGCCTCCTCACGGTGGCGGTGCCGCCTGGGGTGACGGTGTCGGCTCGTCGTCGAGTCTAGGCCCGAACCCTCGCCGCGGCCGGACGATTCGGCCGCCCGCCGCCCGCGTCAGCGGTCCACGCGCTCCCACATCTGCAGGTACGCCTCGGCGCCGCGGCTCAGGTCCTCGATGATCCGGTCCCCGTCCTCGCCCGCGTGGATCCGCATGTCTTCGATCCAGTCGGGGATCAGCCCGTACTGCGCGACCCCGTCGACGTTCAGGTCGAAGACCCGCTCCCCGGTCCGCTGCCGGTCCATCACGGTGCCGCCGTCGAAGGTGGTGTACGGGTAGCGCAGCGGGCTGGTCGCTGCGTCGGTCCGCGGCCGCGCCTGCGGACCGAAACCGTTGGTGTCCGCGCCGTACCCGAAGCCGAAGTAGTAGTCGTCGCTGCGCATCCCGCGGGCCTCCCGCCACGCGGAAACGAAGTCGTCCTGCGTCGGGTCGGCCTGCGGGGTCGACGCGTAGGCCGCAACGAATCCGCCGAGCGCGTAGATCCGCTTGTAGTTCAGCGGGTCGGTCCAGCTGTGGCTCGACACCACACCCGAGTACCCGGCCTCCTCAAGGATCGTCAGGGTGTCCGCTGCGGTCTTCACGCTCATGTGGTCGACGTCGACGATCATGCCGCGGGCCATCATGCCGCGGACCATGTGCTCGCCGAGGTCGGTCAGGCCGCGGGTGTTGCACAGCGGTCCGGACGGGTACACCGGTGTCGTGACGCCGGGCGGCAGCGCGGCGAGCGCAGCGGCGGGTCCGTCACCGACGGACAGCAGCTCGTTGTCGCGTTCCCGGGTCGTGCACGGCTCCGCCTCCCAGAACCGTCCGGTGCCGATGAAGTTGCCGACATTGACCGCGACCCCCTGGATGCCCGGGTCGAACCGGACGCCGCCGAACGCGTTATCGAACTTGTGGGTGACGACCATCTGCCGCACCCCCATCGCGTACACCTCGTCGAGGCCGCGGTCGATGTCTTCGGCCGTGCATTGCGGCACGCCGTCCCGGATGCTGCACCCGAACGGTTCCGACGTTTCGACGCCGAGGGTGACGGCGAGCTTGCCCGCGGCGGCGACCTCGCGGACCTCGGCGGGGGAGCTGACGATCCGGAACCAGCCGCGGCCGGGACCGCCGTACTGGGCGTCGATGTAGTCCTGCATCTCGTGCACCTGCTGCGCCTGCGCGCGAATGGTGTCCATGTCGTTGCAGGACCGGTTCTTCAGCGGGTAGATGTCGCACAGCACCCGGTTGTTGACCAGCAGGTTGGTGAAGATTCGCAGGCCGCCGCGCCAGGCGCGTTCGACCCAGCGGTAGTAGGTCTGCTCGTGGGTCAGCGAATCGGGGTGCGGCCAGTCCCGGAAGGTGGGCCAGCCGACGGTGTCGTGCTCGGCGACCGGGGAGCCGTGGGACAGGATGTTCTCCAGCAGCGCGGGCAGGCCGTCGGTGCCGTGGTCGGCGCAATCCCGCAGGGCGGCGGTGATGCCCTGCGGGTCGAACGGGGTGCCGCAGTGCACCTGGCCGCCGATGAACAGGTTCGCGTCGAGGTGCACGTGGGCGTCGATGAACCCGCGGACCTCCCCGTTCGGCCCGGTCCCGGCCAGCGGCGTTCCGGTCGCGTTCACCTCGGAGTCGGGGAAGTCGGCGCACCCCGACGTCGGGACCAGCGTGAAACGGCCGCCGTCGGGGTCGATCCCGGGGTCGGTGGAGAAGAACCTGCCCTCGTTGGCGGTGAGCTGGTCGCCGGTGTCGGTGGAGACGATGCTGTAGACGCCGCCGGTGTGCGTCAGGGTCCAGTCGGTCGCGGGGGTGGCGTCGCGGGTCGCGACGATCGCCGGGCCCGCAGGCGTGTCGTCGGTGGCGAGCAGGTCGCCGCCGCGGCCGTAGAACATGAACCGACCCAGCTGTGCGGCGTGCAACCGGAATGCCTCGGCCTCGGCTGCGGTGCCCGCGTCGATCCGGTAGCCGTCCGGGGTGAGCCGGGCGAACGCTCCCGTCTGCTCGGAGCGGAGGGCGTAGCAGCCGTTCGCGAGCCCGAACACGGGGTCGTCGCCGGGACCGGTGGGCGCGGGCTCCGGGGCCGCACCAGCGGAGGTCGCGCCGCCGACCACGAGTGCGGCGGCGACCCCGAGCGCGGGAAGGACACGGCGAAGGCGGGCGGCGAGGGTCATGTGTGTCCGAGGTCTCCCGGGTCGGGTGGGTGTGGCCTGAATCATCGGGCGGGTGGGTTCGCAGCGTAGGCGGTAGCTGGACATATGTCCAGGTTTGGGTGCGTCGACACGCCGACCGGAAAATGGGGATGATTTCCCCGCCGCGGCGCGTTACAGTGTGTGGTCCCAGCAGGTTGCTGGGTACGTACGGGGCTGAACGGTTTCGACTGCGTACGTTTAGTTTGGGGAAGCGTGTCGGTGCAGGCAAGAGACCACCGTAAGCGTCGATGCAACCAATTAAGCGCCGATTCCAATCAGCGCGACTACGCTCTCGCTGCCTAAGTAGCGAAGCGTGTCTGTCAGTCCGATCTCGCCCTCGGGTCGGGTACTGGCATCAGCTAGAGGGCTTTACCGCACGGCTCGGTCACGGAGTCGGGCGGGACATCCAACAGTGACTGGGATCGTCATCACGGCTTGTTCGCGAGACCGGGAGATCCAAGTAGAGGCATAGCGAACTGCACACGGAGAAGCCCAGGCAAATTTGCGTAGGACCCGGGTTCAATTCCCGGCAGCTCCACCGCATGAGGCCCCGGACCACACGGTCCGGGGCCTCGCCCCGTTTCCGGGGCCCTGCCGAGGGAGGCGGCGGATGCGGACGGATCTAGTGAGTGCTCGGACGTTCGTGGCCCAGGAAATACCGTGAGTGCGTGCGACGAAGCATCTCGATCGAATCGCTCACCAGGGAGACAATCTCCACGTTGGAATCAGAGCGTGCCTTCTCAAGTTGAAGCCGGTGCAGCATGGCCGATCGACGTCCGTCCGCCCCGGAGAACTGGGTCACGGTTCGGTCTGCAGTCTTGCGATTGAACTCGATCACAAATGCTGTCACTATGCCGTCCCTCCCTCGGTCAGCCGCGAAGTGTCCGCTCGATGTCGTCGAGCATAATAGATAGCTGGGCTTCGCCTTCGAGCACCGATTCGCCGATCCTACGAACGTGTTCGGGCAGATCATCGAGACTCTGCCACACGTATCCAGCCTCTGGAAGCATCTGCGCGATCGTGTTCTTGCGTTCCTCGATCACCCTGATGTGCCCGGTGGAGATCTCCTGGAGTCTGGTGGCGATTGCGATCCATGTTGGGTCTGTCGCGTCACTGATCGTTGTCTGATCGACGCTGCTGTATCGGATGCCTCGGCCGACGATATCGCCAAGACGTTCATAGGTGTTCGCCCATTTGCTTTGCAGTTCGGTACGAACCTGGACCTCGGCCATTGCTCTACGCAGCTTGAGGTGGATGTGGACCGCTCGATACCCGCTGTGATGGTGGACGCGCAGATCCTTGATCGCCTTGCTTGGGTCCATACCGAACGAGTGCGCAATCGCTGCTGCAACCGCGTCTTGCTGGTCGAGCGTCATCTCGGCGTCGCAGCGCACCCCCCGCGATGTCCACGATGTTGTTGAGCGGGCCGGAGTCGAGGCGGTTGAGCTTCTCCCTCAAAGTATCGATCGTCTTCGTCCGGAACGTAAGATCCGGGTCCGCGCTGGGGAGTAGGGAATCCCAGGGAAGTGACTGCACTTTTTCGTGAACCTCGGCGGCGAGCTCGTCATACCAGATCATT
Source organism: Rhodococcus sp. NPDC058505 (assembly GCF_042720095.1). NCBI lineage: Bacteria > Bacillati > Actinomycetota > Actinomycetes > Mycobacteriales > Nocardiaceae > Rhodococcus > Rhodococcus sp. NPDC058505. Next base: position 29,345 of record NZ_JBHXNB010000026.1, read on the forward strand.
ACGTCGTCGTACTCGGGACAGCCAGCGACCGGACCCACTCCGTCGCGGAGACATTGGGCCAGCAGCTCCATCTGCTTGTTCGACCAGGGCCGATCCTGCACTTGCACCCACCGATCTAGAGGTCAGCCTTCACCCGGCGTGTGGACCATATTGGCATTCGACGACCGCCAGGGTCCGCAGGGTGGGAGGCATCGCTCCGTGTCGTCGACTTGCGGTGACTAGTCTGTACTCGTGGAATCCGGCGGACCAGAATCCCTCCATGCCGTCGACTTCGCGCACACCGACGCGGCCTCGCGGCGGCGCCGCGACAAGGCGCTCGGGCTGGCGCGGTTCGTGTGGGACCTCGGGATCGGCAGCGCCGACCTGCTCGCGATGCCCGACGAGCGGCTCCGCAAGCTCGCCCGCGCCGCTGGCGCGAACCCGCCGAGCACGCACGAGACGTGGACCGTGGTCGCTGACCTGCTCGACGAGAAGAACCGCTGGGCCGCGGCCCATCCGGGCGACCCGCGCGCCGTCCCCGCGCACGCCGACGAGAAGATCACCTGGGTCAAGCCGCCGCTGCCGCCGTGGCCCGCGCCGTAGTCAGCAGTTGCTGGGAGCGGGCACGCCCCCGAACCGGTCACCGAGGTAGCCGAAGACGCCGGGGATGCCCTCGATCGCGGCGGGTCCGTGATCGCCGGGCAGCACGTTGAACAACACCCGGGTGCCGGACGCGCACCAGCGGCTCATCGTCGCCGACGTCGAATCGAGCGGTGCCAGCTGGTCGCCCGCCCCGTGCCACGCGAACACCGGAGCGGTCGGGGCGCCCGGATAGGTCAGCAGGCTGTTCTCGTCGAAGACTGTGCGCATCGGGGGTTGCAGCACCCGGTTCGGGTCCTGCGTCATTTCACCGGTGCTGTGGCCTGCGCCGTCGTCGATGATCTGCTGTGAGCAGGCGTTGACGATCCGATCGCGCAGCGACCTGCCTTCCTGCGTCAGGAACGGCGACACCATGATCTGGTTCGGGTACTCCCGCTCGAGGCCGAGCGTCGCGGCGAACGCCAGCCCGAACAGCGGGTGCGGGGCCGGGCCGAGACCGGCGGCCATCTCGATCAGATTGGTGGGGACACCCCCCTGCGCGACCCCGACGATCGGCAGGTCGGGCGCGTATGTCGGGGCCAGCGCGGCGGCCCAGCCGGTGGCCATGCCGCCGCCGGAGTAGCCGACGAGGCCGACCGGGCTGCGGACCAGGCGCAGTTCGGGCAGGTGTTTGACCGCGCGGATCCCGTCCAACACGATCTGCCCGCCGAGCCGGGCGGCGCCGTACGCGCTGGTCGGTCCGAGGTGGTCGGGAATCGTGACGGCCCAGCCCCGCAGCAGCAGCGGCGCCAGCGCGGGAGCCTCGGTGAACTGCCCGTTGAAGAGGGTGTGCGACGGCCCGCACTGGGTGCCGAGCGAGTTGATGATCGCCTGATAGGACACCAGCGGGCGGTCGACGCCGCCGCGCGGCACCATCACCGTCGTGGCGGCCGCGATCGGCGCGCCCGATGAGTTAGTGGATCGGAACAGGACCTGCCAGCCGTCGGCGTTGCCGTACCGGGAGACGTCGACGGGGCGGGTGCGCAGCACCTCCCCGTTGGCGCGGGCCGCGAGGTCGGGCGGCGCCCAGTAGAACGGGTCCGGGTCGGCGACCGGAGTCGTGGGCTGGGCCTGTATGGGGGGAGTGGCGAAGAGCAGGCAGGCGAGCATTGCGAGTGCGGCGGCCACGGACCGCCCGAGCAGAATGCGCATGGAAGTCCCTTTCCGCCCTACAGCGTAAACCGCTTCGCGGTCCGTGCGTGATTTTCACCACTATTGGGGTAAAAATCACGCACGGCGGCGGAGCCGCCACATCTGCACCGGCGCGCAGCGCAGCGGAGCCGCCACATCTGCACCGGCGCGCAGCGCAGCGGAGCCGCCACATCTGCACGGGCGCGCAGCGCTACCAGGCGGTGATGATCGGGCCGGGGGTCCACGTCCCGGACCGGGTCACCGTTGCGGTGTCGACCCGGGCCGGGCCCGCGGCGCGGTCGATCGGGACGAACTGCTCGATGGACCCCCAGTCCCGGTCCCAGTCGTGCGCCAGGTAGGACGGGATGGTGCGGGCACCGAGCAGCATGCCGGTCCAGCCGAGCGGCCCGCCGCCGGCGTGGTCCTGCCAGCGTCCGGTGGCGATGGCACCGTGCCGGTCCGGGAGGATCCGGTACTCGGGCACCTCCGCGACGCCGTTGCGGTGCAGCATCTGCGCCTGGCACGGGAAGTTCAAGCCGACGGCCCAGTCCAGCAGCACCGGTGTCTGCGTCCCGACGACGTCCTGCAGCGTCTGCGTGACCGGGACCCGCGGCGGCGTGAACGCGAGCCACTGGTCGCCCGCGATGTCGGTGTCGGCGGCGACGATGCGCACCACGTCGGCCTCGGCGGGCAGCCGGTCGAGGGGGACCCGCAGGTTCCGCCACGACGGGACCGGGCCGATGTCGATCGGGGTGGTCGAGCCGAGCATCCGCACCCCGACTGCGTCGGTGACGCCGTACTCGACGTCGAGCCGCTGGCCGTAGGTGGCGATGCCGTCCGCGTCGACGGAGTGGATGCGGCCCGCGACGGCGATGGAGATCAGGTCGCCGCGCGAACCCCCGCTGTCCGGGTCGGGCAGTCGGTACCAGTCGGTGGTCACCTGCGCGGCGCCGGACGCGCCGTAGCTGCCGAGCACCGGGGTGGACGCGGGCGCGAGACCGAACGGCAACGCGACGGTGGAGCCGTTGACGCCCTCGCCGCCGAATCCGCCCGCGGTTCCCGCGCCGGCGGTGTCACCGGAGTCCCCGGTGCGGTCGATGGTGTTGGCGGTGCCTGCGGCGAGATCCTCCTCGTCGGGGGTCAGGTCGGCGGCGACGCCATTCGGGGTGAACCCGTCCCCGCCACCCGCGGTGAGCCCGGCTGCGACGTCACCCGACAGCGGCCGCAGCGTGGACGCGTTCGGATCGGTTTCCAGCAGAACGTCGTTCGCGAGGCCACAGCTGTTGCCGGTGATCGAGTCGATGCTGGACCGCGCCACCGAGTACGCCGGGTACTGGGCCACCGCGCCCTTCGCGAGGGAGAGCACCTCGAACAGGACCAGCGCGGCGGCGGCCACCGTCAGCGGCGGGATCGACCACAGCCGCCCGGGGTCGCGTCGCCGGTCCGCGGTGGGGTGCACGTGGTACCAGGCGGCGACCGCGAGCAGCGCGAGGGTGGCGCCGAGGAGCAGCGTCGCGAAACCGACGCCAGCGACGGACGGCGGCTTGTCCCACCACGGGACACCGTAGCTCGACACGTACCACCAGCCGTTCTGGCTGACGAACGACATCGTGACCAGGAACGTGACCGCCGCCGCGAACAGGGCCCGGTTGCGACGCGACCGCAGCACGACGGGCGAGACCGCGATCGCGGCGACCACCGCGACGGCGGCGGCGAGCCCGGCGTAGATGCCGAAGTGGTGGGTCCATTTCGTCGGCGCGAACATCATCAGCATCATCGCGCCGAGGGTGATGCCCACGATCCGGCGACTCGGCCCCTGCGCGGTGCCGGGGATCTGCCCGCCGCGCCGCAGAATTGCCACGATCACCGTGACCAGGCACAGGATCATCGTGAACACCGCGAAGCGGCGCGAGAGGGATCCGTCGACGCTGATCTGCAGCAGCCACTGGTAGCGCATGTACTCCATGAACCAGGGGTCGGCGGGGCCGATGGCGTGCACCTGCTGCATTTCCCGGACCGCGGCGAGGGTCTGGTCCGCGAACACCAGCGCCAGCACCCACACGCCGGCCGCGATCAGCGGCAGCAGGGTCGCGGCGTAGCCGACCGCCCGCGCCCGGTCGGCGATGATGCGGGCGATCGGGCGGGCCCCCGCGATCAGGGCGGCGAAACAGATGATGCCCGACGGGCCCGCTGTGACGGTGACGGCGCCGACCAGGATCGCGGCCGCCGCGGGCAGCAGCCGCCGCGTCGCGATCGCGCGTTCGACCGAGCACCAGGTGGCGAGGACGCCGACCGCGACGATCGGTTCGGGACGCAGGCCGTTGTTGAACGGCAGCCAGAACGCGAGGAACACCAGCGCTCCGGTCCACAGCGGGCCCCGCGACGCGCGCGCCGCGGCGCCGAGGCGCGGCGCCACCTCCCTGCTGATCAGCCACCAGCCGAGCAGCCCGGCGCACAGCGCGGGCAGCCGCATCCAGATGCTCGCCGTCGAGACATGGGTCATCCAGGCGAGGACGTCGTAGAACGGGGTGCCGAACGGGGCCTCGGGGACACCGAACCAGCGGAAGTAGTTCGCCATGTAGCCGGCCTCGCCCGCGGCGCGGGCCATGCCGAGCTGGTAGCCGTCGTCGGCGGTGTTCGCGCCGATCACATGCCACAGGCCGAGGGTGCCGACGACGAGCGCGTCGATCCGGGTGAAGCTCCACCACCGGGCGGGCAGGAATCGTCGGGTTCGCCGCCCGTCGGCGGCGTCGATGCGGTGCAGTGCGACCAGCGAGACCGCGGTCGCGAGCGCGGTGAGCAGCATCGCGGCCAGCTTCAGCGGGGTCGGGGCGGTGCTGAAACGGGTGTCGAGCTGCGCGGTCACCGACAATCCGTCGGCGGTGTCGGGCAGCTGCGAGAACACCCCGACCAGCTGCGGACGCAGGTCCTCGGCCAGCGTCGCCGTGACCTCGCCGACGGTGGCGGTGGTCCCCGCCGGGTCGGAGCGGACGGTGATCGTGCATCCGGCGGTCAGGTCGTCCAGAGGGGTCGACACCAGCACCCGGTCCCGGACGATCACGTCCAGCCGCGGGTCGGGGTCGGCGACGACCTTCGCGACCAGGCCGTACCGCTCGGCGTCCCGGCTCCCGATGGGCGCCGTCGACACCAGCACCCCGCCGTCGGGCAGCTGGCCGACGGCGGCGCACGGGATCGCGACGTCGAGGTCGATCGGCGCATACGACACCAGCGGTGCCGTGACGCCGGTCGTCGCCCCGTTCTGCGGCCAGGACACCGTCGCCGCGGTCTGCCGGACCGGGAGGAACGGGATGGAGACGGCGAGAACGATGCCGAGCAGCGCGCTGACCGCCGCGACCAGGCGTGGCCCGCGGAGCCGGGAGGGCGGGGCGGGGGTGGCCCGTTCCGCGGGGTCGGCGATCGTCTTGGTGTCCGTCACGGCTCGACATGCTAACGACTCGGCAGGGCGCACCTGCAGAGCCGCAGGTCGGGACCCTTGTTAGCCTGACGAGATGGCGCCGGGTGAGACGTGTGAACTGCCGATGTTCCCGCTCGGTGCGGTGCTGCTGCCCGGCGAGGTGCTGCCGCTGCAGGTGTTCGAGCCGCGGTACCTGGCGATGATCGAGCACTGCACGGCGTCCCCGGAGCGGATGCGGTTCGGGGTGGTGCTGATCGCCCGCGGCAACGAGGTCGGCGGCGGCGACGAGCGGACCGGTGTCGGGACCGTCGCCCGGATCACCTCGTGCCGCCGCGCGCCGGGCGGCAGGCTGCTGCTCGGCTGCGTGGGGGAGGAGCGGATCCGGGTGGACGAGTGGCTGCCCGACGCCCCCTACCCGCTGGCGCGGGTGCGGTCGTGGCCGGACGACCCGTCGGAGCCGTCGGCGGACGACGTCGCCGCCCTCACCGACCGGATCACCGAACTCACCGACCTGGCATCGACCGTCGCTGGTGCGCCGCGGGCCCCGGACTGGTCGCAGCTGACCGGATCGGCGGGCGATCGGGCGTTCACGCTGGCCCGGGTCCTGCCCCTCGGCCCGCTCGACAAGCTGCGGGTGCTGACCGCGCCGACCGCGGCCGAGCGGGTGCCGGTGCTGGCGCGGGCCGTGGACGACGTCGCCGCGGCCCTGCGGTTCCGGCTCGGCGGGCGCGGGTAGCGGGGACCGGAGGAGGTGGCGGGTGACGCGGGAGGACGTCCCGGTGATCGCCGTGGTCGCGGCGGGCGGCGCGCTCGGTGCGCTCGCCAGGTACGCGCTGACGGTGGCGATCCCGCCAACACCCGGGCAGCTGCCGGTGGCGACCGCGATCGCGAACGTCACCGGCTGTTTCCTGATCGGGATCCTGATGGTGGTCGTGACCGAGGTGTGGACCGGGCATCGGCTGCTGCGCCCGTTCCTCGGGGTCGGTGTTCTCGGCGGCTACACCACCCTCTCCACCTACGCGGTGGAGGTCCGGGAACTGCTCGCGGGCGGGCGCACCCCGCTCGCCGTCACCTACCTGGCCGGCAGCGTCCTCGCGGCACTGGCCGCGGTCCTCGCCGGCCTGTGGATCGCGCGGGCCGTCGTCGGCGCGCGCGTCGGGAAGGGAACCTGACATGACCACCGACCGGCACACCGTGCATTCCCGGTCCGAACTGCGGCTGTCGATCATCCTCGGGCTCGACGACCTGTGGCACCACCGCCCGACGTACCAGGAGATCGTCCGCCGCGCCCGCGACGCGGGACTCGCAGGCGCCAGCGTCTGGCGCGGCATCGAGGGCTACGGCGCGTCCTCGCGCATTCACACCACCCGCCTCCTCGACCTCGCCGACGGGCTGCCGGTGCTGGTGGTCGTCGTCGACGACGAGCCCCGCATCCGCGCGTTCGTCGCGGCCGTCGCCGAACTGCTCACCCGGGCGACCGTCACCGTCGACCGGGTCGAACGGTTGCACGTGAGCGACCGACCGGAGTGACCGCGCCCGGCGCATCGCTCGCCCCGGTCCTGCTCGTCCTGCTCGGCGGGGCGATCGGGGCACCGGCCCGCTACCTCCTCGACCGGGCGGTGCAGTCCCGGCACGACAGCGCTTTCCCGTGGGGGACGCTGTGCGTCAACGTGATCGGATCGCTGATCCTCGGTGTCCTCGCCGGCGCCGCGACCGCTCACGACAGTGCGCTGTGGACGCTGCTCGGGACCGGCTTCTGCGGCGCGTTGACCACGTTCAGCACCTTCGGCTACGAGACCGTCCGGCTGTTCGAGGACCGGGCGCGGCTGTACGCGGTGGTCAACGTCGTGGTCACCGTCGTCGCCGGGGTCGGCGCGGCGGCCGTCGGGTTCACCCTCGGCCACCTGCTCGCCTGATCGAATGCCGCCCGCGAACGGACCGCATGGTCGAATTGACGCCATGGCCCACCCCCGCGCTGGCACCCCCGCACGCCCCGAGGACCTTGAGGACCTCGCCCACCTGGTGACGGCCTACTACAGCCGGATCCCGGACCCGGGCAACCCCGACGAGCGGGTCGCGTTCGGCACCTCCGGGCATCGCGGGTCGAGCCTCGACGGTGCGTTTAACGAGGCCCACATCCTCGCGACGACGCAGGCGATCGTCGAGTACCGGGCGAGCCGCGGCCACACCGGACCGCTGTACCTCGGCCGGGACACGCATGCGCTGTCCGAACCGGCATGGACCAGTGCCCTTGAGGTCCTCGCGGGCAACGGCGTCGACGTGTTCGTCGACGCCGCGGGCCGGTACACCCCGACCCCCGCCGTCAGCCACGCGATCCTGCGTCACAACGCGCAGGCGCCGTCCGCCCTCGCCGACGGAATCGTCGTCACCCCGTCGCACAACCCGCCCCGCGACGGCGGTTTCAAGTACAACCCGCCGACCGGTGGGCCCGCCGGCTCGGACGCGACGTCGGTGATCGAGCGCCGCGCCAACGAACTGCTCGCCGCGGGCCTCGGCGGGGTGCGCCGGGTGCCGCTCGCGACCGCGCTCGCGACCGCAGCGCACCCGCACGACTACCTCGCCACCTACATCGACGACCTGCCGAACCTCGTCGACCTCGACGCCGTCCGGGCCGCGGGCATCCGGATCGGCGCCGACCCGATGGGCGGCGCCGCGGTCGACTACTGGGGTGCGATCGCGGAGCGGCACCGCCTCGATCTGACCGTCGTCAACCCCGCCGTCGATGCGACGTGGCGGTTCATGACCCTCGACACCGACGGCCGGATCCGGATGGACTGCTCGTCCCCGGACGCGATGGCCTCGCTGATCGGGGCCCGCGACCGCTACGACCTCGCGACCGGCAACGACGCCGACGCCGACCGGCACGGCATCGTCACCCCCGACGCCGGGCTGATGAACCCGAACCACTACCTGGCCGTCGCGGTCGACTACCTGTACCCGCACCGCCCGGCCTGGGACGCGGGGGCCAGGGTCGGCAAGACCCTGGTCAGCTCCTCGATGATTGACCGCGTCGCCGCCGGGGTGGGCCGCGACCTGACGGAGGTGCCGGTCGGCTTCAAGTGGTTCGTGGCGGGCCTGGCGTCGGGTGAGCTCGGGTTCGGCGGGGAGGAGAGCGCGGGCGCGTCGTTCCTGCGCCGCGACGGCCGCGTCTGGACCACCGACAAGGACGGGATCGCGCTCGCGTTGCTGGCCGCCGAGATCCTCGCCGTCACCGGCCGCACCCCGTCGCAGCGGTACCGCGACCTCGCCGACCGGTACGGGGACCCGGTGTATGCGCGGGTCGACGCGCCCGCCGACCGCACGCAGAAGGCGGCACTCGCCGCGCTCACGCCGGACGCGGTGACCGCGACCGACCTCGCTGGCGAGGCGATCACCGCGACCCTCACCGCGGCGCCGGGCAACGGAGCACCGATCGGCGGGCTGAAGGTGTGCACCGCGAACGCCTGGTTCGCGGCCCGGCCGTCCGGCACCGAGGACAAGTACAAGATCTACGCCGAGTCCTTCCTCGGCGCGGACCACCTCAGACAGGTGCAGGACGCGGCGCGGGAGTTGGTGTCCCGCGCGCTGGGCGAGAACTGACCGCCCCGGTCGACGGACTAGTTTGGATCGGTCATGACTGCAGCCGAATCCGCCCCCGACTCCCGGGACACCCGACTCCCCAGCGAGATCTGGGTTCTCGTGAGCGCGAGCTTCGTCATCGCGCTCGGCTACGGCATCGTCGCGCCCGCGCTGCCGCAGTTCGCGGTCAGCTTCGGCGTCGGCGCGTTCGCCGCGACGGTCGTGATCTCGTCGTTCGCGTTCATGCGCCTGGTGTTCGCGCCGGCCAGCGGGTCGCTGGTGCAGCGGATCGGCGAACGCCCCACCTATCTGACCGGGCTGCTGATCGTCGCCGCGTCCACCGGGGCGGTCGCGTTCGCGTCGAGCTACTGGCAACTGCTGATCTTCCGGGGGATCGGCGGCATCGGCTCCACCATGTTCACCGTCTCCGCGCTCGGGCTGCTGATCCGGATCACCCCGCCGCACATCCGGGGTCGGGTCTCCGGCCTGTATGCGACCTCGTTCCTGTTCGGCAGCATCGGCGGCCCCCTCGTCGGCGCCGCCCTCGTCGGGTTCGGGCTGCGGGTGCCGTTCCTCATCTACGCGGTTGCTCTGCTGATCGCGGCGGCCGTCGTGTACTTCCGGCTCAAGAACTCCGCGCTCGCCACCCCCGAGACGTCGAGCGACGCGGCAACCATGACCTTCCGTCAGGCCGTGCGGCTGCCCGTGTACCGGGCGGCGCTGCTGTCCAATTTCGCCAACGGCTGGGCGGTCTTCGGGGTGCGGGTCGCGCTGGTGCCGCTGTTCGTGGTGCAGGCGCTGCACGCCAGCGACGGCTACGCGGGCATCGCGTTGACCGTCTTCGCGGTCGGCAACGCGCTCGTCCAGATCCAGGCAGGGCGCCTCTCCGACGCGTACGGGCGGCGACCGTTCGTCCTCGCCGGGCTCGTCGTCAGCGGACTGTGCACCGCGGGCCTCGGGTTCAGCCCCAACCTGTGGGTGCTGTTCGCGCTGTCCGCGATCGCGGGCGTCGGATCCGGACTGATGAACCCCGCGCAGCAGGCCGCCGTCGCCGACGTCATCGGATCCAAGGCCCGCGGCGGGCCGGTCCTCGCCGCCTTCCAGATGGCATCCGACGTCGGCTCCGTCGTCGGCCCGCTCGTCGCCGGGGTGCTCGCCGAGCAACTGACCTACGGCACCGCGTTCGCCGTCACCGGCGCGCTGACGATCCCCGCGATCGCGGCCTGGCTGCTGGCCGGTCGATCAGCCGGGCACACCCACCCCGATCACCAGGCCGACAAGGTACGTCGCCCCGACCGCGATGAGCCCGAACAGCAACTGTCGTAGCCCGCCCCACACCAGCGGCCGCGACGTCAGGTGCGCGGTCGTCGCACCGACCACCAGCAGGCCGACGCACCCGACCGTCAGGCCGGCGATCAGCGACTCGAAGCCGAGCAGGTACGGAATCAGCGGGATGATCGCCCCGATCGCGAACATCAGGAACGACGACGCGCCCGCGACCAACGGGGACGGCTTCTCGGTCGGGTCGACACCCAACTCGTGTGTCAAATGGATCGTCACCGCCTGCTCGGGATCGCGGTGCACCTCCTCGGCCGCCGCCCGCGCGGTCGCCTCCGACATCCCCATCTCCACGAATGTGCCCACCAGTTCGGTCTGCTCGGAGACCGGATGCTTGCGCTGCGCCCGCGCCTCCACCCGCACCTCGGCGTCGATCTGCTGGTTCGCCGTCGACACCGACGCGTACTCGCCCAACGCCATCGAGAATGCGCCCGCCGCCAACCCGGCGACCCCGCTCAACACGATCGCGTGCGCATCCAGACCCGCGCCGCCGACACCCGCGAGCAGCGAGGTGTTCGTCACCAGGCCGTCCATCGCCCCGAACGCGGCCGCCCGCAACCACCCACCGGACACGTTGGCGTGCCGGTGATCGAACTCGTGCGGCAGCGCACCGTGGGGCAGGGGAGATCCGGGCTCGCCGGCGCGCGGGTGCGGCGCATCGCTCATGACCGTGAATCTACGCGCGGCGACGATGGCGGTGCCGGATGCGCGCCGGCGGTAGCGTGAGGGCCGTGTCGAACCGTGCAGTTCCCTGGACGTCGATCGTCAGCCTGCTCGCCCGGGTCGCGCTGGCCGCGGTGTGGCTGATCTCGGGTGGCATCAAGTTGGCCGATCCCACCCAGACGGTGGTCGCGGTGCGCGCCTACCAGCTGCTGCCCGAGGGGCTCGTTCGGCCGGTCGCCGCCGTCCTGCCGATGGTCGAGATCGCGCTGGGTCTGCTGCTGCTGGTCGGGCTGGCGGTGCGCTGGACGGCGGTCGCGTCGGCGGCGCTGCTGCTGCTGCTGATCGCGGTGATCGTCTCGGTGTGGGCGCGGGGGCTGTCGATCGACTGCGGCTGTTTCGGTGGGGGCGGCGCCGCCGACGTCGACGGCTGGGACTACGGCCGCGAGATCCTCCGCGACGTCGGGTTCCTGGTGCTCGCGGCGTGGCTGATCGTTTATCCCCGCAGCCCCCTCGCGTTGGGTCCCGGCTCGCGGGCCGGACACTCAGTTCCCGTTCAGCCGAAGGTGGCAGAGTAAGGCCACACTGTGACGTGGCGGCGGGTGCACCGACGCCTGTCACACGGACTATCCCCGGAGGACCGCAGCAGTGAGCACGAAGAAGACCAAGCCCGTCACGGCGGCGCCGCAGGCGACGTCGAGTCGATCGACCTACATCCTCGGCGGGATCGCGGTGCTGGTGATCGCCGCGGTCGTGATCGGCGGCGTGCTGTGGAGCAGCAACCGCAGCAAGCCGCGCAACGAGGGCTACGGCGGAGTGTCCAACGCGGCGGTGCAGGTGAGCACCGACGCCGAGGGCGTCGTCCGGCTCGGCGTCCCCGACGCGCCCACCACCATCGACCTGTTCGAGGACCCGATGTGCCCGTACTGCGCGGAACTCGAGCACACCAACGGGCAGGAGGTCGCCCAGAAGATCGACGAGGGCCAGCTCGCGGTCCGATACCACACCCTGGACTTTCTGAACCGGCTCTCGGCGAGCGGCGACTACTCGTCGCGCGCCGCGGGGGCACTGCTGTGCGTCGCGGACAGCGGCAACGCGATCGCGTTCTCGGCGTTCCACACCGCGCTGTTCTCGCCGGACAATCAGCCTGCCGAGAACGGCAAGACGGATCACAGCAACGCCGACCTCGCGCAGCTCGCGAAGGACGCGGGCGCCGACGAGCCGACCGCCGCCTGCATCGCCGACGGCGCGAAGGTGGAGCAGGGTGCCGCTGCCGCGCAGACCGGCCGGGAGGCCCTCGCCGCGACCGGCGCAGCGGGCACCCCCGCGGTGGTCCTCAGCGACGGCACCGTCGTCGACGCGCTCGGCGACCCGAACTGGGTCTCCAAGCTGAACTGACCGCAGACCGGGCGGGGCGCGGGCACCCGGCGGG
>NZ_JBHXNB010000027.1:0-41346 GCF_042720095.1 Rhodococcus sp. NPDC058505
GCGCCCGGGGTTTTGGGTGACGGCCCGGCGCCACCCCGAATTGGTGGTTTATTTCCCCCCCGCGGGGGGTAAAAATCACGCACAGCGCCGGAGGCGCCTATCGTGGGCGCGTGCCGATCCGGAAGACCGCGACCACGCTCGCCGACGGGCGTGAGCTCCTCTACTTCGACGACACCGAGCCCTATGCCAGCGGCGGCGCGACCCGGGAACTGCGCGATCACCGCGCCCTGCCGCCCACCGTGGTGACGTCGACGATGCGCCAGGACGTGTTGACCGGCGAGTGGATCACCCTCGCCTCCCATCGCAACAGCCGCACCTTCCTGCCGTCGACCGCCGATTGCCCGCTCTGCCCGACCGGCCCCGGCGGCCCGGCCACCGAGATTCCCGCCGCCGACTACGACGTCGCGGTGTTCGAGAACCGGTTTCCGTCGTTCGCGCGCAGCGCCCCGGATCCGGCCACGGAACACGTTGACGGCGAAGGAATCTGGTCTCAGCGGGCGGCGGCGGGCCGGTGCGAGGTGGTGTGCTTCACCAGCGACCACGACCGCGGGTTCGCGGAGCTGTCTGCGGCGCGGGTGCGTACCGTGCTCGCCGCGCTGGTGGACCGGACCCGGGAACTGTCCGCGTTGCCGGGGATCACGCAGGTGTACTGCTTCGAGAACCGCGGCGAGGAGATCGGGGTGACGTTGGGGCACCCGCACGGCCAGATCTACGCGTACCCCGCGCTGCCCCCGCGGACCGAGGCGCTGCTCCGGCAGTCGCGGGCCCACCACGCCCGCACCGGTCGGGTCCTGCTGCGCGACGTGCTCGACGCCGAACGACGCGCGGGACGCCGGATGGTCCTCGAGGGGCGGCACTGGAGCGGGTACGTCCCCGCCGCGGCCCGCTGGCCGGTCGAGCTGCACGTGGCGCCGCACCGGGACGTCGCGGACCTGACCGAGCTGAGCGACGCGGAACTCGACGAACTCGCCGCCGTGTACCGCGACGTGCTCTCCCGGCTGGACCGGTTCTTCGACGGCGTCACCGCGCTGCCGTACGTCGCTGGTTGGCACCAGGCGCCGATCGGTGTCGGCCGCGAGCTGGGCAGGCTGCACCTCCAGGTGTTCTCGCCGATGCGGGCGCCGCACCGGATGAAGTACCTCGCGGGGTCGGAATCCGGGATGGGGGCGTGGATTTCCGATGCAACGCCGGAGGCGATTACGGCACGACTGCGGGAGGTCGCGCCCGGCGGGACCGGCTCGTGACCGAGTGGGTGGCGCCGATCCCCGCCCCCGATCTTGCGGTCGCGGCGGCGTTGGCGTTTCGTTCCTGGTTCGGGGTGGGCCCGGACGGGGTGTGGTCGGCGCCGGGCCGGGTCAATCTGATCGGCGAACACGTCGACTACGCGGGCGGACTGTCGCTGCCGATCGCGCTGCCGCATCGCACCGCGGTCGCGGTCCGCGGGCGCGCCGACGGCGTGCTGCGGGTGCGGTCGGGCGCGGACCGGTGGGACGGCACGGTCGCCGAGGTCGCGCCGGGCGCCCCCGGTGGGTGGGCCGGATACCTCGCCGGGGTCGCGTGGGCGATGCGCCGGGAGGGGTTGCTGCCGGACGACTTCGGCGCGGATGTGACCGTCGTGTCGGCGGTCCCGATCGGCGCCGGGCTGTCGAGTTCGGCCGCGCTCGAATGCGCGTTGGCGATCGCGGTCGCGGACCTGGTCGGGCTGACGACCGACGACACCGGCCGGGCCCGGCTTGCCGGGTGCTGCGTCGCCGCGGAGAACGAGATCGTGGGCGCCCCCACCGGCGGTCTGGACCAGGCGATCGCGTTGCGCGCCACCGCCGGTCACGCGTTGCTTGTCGACTCCGGGGACGGCTCGGTTGCCCCGGTCCCGGTCGACCTCGAGGCGGAGGGTCTTGCCGTGCTGGTGATCGACACCCGCGCCCCGCACCGCCTGGTCGACGGGCAGTACGCGGAGCGTCGGCGGTCGGTGGAGGCGTCCGCCGAGCGGCTCGGGGTGCCGTCGCTGCGTGCCGCCGACGCGTCGGACGTCGCCCGGTTGGCCGACCGGACGCTGCGCAGGCGCGCCGGACACGTGGTCACCGAGATCGCACGGGTGCGGGGGACGGTGGCGCTGATGGCGTCGGGCAGGGTCGCTGAGATCGGTCCGCTGCTGACCGCGTCGCACGTTTCGCTCCGCGACGACTTCGAGGTGTCCTGCACCGAACTGGACAGTGCCGTCGACGCGGCCCTCGCCGCCGGTGCGCTCGGCGCCCGGATGACCGGCGGCGGGTTCGGCGGTTCGGCGATCGCGCTGGTCGAGGAGTCCGCGATCGGCCGGGTTGCCGCCGCGGTGGCGTCGGCGGCGGCAACCCGCGGACTGGTCACACCGGGGTTCCTCCTGGCCGGTGCGGGCGGCGGCCCCGCGCACCGCATCGGCTGACCGCCGCCCCCTCGCAATGCGTTGAATGGGGGTTCGTGTGCGAGTTCCGGCGACCGGATGGCACATGAACCCCCATTCAATCCGTGGAGGGGGGTGAGTCGACGTGCGCGAGGATCTTGCGGCCGGTCGCGAGCACCAGGATCGCCGCGACGGTGCAGGCGGCACCGACCCAGAACGGCAGATTCGCGTGGGACTCACCGAGTTTGCCCGCCACCCACGGCGCGGCAGCACCGCCGACGAACCGGACGAAGCTGTAGGACGCGGACGCCGTCGAACGCTCGACCGGCGCGGAGATCATCACGGTCTCGGTGATCAGGGTGTTGTTGACGCCGAGGAACAGTCCGGCCAGCACCACGCACACGACGAGGACCGCCTTGTTGTCGGTGAACAGCGCCATCACCGCGAGGTCGACCGCGAACAGGGCCAGCGCCAGCATCATCATCGGCAGCGTGCCGAACCGGCGCTGCAGGCGCGGCGCCAGGAACACCGACGAGATCGCCAGTGCCAGACCCCATCCGAAGAAGATGAAGCCGATCGGGTAGGCGCCCATGTCGAGCGGGAATGGGGTGTAGGCGAGCAGGGTGAAGAACCCGTAGTTGTAGAGCAGGGCGGTGACCGCGACCGTCAGCAGGCCGCGGTGTCGCAGCGCGAGGAGTGGGGCGGCCAGCGAGGTGCGGCCGGACTTCGGGGCCGGGGTGGTGGGGAGCATGACCACGATCAGGATGAAGGCGATCGCCATCAGCACCGCGACGCCGAAGAACGGTGCGCGCCAACTGACATCGCCGAGGACGCCACCGACCAGCGGGCCAACCGCGATGCCGATGCCGAGCGCGGCCTCGTACAGGACGATCGCCTTCGCGACACCGCCGGACGCGGCGCCGACGATGGTGGCCAGTGCCGTCGCGATGAACAGGGCGTTGCCCAGGCCCCAGCCGGCGCGGAATCCGATGATGCCGCCGACGGTGTCGGAGGTGCCCGCGAGGGCAGCGAACACCACGATGACGGCGAGCCCGGTCAGCAGCGTGCGCTTCGGGCCGATGCGGCTCGAGATGGCGCCGGTGACCAGCATGGCGACGCCGGTGACCAGCATGTAGGAGGTGAACAGCAGGGACACCTGGGAGGGCGTCGCGTCGAGTTCCTCGCCGATCGGCTTGAGGATCGGGTCGACAAGGCCGATGCCCATGAAGGCGATCACGCTGGCGAAGGCGACCGCCCACACCGCCTTCGGTTGGTGCAGGATGCTGGTGCTCTCCGGCTGGGTTGTCGGGGCCGTGGCGGTGGTGGTCACGGTCACCTCCTTCGTGCGTCGAATGTGTTGCTACTGACTGTGTTGCGAGTTCTTCACGGCCGCGCGGAGGTCGTGCAGGCCCCGGGAGATGCGCTGCACGCGGTCGGCGTCGCGGCCGTGCAGGTGGGCGGCGAGGGCGGCGCCGACGTGGTCGCGCGCCGCCGCGAGCCACGCCTGTCCGTCCTCGGTCATCTCGACCACGACGGCGCGGGAGTCCTCCGGATCACGTTGCCGCCGTACCAGTCCCGCGGCACCGAGCTGCTTGAGTAGGGCGGTGGCCGTCGGCTGCGAGGAGCTGTCGAGGCGGGCGAGCTCGCTGACCCGCAGCGGGCCGTACTCCTCGAGCAGGGACAGGGCCCGCATCCACGGGCGGGGCTTGGTGTCGGTCGAGATGGACGAGGCGAGCCGGGTGAAGCGGGACGCGTTGGTGACGAGTTCCGCGAGCGCCCGACGCAGGTCGGTCTCGGAGTCGGTGTGCACGCCGGGATCGTCTGCTGTCGCCATGGATGCAAATTATTGCATAGAGCAACTATATATGTAAACCGGCGTGCTGCGGGGGAGGTCGCCGATCACACCGAGCGCACCGCGTCCGCGAATGCGGCCATCCGGGCCGGATCCTTCACGCCCCGATCGGATTCGATGCCGCTCGAGACGTCAACGCCCCACGCGCCCGACGTCCGCACCGCCCGCGTCACATTGTCCGGGGTCAACCCGCCAGCCAGGATCCACCGGCCGGTCGGCAGGGCGCTGCGGTCCTGCCAGTCCCACGTCACCCCGGCCCCCGCGACCGCGCCGTCCACCAGCAGCAGGTCCGCGCCGAAGGTCTCGGCCGGGTCGGCGGCGCCGCCGCTGTTCACCGCGCGGATCACGGACAACCCGTGCGCGTGCAGCTGCGCGACGTCCGCGGCGGACCGCAGGTCGTGCACCTGCACGTGGTCGAGGTTCGCGGTGCGCGCCGTTGCGACGACCTCCGCGAGCGGCACGCCGACGTAGACCCCGACCGCGAGCGTTCCGGACGGCACCCGCGATCGCAGTTCCGCCGCCCGCTCGGGCGACACCCGGCGGGGGCTCGCCGCGAGCACAAACCCGACGGCGTCCGCGCCGAGGCCGACCGCCAGGTCGACCGTCGCCTCGTCGCGCAGGCCGCACATCTTCATGAACGTCATGGGTTCGGATCCTCCATCGGGTGTTGGACCCGAGGATATTCGGTGCGGCGCGATCGTCCCACGCCCGCCGGGGCGGTGGCTACGCTCGCGGCGGACGGATCGGTGAGCGAAGGGATGACGATGAAGGTCGAGCATGTGGTGTTCCTCGGGGCGAGCGCGGCCACGGTGGTCGGCGCGGTGACCGGAGACGAGCGGCTGCAACGGATCGCCAAACCCCTGATCGCGCCGGCCCTTGCCGCCCGGGTGCTGCGCCGCAGCACCGGCCGGGACCGTGTCGACACCGCCCTGCTGCTCGGGTCGCTGGCCGCCGCGACCGTCGGTGACGTGTTCATGATCGACCCCGACGACGACACCCGGCTGACGAACGGGGCCCGCTCGTTCGCGGTCATGCAACTCGGCTACTCGGCGGTCCTGGCCCGCCGCGGCGCCCGCCCGACCGCGCCGGCCCTGGTGCCGCGCCTGCTCGGGTGGCTGGGGGCGGCCGGGTTGCTGCGTGCCAGGGCCCGTCGCGTCGCCCCGACCCTGACCGCGTACGGCGCGGTCCTCGGCACCACCTCGACGCTGTCCGCGGACCCCGCGCTCGCGCCGGGCGCGCGGGTCGTTGCGGGGACCGTCGTTCCCGGCGCCGACCCGCGGAGCAGGCTGGGGCTCGGCGGGCTGCTGTTCACCGGTTCCGACGCGCTGATCGTGATCCGTCGCCTGTTCGTCCGCGGCGAGACCGGACGTCGGGCGGCGGAGGGTGTCGTCCTCGCCAGCTATGCCGCCGCGCAGGCGCTTCTCGTCGAGGGCATGACGGCGTAGCCGCCGGTTCGGCGGCGTCGGGCACGCCGTAGGGTCGTTCGCGATCCAAACCGAAAGGGGAGTGCTGGTGGGTTCACGTCGAGTGCTGACGGTGCTGGGGGCGGTGGCCGCGGCGGCGCTGCTGGCGTCCTGCGGAACATCCGACGCGGACGAGGTCGCGACCCCGACGACGACTGTGGTGTCGACGACGACCGCGACCGTCCCGTCCGTCACCAGCACTTCGCCGACCACCACCACGACCGTCGAGCCGACGACAACCACGGCGGCACCGCCCACCACCTATCGCCGCAACGAGGCCGTGTACTTCACCGCACCCTCCGGCGGATTCCAATGCGGCATCATCGAATTGGCTACCCGCACCGAAGCGGGCTGCCAGGGCACCACCACCCCGGTCCCGCCGAAGCCGGAGGACTGCATGATCAACTGGGGCAGCGGCATCCGGGTCACCGGCGCGGGGCCGGCGGAGTTCCTGTGCGCGGGCGGACTGATCTACACCTCCGGCGAGGCCGATCCGGTGCTCCCGGTCGGGGAGACCATCGCGTCGTTCGGCTACACCTGCACCTCCGAAACGGCGGGCGTCACCTGCCGCAAGGACGACACCGGTCACGGCTTCCGGATCGCGGCCGAGTCGAACGAGACGTTCTGACCGCGTCCGGGTCCCGGACCGCCGCCGACGCCCCCGGCGCGGGACAATGGCAGTCATGAATGCGATCGGCCCCGACAGCGGCGAGGAGTCCGGACCCACCGAATGGGGGGAGCACCCGCACGGCGTCGGGCCCTGGCACCTCGAACACGGCGACCCGATCCCGGACGATCCGCGCTACGACCCCGACCTGCTCGCCGCCGGGGACCGGCGCAACGTCGTCGACGCCTACCGGTACTGGAGTCGGGAGGCGATCGTCGCGGACATCGATTCCCGCAGGCACCCGTTCCACGTCGCGATCGAGAACTTCGGGCACGACGCCAACATCGGCACGGTGGTGCGCACCGCCAATGCCTTCGCCGCGTCGGCCGTGCACATCGTGGGCCGCCGACGCTGGAATCGGCGCGGCGCCATGGTCACCGACCGCTATCAGCACATCGTGCACCACCCGAGCGCGGAGGACCTGTTCGAGTACGCGGCCGTCGAGGATCTCGCGATCGTCGCGGTCGACAACGTGCCCGGGTCGGTGCCGCTGGAGACCGCGCACCTGCCGCGCGAGTGCATCCTGCTGTTCGGGCAGGAGGGTCCCGGAGTCAGTGACCACGCGAAACAGTCGGCCGCGATGACGGTCTCCATCGCGCAATTCGGTTCCACCCGAAGCATCAACGCCGGCGTTGCCGCGGGGATTGCCATGCATGCCTGGATCCGCCAACACGCGGATCTCGGACTGTCGTGGTAGCGAATCGTCACATAAGTAGGCAAGATCTGTTGTCATGCAGCACGAGTGGTCGACGCGGGCGGACGCCGCGGAGGAGGCGGTACTCACCCGGCACGTCCGGCGCCTGTGGGCGCTGCCCGGCACCAGCCTCGCCGTCGTCGCGTGGCCCCCGGTTCGCCGGGAGCGGCTGTTCTTCACCTGGCACTACTGGTGGCAGGCGCACTTCCTGGACTGCATCGTCGATGCGGCCGACCGCAACCCCACCCCGCGGCGGCGGCGACGCATCACGAAAATTGGTCGCTCCCATCGGATCCGGAACATCACCGGGTGGACCAACCACTACTACGACGACATGGCCTGGCTCGGCCTCGCGTTGGAACGGGCGCAGCGGCTGCAACACCTCGACTTCCGGTCCGCGATCGGCGACCTGGAATCGCAGGTCTTCGACGCGTGGGCCCCGGAGTCCGGCGGCGGCATCCCGTGGCGGACCCGCTCCGACTTCTACAACACGCCGGCGAACGGACCCGCCGCGATCCTGCTCGCCCGCACCGGACGACTGCTGCGCGCGCAGGGGATGGCGGACTGGATCGACGACACCCTCCGCGACCCGGCGACCGGCCTGATCCTCGACGGCATCCGGTTCGCGCCGGGGAAGCCGGTCCCCGCCGGCATCCTCGACCGAGCGGTCTACAGCTACTGCCAGGGCGTCACCCTCGGGATGGAAACCGAGCTCGCGGTGCGTCTCGACGAGCCGCGGCACCGGCATCGGGTGCACGCCCTCGTCGAGGCCGTCGACAAGCACCTGACCGAGGACGGCGTGATCGTCGGCGGCGGGGGCGGCGACGGGGGACTGTTCGACGGGATCCTCGCCCGCTACCTCGCGCAGGTCGCCGCGCAGCTGCCCGGCGACACCGAGGCCGACCAGCGGGCGCGGCGGCTGGCCGCCCAGCTGGTCGTCGACTCCGCCGACGCCGCCTGGGAGAACCGGCTGCAGGTCGAGGGGCAGCCGCTGTTCGGGTGCGACTGGGCGCGCTCGGCCCGCATGCCCGGATACGGCAACGGGATCTCGACGTTCACCGGGGGCACCGTGCACGCCTCCGACATCGCCGAGCGGGACCTGTCGGTGCAGCTCGGCGGGTGGATGCTGATGGAGGCCGCATATGTCGCGGCGGGCACCCTCGAGCGGCGGGGCTCGCGACGGTTCCGGGCCTGACCCGCGGCGGACGCTTGCACCCGACGTCGCGTCAGGTTCTACCGTGGCGGGCATGACCGCGACCAAGGACACCTGGACCCTCGACGAGACCCTGGCCCGCGTCGGCGCGCTGACCGGGATCCGCGTCCACGTCGCGGGCCCGGAGACCGGCGCCCCGGAGGTGGCGTGGGGTGACGTCTTCCTCTACCCGGCCGGCGCGGCCGCCCCGGACGACCGGTTCCCGGTCGCGACGATCGTCACCGGCGACTACCCCGGCTTCGACACCGCATCGGATCTCGACCGGGCCGGGGTATACCGGCTGAACATCCACGTCGGCCGCGACCGGTTCCGTGATCTGCTCGGCTATGGGCCCGAGGGGCACGCCGCCCGCCGCGACGACCACGACTACCGGGAGCAGGACCGGCTGCTGCCGCATCCCGTGTACGCGGCGCAGGCGTGGGTGTCCGTGGTGAATCCGGGACCGCGGTGCGGCGCGCTCGCGATCGACCTGATCGGCGAGGCCCGCGAGCGGAACGTCCGCCGTGGCTGAGCATCCGGTCGGGCGGGTCGCGGCGATGTCCGGGACATCGGTGCGCACCCTGCACCACTACGACCGGATCGGACTGCTGACACCGCACGCCCGGACCGCAGCAGGCCACCGCCGGTACACCGACACCGACCTGGCCCGGCTGCGCCGCATCCTGTACTACCGGGCGCTCGACTTCCCGCTCGACGAGATCGCCGCGCTGCTCGACGACCCGGACCCGGACGCGCACCTGCGCCGCCAGCACCGGCTGCTGCGGCAGCGGCGGGCCCGGATCGCGGCCCTACTCACCGAACTGGAGCGGGAGATCGAGGCCCGCGGCCGCGGCGTCGCCCTCTCCGCCGCCGAGCAGCTCGAGATCTTCGGCACCGACCGGTTCGCGGACCTGGTCGCGGCGGCCCGCGGCGCAGGCGACGACTGGCGGGCCACCTCCGCATACGGCAGCGCGGACTGGCGGGAGATCAAGGCCGAGGCCGAGCGGCTGATCGCCGAGTTCGCCGAGGCGATCGCCGCCGGGGAACCCGCCACCGGCGACCGCGCCACCGCGGCCGCCGAGGCGCACCGCAGGCACCTGGAACGCTGGTTCCACGACTGCGACCCGGAGCGGCACGTCACGGTGGCCGAGCAGTACGTCGCCGATCCGCGGGCCATCGCCGAGTGGGACGCGGTCGCCCCCGGCTACGCCCGGTACGTGCACGACGCGATCGTCGCGAACGCGCGGCGTCAGTCCACCTCGTAGTCCACGAGCGGTTTCGCGAGTTCCCGCCGGTACTGTCGGACGCCGACCGCGGTGCCGACGACCAGCGCGGTCACCAGGACCGTCAGCACCGCCGGCATCAGCCACGGCACCCGTTCCAGGTATTCGCCCGCGTAGTAGCCGAGCAGCAGCAGCACCGGCGCCCACGCCAGTGCGCCGAGCGTGCTGGCGACGGTGAACCGGCGGTGGTTCATCCGGGCCGCGCCCGCGACCAGCGGGCACAGCGTCCGCACCCACGGGATCCACCGCGCGATCAGGACCGACCAGAATCCGTGGCGGTCGAGCAGCGCGTTGACCTTGTGCAGGTTCTCGGTGTTCACGTAACGGCCGTCGCGGCGGGCGGCGAGGTGGTGCCCGCCGCGATGCCCGATCGCGTACCCGACCTGGTTCCCGGCGATCGCGGCGATCGCGGCACCCGCCGACAGCGCCCACACGTTGCCGGCGCCGGACGCATGACCGGCGAGCACGATCCCGGCGGTCAGCAGCATCGAATCCCCCGGCAGGAACAGCCCGACGATGAACGCGCACTCCAGGAAGACGAACGTGAGGACCAGCACCCACACCACCACCGGCCCCACGTTCTCGAAGGGCCCCGGATCGGCGGCGGCGAGCAGCACGGTCAGGGCGTGTGTTCGTCCGAGGCGGACGCCCCGGCGGCGGCCTGCTCCCCGCGACGCGACGCCAGGATCCGCTTGCCGACCTCGATGATGATCGGCACGACGGAGACGAACACGATCAGCAGGAAGATCAGGTCGACGTTGTCGCGGATGAACCCGATCTGGCCGAGCAGGTAGCCGAGCAGGGTGACGCCGGCACCCCAGGCGATGGCGCCGACGACGTTGTAGGTGAGGAACACCGAGTACTTCATCTTCGACGCGCCAGCCACCAGCGGGGCGAAGGTGCGCACGATCGGCACGAACCGGGCCAGGAAGATGGTGATCGGCCCGTGCTTCTCGAAGAACGCGTGCGACTCGTCGATGTAGCTCTTCTTGAAGAACTTCGCGTCGTTCGACTTGAACAGGGCGGCGCCGCCCTTCGCGCCGATCCAGTAGCCGACCTGGTCGCCGAGGAACGCGGCGATCGGGATCGTCACCAGCAGCACCCACAGCGGCGCGAACGGCTCGACCTCGGTGGACTTCGACGCCGCGATCAGGCCAGCGGTGAACAGCAGCGAGTCGCCGGGCAGCAGCGGGAACAGCAGACCCGACTCGATGAACACCACCAGCAGCAGACCCACCAGCATCCAGGTGCCGAACGAGTTCAACAGGTTGACCGGGTCGAGGAAGCCCGGCAGCAGCGCCAGGTTCGTCACGGAATCCCGGCCATCGGTCACGAGGTCAGCTGCTGCCTGCATATTCACGCGGACCAGGGTACCGACGCCCGGCGGGCCGGCCACCGGGCGCCCGATCCGCGGACGCGCACGCGACGTCGCGCGTCGAAGTTGCCATACTGCTAGGACCACGCGTGTGCCGCCACGACCGGCCGACGCGCACCAGACACGCCGACATGGAGGTCAGCCGCCGTGCCCATCGCAACTCCCGAGGTTTACGCCGAGATGCTCGGTCGGGCCAAGGAACACTCCTTCGCCTTCCCTGCCATCAACTGCACCTCGTCCGAGACGATCAACGCGGCCATCAAGGGCTTCGCGGACGCAGGCAGTGACGGCATCATTCAGTTCTCCACCGGCGGCGCCGAGTTCGGCTCCGGTCTCGGTGTCAAGGACATGGTCACCGGCGCCGTCGCGCTCGCCGAGTTCGCGCACGTGATCGCCGCCCGGTACGACGTCACGATCGCGCTGCACACCGACCACTGCCCGAAGGACAAGCTGGACACCTTCGTCCGCCCGCTGCTCGCGATCTCGCAGGAGCGCGTCAACGCCGGCCGGAACCCGCTGTTCCAGTCGCACATGTGGGACGGCTCGGCCGTGCCGATCGACGAGAACCTGCAGATCGCGCAGGACCTGCTGAAGCTGTCTAAGGCCGCGAACATCATCCTCGAGGTCGAGATCGGCGTGGTCGGCGGCGAGGAGGACGGCGTCGAGGCCGAGATCAACGACAAGCTGTACACCTCGCGCGAGGACTTCGAGAAGACCGTCGACGCGCTCGGCGTCGGCGAGAACGGCCGGTACCTGCTCGCCGCGACCTTCGGCAACGTGCACGGCGTCTACAAGCCGGGCAACGTCGTCCTCAAGCCGGAGGTCCTCGCCGAGGGACAGGCCGCGGCCGTCGCGAAGCTCGGGCTGGCCGCCGGGTCGCAGCCGTTCGACTTCGTCTTCCACGGCGGCTCCGGCTCGCTGAAGTCGGAGATCGAGGAGTCGCTGCGCAATGGTGTCGTGAAGATGAACGTCGACACCGACACCCAGTACGCGTTCACCCGGCCGATCGCCGGGCACCTCTTCGCCAACTACGACGGCGTCCTCAAGATTGACGGCGAGGTCGGCAACAAGAAGGTCTACGACCCGCGCAGTTACCTGAAGAAGGCCGAGGCGGGCATGACCGCCCGCGTCGTCGAGGCGTGCAACGACCTCAAGGCCGCGGGACGGTCCGTCTCCGCGTAGCGCATCCGATGAGGGCGCGGTCCCCGCAGGTCGCGGCTCGGGGACTGCGCCCTCGTCCGCGCGGATCTACGCTGGCCTCATGCGCATCGCCGTCTCCGGGGCCAGCGGGCACATCGGTGGGGGAGTCGCGGACCTGCTCGCCGCCGCGGGGACGCCGACCACCCTGATCGGGCGCGACCCGTCCCGGCTCCCCGCCCTGCCCGGCGCGACCGCGGCCCGGGGGAGCTTCGGTGACCCGGCCCTGCCCGACGCGCTGCGCGGCGCGGACACCTTCTTCATGGTGTCCGCGACCGAGAGCGTCGACCGCGCCGCCCGGCAGCGGCAGGCCGTCGACGCGGCGGTCGCGGCCGGGGTGCGACGCATCGTCTACGTCTCGTTCGTCGCAGCGGGACCGCACTGCACGTTCACGTTCGGCCGGGACCACTGGGACACCGAGCAGGCGATCCGCGACAGCGGCCTCGCGTTCACGTTCCTGCGCGACAACATGTACCTGGACCTGATGCCGGGCATGATCGGGCCCGACGACGTCATCCGCGGCCCCGCCGGGCACGGGCGCGCCGCGATGGTGGCCCGCGCCGACGTGATCGAGGCGGCGGCCGCGGTGCTGCGCACCGACCGCCACGACGGGCGGACGCTGGAGCTGACGGGCCCGGCCGCGCTGTCCCTTGCCGACGTCGCGGACGCGTTGACCGCGGCGCTGGGACGTCCGATCGGCTACCACCGCGAGACCCTCGACGAGGCGTACGCGTCCCGCGCCGGTCTCGGCGCCGAGCGGTGGGAGGTGGACGGCTGGGTCAGCTCCTACGCCGCGATCGCGAACGGGGACCTGGGCCGGGTGAGCGGCGATGTGCGGCGGGTGCTGCACCGCGACCCGGTTGGCATCGCGGCGGTGTTCCCGCCGCTCGCCGACCTGTGACGTCCTCACGGCCAGCTCCCAGGGTTTCCTCAACCATCGCCACGGTCTTCGATCCTGCCGAGCTAGTGGCGATTCCCGTACTGGTTCGCCGAGGCGAACGCGCATCTCTCATCGGCCGTTCTTCGACTCCGGCTGTGTCTGCTTCTCTATGGCCTTGACCGGGTGAATGGCTGGTGGATCGAAGACGAGGAGGTCCTCGGCCGCGACGACCACCCCGAGACCCCAGTCAAGGGCCCTGACCTTGAGTGGAGTTTCGTATTACGATAATCGGTATGGCCGAGGAGACGATCAACGGAGCACCCGTCACGGACGCGATGATCCAGCAGTGGGCGGACGAGGCCGAGACCGGCTACGAGGTCGACAAGCTCCGCAAACGAGGCCGCCCGACCCTAGGTGACGGCCCCGGAGAAGTGGTGCCGGTGCGGATGGATGCGGCATTGCTGCAGGCGTTGAACGACCGTGCCGAGCAGGAACACGTGTCCCGGTCCGAGGCGATCCGGGAAGCGGTGCGCGCCTGGACCCAGGTCGTGTGAAGGCGCACAGATCCGCACTCAAACACGGAATCAGCGAAGACGACGGCATCCATGCGGCTGAGCACCACGTCGGCGACGCGACATCGGACAGCGCATCGTCAACGCCTTCGCGGGCCTCGAGGACGGCGAACTTCCTGACCATCAACGAGATCCGAAACGTCCCCTCCGCCTAGTGCCCGATCAACGACCTGCCCTCGGCGGGAGCGATCAGCGCGCGACTGTTCCCCGGCAACGGGCGCCGCACCACGGTGCCCGGTGTCAACGGGGTGACCGTCAACGGCCGGAAAGGAGCCCGCAAGCAGGCGTGACGGCGCCTCGTTTCGAGGTCGGTGATCCGCCCTGATCGGTCCGCCACCAGGGCGGACGGCATCGTCCGGATTAGCCGCGATATAGCGCTGCCGGTCAGGTCAGGCCGGGGCGATGTCAACCTCCATGTACTCAGCAGGGAGGTGCCGCAGCCACGGCCCACAACCCCAGTGCTCCCGGCGAAACACCTCCGCGATCGCACTGCCGCGCGCTGGGGCGACCCGTGGCCGTCATCCCCGCGGGGTTGGTGACTGCACGCAGGTCAGCTGCAGACCTTCCACACCCCGTCCTGCTGTTCGAGGGCAAACGAGCGCACCGACGTCGACGCCGGATCGTTCGCGGTGTGGACGGTGACCTGCGCGAGGGCCGTCCCGTCGGTGACGGAGATGGCGTCGACGCTGTCGAGGACCGGGACCGCGCGGTCCGAGTTCGCGGCCTGGTACACGCCGGCGAAGTCGCCGTCACCGATCCCCGCGTAGTACGCGGCGAGGTCGCCGCAGCTGCCCGCCCGCAGTGCCGCGAGGTCGCCGCGGTCGATGGCGTCGACGAACCCGGTGATCGCCGTCCGCACCTCGTCCTCGGTGCGGTCGCCGGTCAACCGGTCGACGAGGACGTACCCCCCGGCGGCGATGGCGGCGAGCCCCACCACCGCGCCGACGACCAGCGGCCACCGGCGTTTCCCGGACGGCGCGGGCGGAGCGTCGGGGACCCGAACCGGAGCCGCCGCGGGCAACGACCCGGGGGCCGCGCCCGGCTGCGGTGCGCCTGCACCGACGCGGGTCGGGGCGGCGCGGGTGGCGTGCGGGATCACCGTCGTCGGCGCCTCGGACGGCGGCGGTGACGCGGAAGGAGGCGCAGCGGGGGGTGCCGGGCGCGGCGGCGGCACCGCCTGCGGGATCGCGGTCGTCGGTGCATCCGACGCGGGCGTCGAATGTGTGCCCGACGCGGGCGTCGACTCCGGTTCGCTCCGGTCCGGCACTGTCCGTCTCCTTGCGCTCGGGTCGGTCCTCGGGGACCACGGGTCCCGGTCAGCAGACTACGGCGTCCGCGGCCCGACCCGGGTGTCGCGCGCGGGGGTGTCGGGGCGTCGGCCGCGATCCGGTGCGCGCACAATGGTCGTCATGACCTCTTTCGGTGACCTGCTCGGACCCCAGCCCACCCTGCTCCCCGGTGACGACGACGCCGAGTCGGAGCTTCTGAACAAGGCCGACCCCAAGCAGGTGGCCGCCGACCACCCGACCGCGTCGATCGCGTGGGCGTACCTGGCGGAGGCCGCGCTGGCCGACGGCGAGACCATCACCGCCTACGCCTACGCGCGCACCGGCTACCACCGCGGACTCGACCAGCTGCGACGCAACGGCTGGAAGGGCTTCGGGCCGGTCCCGTACAGCCACGAACCGAACCGCGGGTTCCTGCGCTGCGTCGCCTCGCTCGCGCTGGCCGCCAAGGCCATCGGCGAGTCCGACGAGCACGCGCGCTGCCTGGACCTGCTTGAGGACTGCGACCCGCGGGCCGCCGAGGCACTTGGCGTCGAATAGCTTCCGCCCCTACACCCGTGACCGCGCGCGTGCGCGGGCACGGGCGTCGGTGCACCGGGTGCGGGTGTCCGCATTCCCGGTGCTGCAGTGCGCGTTGGCGGCGGGGATCGCCTGGTTCGTCGCCAACGACGTGTTCCACCACCACAACCCGTTCTTCGCGCCGATCGCGGCGGTCGTGTCGCTCGGCCTGTCCCTCGGGGCGCGGGTGCGCAGGTCCGTCGAACTGATCGTCGGTGTCACCGTCGGGATCGGGGTCGGGGACACGCTGATCTCGATCATCGGCACCGGACCGTGGCAGATCACCCTGGTGGTCGCGCTCGCGATGTCGACGGCGATCCTCCTCGACGGCGGCCCGATCATCTCGATGCAGGCCGGGACGTCCGCGGTCCTGGTCGCGACCCTGATCCCCCCGCAGCAGGGCGGCGGCGCCGACCGGATGATCGACGCCCTGATCGGTGGTGTCGTCGGCTTCCTCGTCGTCACCCTGGTGCCCGTGCACCCGGTGTTGCGGGCCCGCACGAGCGCCGCCGACATCCTCGGGACCGCGGCCGAGGTGCTGCAGCTGGTGGCGGACGGGCTCGTCGCGAACGACCCGAAGCCGATCGAGTCCGCGCTGCGGAAGGCGCGCACCTCCCAGGCCGCGATCGAGGGGCTGCGGTCGAGCCTGAGCGGCGGGCGGGAGATCAGCAGACTCTCCCCGCTGTACTGGAACTCGCGCTCCCGCTTCGACCGGCTGGCCGCGGCTGCCGACCCGATCGACAACGCGATGCGCAACATCCGTGTCCTGGCCCGGCGGTCGCTGTCGCTGGTCCGGGACGACGAGATCCTCGACCCCCGGCTGGTGGACGAGGTGGAGAAGCTCTCGCACGCGGTGGACGTGCTGCGGCGGGTGGTGCTCGCCGACCCGGGGCAGCAGCCGGACCGGGCGGAGGCGGCGCGGGTGCTGCGGACCGTCGCGGTCGGCGCGAAGGCCGAACTGGTGGAGAACGCCGGCATCTCGGCGACCGTGGTGTTCGCGCAGATCCGGTCCCTGATCGTGGACCTGCTGCAGGTGGCGGGGCTGAGCCGGATCTCGGCGATCGCGACGCTGCCGCCGACGGTGCCGAACCCCGGCTATCCGCCCGAGTAGGCGGTCACCCCACTCACCTCGCTGCCTGCCCTGCTCTCGGGCGTCGGCGTCACCGTGTCGGTGTGCGGACAGTCGGCGGCTGCTGATCGGCTCCGACGCAACCCGAGGTTTCGATATATGCGAATGTGTGCATATGATGGCGGCGGTTGCCGGTAGTCGCGAGTGAGGAGATGGGCCATGGGTGTCGGGCACGGGCATGCACACGGTCACGGTGGGGTCGAGCCGGGAGCGGTCGGCCCCTCCGCCACCCGCATCCGGCGAATGGTCCTCGCGGTCGGGATCCTCGTCGGGTTCCTGGTGCTCGAGGTCGTGGTCGGGCTGGCCATCGGCTCGCTCGCGCTGCTCGCCGACGCGGGCCACATGCTCACCGACGTCGTCGGGATGTGCATGGGCCTGGTCGCGTTGCTGCTGGCCCGCCAGGGGTCCGCCGCCGCGGCCCGCACCTTCGGGTGGCATCGCGCCGAGGTGCTCACCGCGATGGCCAACGCGGTGCTGCTGCTCGCCGTCGCCGCGTGGGTGATGTACGAGGCCATCGGCCGGATCGGTGATGCCCCCGAGATCCCCGGCCTGCCGCTGATGCTCACCGCGGCCGCTGGCCTGGCCGCGAACCTGGTGGTCATGTGGATGCTGCGCGGCGACGCGAAGGATTCGCTCGCCGTCCGCGGCGCCTACCTCGAGGTCCTCGCCGACGCGGTCGGCTCGGTCGGCGTCCTGATCGCGGGCGCGCTGGTGCTGGCGTTCAACTGGACCTACGCGGACATCGTCGTCGGCGTTCTGATCTCGCTGTGGGTGGTGCCGCGGGCGGTCACCCTCGCCGCGGCGTCACTGCGGATCCTCACCCAGGCGTCCCCCGAGAACGTGGATGTCGACGCGGTGCGCGCCGATCTCGGCGCGCTGCCCGGGGTGACCGGCGTGCACGACCTGCACGTGTGGACGCTGACCACCGGCATGGACGTCGCCACCGTGCACCTGACCACCGACGCCGACACCGGGGTGGTGCTGGCGGCGGCCAAGGTGGTGCTCGACGGGCACGGCCTCGGTCACGCCACCGTCCAGGTCGAGTCGGGTGCCGACGGCGCGCACTGCCAGGAGAACCTCACCTGGTGACCTCCGCGAGTTGGTCGTTTTCGGGTTGTTTCCGCCGTCACCACCCCGAAAACAACCAACTCACGGTCGCCGGCTGGTGCGGGTGACGCCGGCGCCCGGACGCCACAGGTCCACGTGCAGCTGGTCGTCCGACACGGTGGTCAGCACCACCTCGTCGATGTCGAGTTCGACGATGTGCGCGTCGTCTCCCGGGTTCTCCGGGTAGCTCTCCAGGATCGCCCGCTTCTCGTCACCGGTGAGTTCGCGGGCCCGGCCGGAGATCTTCGCGTCCCCGCCCTCCATCGTGTGGTGACCGGGGTTCGAGTGCAGCGCGTAGCGGGGATCGCGGCGCAGGTCCCGGATCTTGCGGGCGTTCGGCATCGAGCCGAGCACGAGCAACCCCTCGAAGATCTCGACCTCGGTTCCGCTGACCCGCGGCGAGCCGTCGGCCCGCAGGCTTGCGAAAACGTGGTGCTTGTGTGCGGTGAGGCGGGCGCGGACGGCGTCCGCCAGGTCGGGTGCCTCGTCGGAGAACTGCTGCCAGGTCGTCATGCCTGCCATTGTGTGCCGCAATCCCTGACATCTCCTGTCAGGGATTTTTCGTAGACATCGGGTCGTGCGATCCAGTCGGCTGCTCGACCTGATGTTGCGCCTGCAGGGGACGTCGGGGGGCGACCGCGGACTGTCTGGCCGAGCAACTCGAGGTCTCGGTCAGGACGGTGTACCGGGACGTCGCCGCGCTGCAGTCCGCGGGGGTGCCGCTCTACACCGAGAGCGGGCCCGGCGGCGGGATCCGGCTGCTCGACGGCTGGCAGTCCCGGCTCAGCGGCATGACCGAAGCGGAGACGTCCGCGCTGATGCTGCTCGGGATCCCCGGGCTCGCGGCGGACCTCGGGGTGGGTGAGCAGACCGCGTCCGCGGAGGCGAAACTGCTCGGCGCGATGCCGCTGCCCTTGCGCACCGGGGCGCAACTGTGGCGGTCCCGGCTGCACGTCGACGCGCCCGGCTGGTTCGCCACCGGACCGCCCGCCCCGCACCTCGCGACGGTCGCGCGGGCCGTCCTCGGCGGGCGCCGGTTGCGGGTCGGCTACCGGAAGGGGGACGCGGAGACCACGCGCACCCTCGACCCGCTCGGCCTCGTCGCGAAGGCCGCCGTCTGGTACCTGGTTGCCGCCCATCGCGGCCGGGTGCTGTCCCATCGGGTCTCCCGCATCACCGGCGCAACGGTTCTCGACGATCCGGCCGACCGTCCCGACGGTTTCGACCTGGCCGCGTGGTGGTCGGGGTCGGTGGCCGCGTTCGACAGGTCGTTGCTGCGCTACCCGTGCCGGGTGCGGCTCTCACCCGTCGCGTGGCGGTCCCTGCCCGCGGCGGTCGGGGTGGAGGCCGCCCGCGTCACCCCCGGACCCGCCGACGCCGACGGCTGGGTGGACGTCGACCTGCGACTCGAAGCGGAAGACGTTGCGGTGCATCAGCTGACCTCGCTCGGTGGCGGCGTCGAGGTGCTCGCACCCGCATCGTTGCGGACGTCGTTGCGTGCGGTCGGCGAGGAGATGGTGCGGCGCCACCGGTAAGGCGCGTCACAGCATCCGGCGCCGGCGGTCCAGGGCCCGCGCGCGGCGCACCGACACCCTCGACCACACCGCCTGCTGGATCGCCAGGGTCGCCCACCCGGCGAGCGCCATCCCCGCCAGGTTCACCACCAGTTGCAATGTGCTGCCCCAGATCTCGTGGCCCGCACCGAACGCGAGACCGAGGCCGACGTTGCCCGCCGCCGGCACCGTCGTCACCGAGATGAACACCCCGGACAGGCCACCGAGCTTCGACGACGTCAGCGACAGCACCCCGGCCGCGGCCGCGATCACCGCGACGATGAACGACCACTTGTCGGGGTGGTAGATGAACGCGGTCTCCGGGCGCGGGCCGGTGACGTCGTCGATCGTCACCCAGCCCAGCAGCCGACCGGCCAGCGCCGCGGCGGCGGTGGCCGCGATCGCGACCGCGAACCCGACGACCAGGGTTCGCACGGCGGTGCCGAACAGCACGTACCGGCGTTTGACCAGGGCGACGCCGAGTGCGGCGATGGCACCGAACTCCGGGCCGAGGACCATCGCGCCGATCACCAGGATCTGGGAGTCGGTGATGATCGCGATGCCGGCGAGCAGCGTCGCCATCGTCATGAAGCTCAGATACGTCCAGTTCAGTTCGACGTCCTCGTAGGAGCGCTGCGCGACCTCCGCCCACACCACCGTGTCGGCGCTGCTGCCGGGGCTGCGGAGCTCCGCGTCGAGGCCGTCCCTGGACAGCCAGGTGTGCACCGGCTCAAGTTCGATGCTGCCGCGGTGGTGCAGGCCGGTCGCCCGCAGCCGCTCGACCACGTCGTTGGCGACCTCCCGGGCCAGGTCCGCGTACACGATGTCCCCGACCGGACGCACCGCAGCGGCCCGCACCACGGCGAGACCGCTGACCCCCGGCTCGTCCTCGAGAATCCGGAGGGCGTCGTCCGTCAGATCGAACGGCGTCATGATCCGCAGATGCAGCATCCGGTCAGTGTGCCGTCCACGCCGCGTCGGCCAGCGGAGGCGCGGCGGCGACCCGGGCGGGGGCACCGAAATCGTGGTGCACCGGGTGCGCGGGGTGGCTAGCATTGCCCGCCATGGCCATTCCCCATCCCCACGTGTACTTCGGTGACCGGATCGTCGACGCCGCGGAGGCGTCGCTCGGCGTCGCGACCTCCGCGATCCTCTACGGGCTGAGCGTCTACACCGTCTTCCCCGTCCACGTCGACGGCGACCGGCGCACCGCGTTCCGCCTCGCCGACCACTATCGGCGAATGGTGGAGTCCTGCAAGATCATCGGGATGGACGGCTTCGCCGCCGACTGGAACCTCGACCGGTTCGTCGCCGCGGCCCGCGACCTCGTCGAACGGAACGCGCCGACCGGGGACGTGTTCGTCCGCGCGACCGTGCACGTCGACGAGTCCATCCCCGGCACCCGGGTCCGCGGCTGCCACACCACCGTCAGCATGTTCGTCTACGACGCGATCCCGATCGTCCCGCAGGACGGCATGCGGCTCAAGACCAGCCAGTGGCGCCGCATCCCCGACGCGGCGATCCCGTCCCGCGCCAAGGTCAACGGCGCGTACGTGAACTCCGTCCTCGCGAAGCAGGACGCCATCGACGCCGGCTACGACGACGCGGTCTTCCTCGACGGCAACGGCCACGTCTGCGAGGCCAGCGCCGCGAACCTCTTCCTGGTCCGCGGCGGCACCCTGATCACCCCCGACGTGTCCTGCGACATCCTCGACGGCATCAACCGGCGCACCCTGCTCACGCTCGCCGCCGAGGACGGCGTCCCGGTCGTCGAACGCACCGTCGACCTGACCGAGCTGTACATCGCCGACGAGGTGTTCGTCACCGGCACCTCCGCCGGGGTCGCCCCCGTCGTCGAGGTCGACGGCCGGGTCGTCGGCACCGGGACACTCGGGCCGGTCACCGAGGCGCTGCGCAAGAAGCATGCCGCCGCGCTGCGCGGCGACGCGCTGCACGGCTGGGTCACCCCGCTGACCTGACCTTCTAGGTTCGGACGGCGGTCAGCAGGAGATACTCCCACTCCATCGTCCCGCCGCCGCGGTCGTGGGCGGCGGCGAGGTCGGTGAGGTCCCGGTCGAGTGCGCGCACCCTGTCGGGGTCGTCGGCGATCGCCCGGTACACCGCGATCGTCGGTCCGTAGCAGGCCTTGAAGTAGTCACGGAACTGCTCGGGGCCGTCGAAGCAGTCGACGGTGAGCCGTTCGCGGCGGGCGACGACACCGGTGACGCGGTCGCCGAGCAGGTCGCGGACGTGGTTCTCGTCCCCCCACAGCGGCGGCGGCTGCGCGCCGGCGGGCGGCGGCGGGGCGTACGGCTTCATGGTCGCGAACATCCGGCCGATGAAGCCCTCCGGGGTCCAGTTGATCAGCCCGAGGGTGCCGCCGGGCCGCAGGACCCGGACGAGCTCGTCGGCGCTCGCCTGGTGGTGCGGTGCGAACATCACGCCGACGCAGGAGAGGACCGCGTCGAAGTCGGCGTCCGGGAACGGCAAATCCTCGGCGTTCGCCTGCCGCCACTGCAGGGTGAGCCCCAGCGCCTCGGCCTGCGCGCGCCCGCTCGCGAGCAGTTCCGGGGTCAGGTCCGACGCGACGACCGACGCGCCGGCGCGGGCGGCCGGGATTGACGCGTTGCCGGAGCCAGCCGCGACGTCGAGGACGCGGTCGCCCGCACCGATCCGGCACGCGTCGACCAGCACGGGGCCGAGCGCGGGGATCACGTCGGCGGCGACCGACGGGTAGTCGCCGAGCGCCCAGATGGCGCGGTGCTTGGCGGCGAGATCGGGGGTGACGGACGGGGTGTTCATGGCTGCTCCCGGTGTCGTGCGGACGGGCTGTGCTCGGTCTCAGCGTCCCCCCGTCACCGGCCGGTGATCCAGTTCCAGATCTGTACCCCTGGCGTCCCGGCGCTGGTCGGCGTGTACTGGTCGGGGGACAGGGGACCGGACGATGCACCGTCGGAGGAGGTGCCCGGCGTGTCGGAGTACGGACAGTTCTGCCCGGTGGCGAAGGCGATGGAACTCCTCGACGAACGCTGGACCCTGCTCGTGGTGCGCGAGTTGCTGTCGGGCAGCACCCGATTCAACGAGCTGCGGCGGGGGAACCCGAAGATGTCGCCCGCGCTGCTGTCCAAGCGGTTGCGCACCCTCGAACGGGCGGGGGTGGTGCGGCGCACCGTCGACGCGGGACGCAGCCGGTACACCCTCACCGCGTGCGGGGAGGAACTCGGTGCGGTCGTCGAGGCGCTCGGTACCTGGGGGGTGCGCTGGATCGGTGCGATCGCCGACGACGACCTCGATCCCCGGCTGTTGATGTGGGACATGCGCCGGACGGTGCCGGTCGGCGCGTGGCCCGCCGGGCGCACCGTCGTCGCGTTCGAGTTCGACGCGGCCGTGCCGGACCGTCACTGGTGGCTCTGCGTTGCCGAGGGGGAGGCCGACGTCTGCGACCAGGACCCCGGATTCGTCGTGAGCGCCACCGTCCGCACCCGGCTGCGGACCCTCGTCGAGATCTGGCGGGGTGACCGGTCCTGGGAGCAGGCGGTGGCGGCGGAGGCGGTCACCATCTCGGGGCCGACCGCGATCACCAGGAACGTCCCGGCCTGGCTCGGGCAGATGACCCTCGCTGCCGTGGCCCGACCGGAGCGCGTTAACGTCGATTGATGAGCAGTGTGAACGGGTCGGCACCGAAGTGGTTCGTCGACGCCCTCGCCGCGCCGGTCGAGACCGGCCACGTCACGGTCGATGGCGCGTCCATCGCCTACCGCGCCTGGGGAGAATCCGGTCGGCCGGGGGTCGTGCTCGTGCACGGCGGCATGGCGCATTCGCGTTGGTGGGACCACGTCGCCCCGCAACTCGCGGTCGACCGCCGCGTCGTCGCGCTGGACCTGTCCGGGCACGGCGACAGCGACCACCGGGCGCAGGGCTACGGCCTCGGCCAGTGGGCGGAGGAGGTGCTGGCGGTCGCCGCCGCGGGCGGGATCGCCGGTCGTCCCACCCTGGTCGGGCACAGCATGGGCGGGATCGTGGCGTACCACGCGTCGACCCGGCACGGCGACCGACTGGACGGGATCGTCATCCTCGACTCGCCGATCCGCGACCTCACACCCGAGGAGCAGGAGCTGCGCAACCAGCGGCTGTCCTCGAAGGCGAAGGTCTACCCGAGCATCGACGACGCCGTCGCCCGGTTCCGGTTGGTGCCGCCGCAGGACACCGCGGAGCCGTACGTCTTCGACCACATCGCGCGGGCCTCGCTCGCCGCCACCGACGGCGGCTGGAGCTGGAAGTTCGACGGCACCCGCATCGGCAGGGGCAGCCGCAGCAGCCTGGACGGGACCACCGCAGGGTGCCGGGTCGCCTTCTTCCGCTCCGAGAACGGCATCATCAGCGCGGAGCTGCTCGACCGGATGCGGCCGATGTTCGGTCCGGACGCGCTGGTGGTGGAGCTGCCCGCGGCCGGACACCACCCGGTCTTCGACCAGCCGCTGGCCGTCGTCACCGCCGTCCGCACCGTCCTCGCCGCCTGGTCCTGACCGGTCGGCTCCGCCGACTGTGCGTGATTTTTACCCCGATCGGGGTAAAAATCACGCACGGTCGCGGGGCGCTGGGCTATGTCCAGAAGCGCATCACGAAGCCGCCGTAGCGGGCCCAGTCGGCGGGGACACCGGAGAGTTCGACCAGCGCGTAGATGGCGTCGAAGAACGCCCGGTTGATCGTCGGGACGAACAGCAGCGCGATCAACGCGAGCATGCCGAGGCCCTTGTACCGGTCGAGCGAGCGGCGGGTGCTCGGACGCAGCGACGGTTCGACGGCGGCGTAGCCGTCCAGGCCGGGGACCGGCAGCAGATTCAGGACGGTCGCCATCACCTGCAGGAACGCGAGGAAGCTGAGGCCCCACCAGAACACCGGGCGGGAATCGGTGTCCGCGAACAGCCGAATCACGAGCAGCAGGGCGACGGCGGTGGCCGCGTTGACCGCGGGCCCGGCCAGGGCGATCCGGCGGGTCTCCCGCGGGGACCGAAGGTCGGTGCGCAGGTACACGGCCCCGCCGGGCAGCCCGATGCCGCCGATCGCGATGAACAGCACCGGCAGCCCGATCGACAGCAGCGGGTGGCTGTACCGGAGCGGGTTGAGGGTCAGGTAGCCGCGGGCCGCTGCGTCGTGGTCGCCGTACCGCCACGCGGTGACGGCGTGCGCGAACTCGTGCAGGCAGACGGTGACCACCCAGCCGGCGACGACGAGGATGAACACCCCGACGCCCGCGGCCGTCGACCGCGGCGGCGCCTGCCATGCGAGCACCCCGCCCGCGACCGTGACGGCGACGACCGCGAGGAACACCGGGCTGGGCCGGACGACGGTACGGGCGGAGGGCATGCGGCCAGTATGGCCCGCCCCGGCGGGTCGTCGACGCGGCCGCGCACCGCGGTGTACAAGTACCAGCGTGAGCATTCCACGGTTCCTGGTCACCACACCGCTGCCCGAGCCGGCGCTGAGCCTGCTCGGCGGCGCGGGGTCGGTCACCGTGTGGGAGCACGAGCACACCGCCGCAGAGCTGGTGGCCGCCTGCTCCTCCGGGGAGTACTCCGTCGTCCTGTCGCAGCTGACCGACCGCCTCGGTGCTGCCGAGTTGGCGGACGCCCGGATCGACGGGATATCCAACTACGCCGTCGGTGTCGACAACATCGACGTCGCGGCGGCCACCGCCCGCGGCATCATGGTCGGCAACACCCCCGGTGTCCTCACCGCGCCGACCGCCGACATCGCGATGCTGCTGATCCTGGCCACCGCCCGGCGCTGCGTGGAGGCGGACCGGTTCCTGCGGCAGGGCAGGTTCGACGGCTGGGAGCCGCAACTGCTGCTCGGCAGCGACGTCACCGGCGCCACCCTCGGCCTGATCGGGCACGGCCGGATCGCGGCCGCCACGGCCCGCCGCGCCGCCGGATTCGAGATGACCGTGCGGCACTGCTCGGCGCGCGGCCCGCACGACGTCGCCCACCCGGCGCCGACGGCCGACCCGGTGCTCGGCCCGCGGATCTCCTTCGACGAGCTGATCGCGACCTCGGACGTCGTGTCCGTGCACGTCCCGCTCGCGCCGTCGACGCAGCACCTCATCGACGCCGACGTGCTCGCCAGGATGAAGCCGGGCGCGATCCTGGTGAACACCGCCCGCGGGCCGGTCGTCGACGAGAGCGCCCTCGTCGACGCGCTGCGCGGCGGGGTGATCGCCGGTGCCGGACTGGACGTGTACGAGAACGAGCCGCGGCTGGCGCCGGGGCTCGCCGAGCTGTCCAATACGGTGCTGCTCCCGCACCTCGGCAGTGCCACCGTCACGGTGCGGGCCAAGATGTCGCAGCTGTGTGCACGGAACGCGATCGCGATGTCGCGCAGGGAGATTCCGCCGCACCCCGTGAATCCGGAGGCGTGGGCGGGATGACGGTGGTGGTGGCGCCCGACAGCTTCAAGGGCACGCACAGCGCGTCCGACGTCGCGGCGGCCATCGCGCGCGGGCTTGAGGCGGGGGGTGTGACGGCGGTGCGGATGCCGGTCGCCGACGGCGGCGAGGGCACCCTCGATGTGCTGCGGGAACCGTTGCGGCTGGGCCTGATCGAGGGGGACGCCGTCAACCCGTGGCATGCGCCCCTGCGCGCGACATTCGGCCTGTCCGCCGACGGCCTCGCCGTCGTCGAGGTCGCGCGGACGTGCGGGCTGACGATCCCGCACCTCGGGATTCGCGACCCGCGGGCGGCGGACACCGCCGGGGTCGGGCTGCAGATCGCGGACGCGGCCCGGCACGGCGCCCGCGAGATCGTCGTCGCCGTCGGCGGTTCCGCCACCACCGACGGCGGGATCGGCGCGATCGCCGCGATCGAGGCCGCGGGCGGGATCGGGGACGCCCAGCTGACCGTGTTGAGCGACGTCCGCACCCGCTATACCGACGCGGCCGTCGTGTTCGGTCCACAGAAGGGGGCCGACCCCGGCGACGTCGAGTTCCTCACCCGGCGACTGCGGGACACCCGGTCCCGGCTGCCCCGCGACCCGGAGCCGGTGATCGGGTCCGGCGCGGCCGGGGGCCTCGCTGGCGGGCTGTGGGCGAGGTTCGGCGCCCGCATCGTCTCCGGCGCCGGCTACCTGCTCGACGCGCTGTCATTCGCCGATGCGGTCGCCGCCGCGCAGGCCGTCGTCGTGGGGGAGGGGCGGCTCGACGCCCAGACCGGCCAGGGCAAGATCGTGTCCGAGATCCTCGGCCGCTCCGCCGGGCGGCCGGTGCACGCGGTCGTCGGCTCCGTCGCCGACGGCGCCGAGCACCATCCGGCGTTCGCGGACGTCCGCATCGCGTCGAGCCTCGCCGACCTGGAGGCGGCGGGCCGGAGCATCGCCGCGCTCTACCGGTGAGCCCGGGCACGATCGACGACGACGCCGGGGCTCAGCGGACCAGCAGCCATTCGCGGGGGTCGCGGTAGAAGCTGCACCGCTTCAACGCCCGCGCGGTGGTGACGCCGTCCCGGGTGACCACCGCCCCGACCGCGCCGAGCTGCACCGCGCGGGCGGGCAGCCAGCGCTCGCGCCCCCATCGCCTGCCCGCGGTGGCGCGCACCCCGGGCAGCGCGACGGTCGGCGTCACCCGCAGGCGGGCGATCTCCCCGGAGAACACCCGCTCCGAATCCGCGTACGCCTCACCGACGAGCGGCCCGCCGTCGGGGCCTGTGATCGTCGCCTCGCCGATCAGGGCGGTGCCGGAGTCGTCCCGGATCAGCGGCACCGCGGACGCGTCGCCGCCGCGCGCGAGCCGCGCCGCCCGCTCCGCGACGGGCAGCCCGTAGAGCCGGGTGGCAGGCGTCCGCTCGGCGGCGACGTACCCGACCTCGACGTGCAGCCGCTCGCCGCGCATCAGCCGGGTGACCGTGGCCGCCAGCGCGCCGTCGTCCCCGACGACGACCAGTCGGGTCGCCGTCCCATCATCGAGAAGCGGGAGGAGTGCGTCGAAGTCGGGCTTCGCGGGCACCGCGGGGGCGGCGGTGACGGGCAGCGCGGCCAGGGCGGCGGGCACCGCGGCGCCACCGCAGGCGAGTACGTGAATGGTCAAGGGTCAGCTCCGGTCGGTCCGCGATGGTCGTCCTCGACGATACGAACGTCGCCGCCGCCGTCGGCACCCGGTGGTCCGATGGTTGCCGAATTGTCGCTCCGTTCGAGACCTTCCGGTCCTAGGCTGGAGGTGCGGTCGGCGCCTCGCCTCGGCGGCCGGCCGGCCACCTCAGCCGACAATCGGAGCATCCGATGCTGACCACCGACGAGCCTCCCCGACGACGTCAGGCCCGGGTGACCCGGTTCTGCCGATCCGGACTCACCTCCGTGGTGAGCGAGATGCGGAGGGAGGGTGCGGCCGAGACCTCGGTGGACCTGCGGGCCGCGGTGGACCTACTCGACCTCGGCATCGGGCAGATGTCCACGCCCACCGCCGCTCTCAGCCACCCGTTCCAGGTGCAACCGGTGGTCGGCGCCCACGTCGTGCACGCCGACGTCGAACGGAGCACGATGGAACCGGAGGTGGTGCACGTGACCGCTGACCTGCCCGCCGACGCGCCCCCGGGACCGGTGCGGGTGGTGTGGTTCAACATGCTCACCCTGGTCGGTGGGATGGTGACCGTGGAGACGCGGCCCGCGCCGGACGACACGTACCGGGTGGACGAGACGGTCCGGGCGGGCCCGGGGGTGGTGGTGGCTGGCATCGTGCTCGGGCGCGACGGGCGTCCCGGATTCGCGCTCGTCGCCGAATGACCGATCCCCCGATGTCGACGACAGTGTGTGACCTGACCGGACGATCCGACCGAGGTGGATTCCGATGCCAACCGTGAGTGTCACGATGGTCAACACGACGAACGAGGAACTGGTGCTCGACCCGGAGGAGTCCGGGCGGACCGGCGGTGTGCCCGGCGCCCCGCCCCGGATCGCCGCGCACGGGACGGGACGGTTCCGGATGAGTTCCGGTGTCAGCTATCTGCTCGGCGGCGACCCGGACCGCCCGATCTACCTGCAACCCGACGGGGCGGTGTGGGCTCCGCCGATCTGCATCGTGCGGTCGGCCGCCGACGATGGCGGCCTGGCCGTGCAGGTCAGCCCGGCTCC
Organism: Rhodococcus sp. NPDC058505; assembly: GCF_042720095.1. Taxonomy (NCBI): domain Bacteria; kingdom Bacillati; phylum Actinomycetota; class Actinomycetes; order Mycobacteriales; family Nocardiaceae; genus Rhodococcus; species Rhodococcus sp. NPDC058505. Next base: position 28,306 of record NZ_JBHXNB010000027.1, read on the forward strand.
GTGGCTGCACGACCACCCGGCGGCGTGACGGTCACCGGGGTCCCGGGCGGGCCCGGGGGTGATGTGCCCGCGGGGTGCCCGGGTGCACTGGGCTAAACTGTCGTCCCGGCCACTGTCCACGGACGGCTGGCCTCTGCGCTGAGATGCGCAGATGTCTGTCGACTCTAGGAGACGTCATGCCGGCAATCGTCCTCATCGGGGCCCAGTGGGGCGACGAGGGTAAGGGCAAAGCTACCGATCTACTGGGCGGCAGCCTGCAGTGGGTGGTCCGCTACCAGGGCGGCAACAATGCAGGCCACACCGTGGTCCTGCCGAACGGCGACAAGTTTGCGCTGCACCTGATCCCGTCCGGCATCCTCACCCCGGGTGTGAAGAACGTGATCGGCAACGGTGTCGTCGTCGACCCCGGTGTGCTGCTCGACGAGCTGGCCGGCCTGGAGGAGCGCGGGGTGGACACCTCCAACCTGCTGCTCTCCGCCGACGCGCACCTGATCATGCCGTACCACGTGGCCATCGATAAGGTCACCGAGCGCTACCTGGGGGCCAGGAAGATCGGCACCACCGGTCGCGGCATCGGCCCCTGCTATCAGGACAAGATCGCCCGCGTCGGCGTCCGGGCCGCCGATGTGCTGGACGAGAAGATCCTCACCCAGAAGGTCGAGGCCGCACTGGAATTCAAGAACCAGGTGCTGGCGAAGATCTACAACCGCAAGGCCCTCGACCCGCAGCAGGTCGTCGACGAGGTGCTCGGTCAGGCGGAGGGCTTCAAGCACCGCATCACCGACACCCGGCTCGAGCTGAACCGGGCCCTCGAACGCGGGGAGACGGTGCTGCTGGAGGGGTCGCAGGGCACGCTGCTCGACGTCGACCACGGCACCTACCCGTATGTGACGTCGTCGAACCCGACGTCGGGCGGTGCGGCCGTCGGCTCCGGCATCGGACCGACCCGGATCACCACCGTGCTCGGCATCCTCAAGGCGTACACGACCCGCGTCGGCTCCGGCCCGTTCCCGACCGAACTGTTCGACAACCACGGCGAGTACCTGGCCAAGCAGGGCGGCGAGGTCGGCGTCACCACCGGTCGCGCCCGCCGCACCGGCTGGTTCGACGCGGTGATCGCCCGCTACGCGACCCGGGTCAACGGCATCACCGACTACTTCCTCACCAAGCTCGACGTGCTGTCCGGCCTCGACACGGTGCCGATCTGCGTTGCCTACGACGTCGACGGGGTCCGGCACGACGAAATGCCGATGTCGCAGACCGAGATCCACCACGCCAAGCCGGTCTACGAGGAGATGCCCGGCTGGTGGGAGGACATTTCGCACTGCCGCACGTTCGAGGAACTGCCGGTCAACGCCAAGAACTACGTGCTGCGACTCGAGGAGCTGTCCGGCGCCCGGATCTCCTGCATCGGTGTCGGCCCTGGCCGCGACGAGACGATCGTCCGGCACGACGTGCTCGCCTGATCCGTTCGCCCCGACGAGCCCGCCCGGTGTCGCACCGGGCGGGCTCGCCGCGTCCCGGTCATCCACCTCGCCGTCGTGACACCCCGGCCGGTAGCGTCGGGCGGACTAGGTTTTCGATCCGAGGGAGTGTCCGCAGGTGTTCCGTCGATTCCGGCTGCTGCTCCTTGTTGGTGCCGCGCTGTTCACCCTCGCTGCGCTCGTCACCGGATGCTCGGGCGACGGCGCCACCGACCTGTCGGCGGCGGACGCATCCGGGACCGCGACCCCGGTCGTGCTGATCGACGTGCGAACCCCGGCCGAGTTCGCGGCCGGGCACCTCGATGGTGCCCGCAACATCGACCTGCAGTCGGCGGCGTTCGACTCCTCGATCGCGGCGCTCGACCCGGACGCTGCCTACCTCGTCTACTGCCGGTCGGGCAGTCGATCCGCGCAGGCCGTCGCCCGGATGGAGGCCGCGGGTTTCACGCGTCTCACCGATGCGGGCGGCCTTGACGCGGCGGCCGAATCCACGGGACTGCCGATCGTCACCGGCTGACCCGGTCGTCAGAACAGCGCCGGGTCGTCGAAGCCGGGTGTGTGTTCGGCCGCGAGCAGGGCCCGCTTGGTGACGGTGCCGCCGGACGCGGAGAACCCGCCGACCGCGCCGTTGGCGGCGAGCACGCGATGGCAGGGGACGACGACCGGGATCGGGTTGCGCCCCAACGCCTGCCCGACGGCCTGCGCCGCGCCGGGGCTGCCGAGCGCGGCCGCGACGTCCCCGTAGGTCCGGGTCCGGCCGGGGCCGATCGCGCGGGCAACCGCGTAGACGCGGCGGTCGAAGTCCCCGATGCCGGTCAGGTCGAGGTCGAGGTCGGTCAGGTCGTCGGACCCGCCTGCGAGCAGCGACGTGATCCGGTCGACGGCGGCACGCTGACCGGGGCCGAGGGGACGCTCCGCGGCGTCGGGGAAGCAGGCGCGCAGGCGGAGGAGGGTCGCGGCGTCCGACGGCTCCGGCAGCTGCAGGCCAGCGATGCCCCGCTCGGACCAGACCAGGCCGCACCGCCCGAGGGCGGTGTCGAAGAAGGACCAGTACCGCGTCGTCACGGGTTCCAGTATGGCCGGAGTCGCCGACAACCCTCCCGGCAGAACAGTCCAGTTGTGGTCAACTGGACTGCTTTGCGGTGAGTTCGCGTCCGGCGGCGATGCCGGGGGCGCTGCGGTCGGCGGCCGCCTGCAGGTCCGCGAGGGTGCGATCGGCGTCGCGCTGGTCGGGGAGGTGTCCCGCCAGCGGTGCCGCCGGTCGAAACTGGTCGAGGCGGAAGAGGGGGGTGCCGCGGCGGCGGCCGACAAGGGCGACCGCGGTCAGCGCGGCGAGGGCGAGGGCGAAGGTGAGGAACGGGGCCATGGCCTCATCGTCGAGGGAAACTGGCATTGAAAGAAATAGCCACTTTGGCAATACTGGTCTGCATGAATCGTCAGGAGACGCCGCGATGCGGGTGATCGGCGCGTCCACCCTTGCCCGCGACCTCGGCCGGTGGCAGCCGGACGGGGTCCGCAGCCGCGCCAGCCGGTTCCCCGCCTACCGGGCCCTCGCCGACGCGGTCCGGTTGCTCATCGCCGACGGCCGGATCCCGCTCGGGGTGGCCCTGCCCAGCGAACGCGAGCTCGCCGCCGCGCTCGGCCTCAGCCGCACCACCATCACCGCCGCCTACGCCGCGCTGCGGGAGGACGGATACCTGGTCAGCAGGCAGGGGTCGCGCAGCACCGTCGCGGTCCCCGCCCGCCGGATGCCCCCGGCGAGTGACCCAATCCCCGGGCGCCTGCTCGACCTGACCTGCGCGTCCATGCCCGCGCCCGCCGACGCGCTCCGCGAGGTCTACGCCGCGGCCCTGGACGCGCTGCCCGCCCACCTCGGCGGCCACGGGCTCGCGCCGCTCGGCACCCCCGAACTGCGGGAGGCCGTTGCGCGGCGGTACCGCGACCGCGGCGTCCCCACCGACCCTGACCAGATCATGATCACCACCGGCGCCCAGCAGGCGCTCGTGCTGGTGCTCGGGTTGCTCGCCGCGCCGGGGGAGCGGGTCCTGATCGACCACCCCACCTACACGAACGGGATCGAGGCGATCCGGCGGCGCGGGGCGCTCACCGTTCCGGTGCCGCTGCGGCTGGAGGCGCGGGGCTGGGACCTTGAGGGTCTGCGCGTCGCGGCGCGGCAGTCCGCGGCGAAGCTGGCCTACCTGGTGCCCGACTTCCACAACCCGACCGGCTACTGCCTCGACGACGCGGGCCGCGCCGAACTGGTCCGGATCGCCGCCGACACCCGGATGACCCTGGTGATCGACGAGACCATGACCGACCTCGGGCTCGACGCCCCGACCCCGACCCCGGTCGCCGCGTTCGCACGGGGAACGCGGGCCGACATCGTCACCCTCGGCTCGATGTCGAAGGCCTTCTGGTCGGGGCTGCGGGTCGGGTGGATCCGCGCGGACACCGCGACGATCAACGCGCTGCTCGCGGTGCGGTCGGCGCTCGACATGGGCACCGCCGTGCTCGAGCAGCTCGCCGCGGCCCGGCTGCTCGCCGACCCCGACCGGCTGCTCGCGGCCCGGCGGCAGCAGCTCCGGGACCGGCGCGGGGCGCTGCTCGACGCGCTGGCCGCCGACCTGCCGCAGTGGCGCTGCGATCCCGGCCCCGGCGGGATGGCGCTGTGGGTGCAGCTGCCGCAGCCGCTGTCGACGGCGCTCGCCGCGACCGCACCCGCGCACGGGGTGCAGCTGTCCGCCGGCCCCCGATTCGGGGTGGAGGGCGCATTCGAGCGGTACCTGCGGCTGCCGTACGCGCTCGACGAGCAGTCGCTGCGGGCCGCGGTGCGCGGGCTGGCCGAGGCCGACCGGACGCTGTCGGGTGGTGCGGTTCCGCGTCGTCCCGCGCTGGTGATCTGACGGTCGTGGCGCCAGCGCCCGCGTGTCGGGGGCTACTCGAGGTGGCCGGGGATCGGATAGCTGCGCAGGGACAGACCGATCTGTCCGGACACGATCAGGTCGTCGATGGTCTCCTGCAGCTTGCCGCAGGTGAGTACCGCGGCGCGGCCGTCGGGGGTTCGGGTGCGGGCGAACTCGGGGCATGCGCTGTCGGCGTCGTCGAGCCATTGGATGCTGGTGTGCGCGTCGCTGTACTTCTCGACGAGCACTCGGTTGTCGCAGCTGGTGCAGTGGACACTTTCCATGTCGGACCTCCCTTGGTTGCTTCGCGACGGTAGTCACAATTCGGGAGTGCCGGATGCCCTGGTTCCCGCGGAGCGGGAGGCCCGTTTCGCGGTGTCCTGGCGAGGTTCTGGCGTCCCCACCAGGGCTGTTAGTCTTCGACCATGCCCGAGTCCGATTCTGCCGCCTCGGCTGTCGGCGACGGCTACCCGTCGCTGCCCGCGACCAGCTGGGCCGTGCTCGGCATGTTGACCCTGGGGTCCGAGCTCACCGGCTACGACCTCAAGAAGTGGGCCGATCTGAGCATCGGCTACTTCTACTGGAGCCCGTCGGTCAGTCAGGTCTACGCCGAACTCAAGAAGCTCGAGAAGCTGGGTCTGGTCGAGTCGGAACTGGTGTCGGCGCCAGGCGAGCGTGGACGGCGGGTCTACCGGATCACCGAATCGGGGACGCACGCGGTGCGAACCTGGTCTCGGGATGCGCAGGTGGAGCAACCAGTCCTCAAACACGGTTTGATGCTGCGGCTGTGGATGGGGCACCTCAACGAGCCGGACCAGCTGAAGGCCCTGGTCCGGTCGCACATCGAGAATATGGAATCTCGGCGGGAGCGCGCGACGCTGCACCGCCATCATGCGTCCCGCGATCCGGCCTGGGCCTTCGCCGCGATGAGCCTGGTCTGGGCCGAGCGCTACTTCCAGGCCGAGGTGGACCTGGCCCGGCAGGTGCTTGACGACATCGACGCCGCCGCCGAGCAGTTCACCCACGTGCGGACCCGCAATGCACTGGGCAACCCGATCCCCGAGGTCACCGACACCTGGCGTGACCTGGAGGACTTCGCTGGGGGCGGCGAGAGCGCCGAGCCGAGCTGACCGAAAAGGGCTTCCGGTCAGCGTTTTTCGATGTCGAGGATGGTCCTGAGGTCCTCCCACAGCTGCTTTCGCGCCGACTGCGTCGCAGACAGCGCGGCGATCGTCAGGAAGCCGTGAAACAGGTCGGCGTAGCGACGGTGCGTGACGGGCACACCGTCCGCTGCGAGTCGTGCGCCGTAGCCGTCCCCCTCCGAACACAGCGGGTCGCGGCCTGCGGTGACGACGACGGCCGGGGGCAGGCCGGCGAGGGTCTCGGCGCGGGCGGGGGAGATCAGCGGGCTGTCTGCGCCGCCAGGCGCGTACTGCCGCCAGTACCACTGCATCGCGGCGCGGGTGTTGAAATGGCCCTTGGCGTAGGTCCGGTAGGAGTCGGTGTCGAAGTCGTCGTCGATGACCGGGTACAGCAGCGCCTGCCCGGCGACCGGGGGCCCGCCGCGGTCCCGGGCGGCCATCGCCACCGCCGCGGCGAGGTTGCCGCCGGCGCTGTCCCCGGCGACGACCAGTCGGTCCGGATCCCCTTTCAGCTCGGCGCAATTCGCGTGTGCCCAGACGAGCGCCGCGTACACGTCCAGGGCGGCGGCAGGCGCGGGGTGCTCGGGTGCGAGCCGGTAGTCGACGGACACCACCGTCGCGCCGACCCCGTTCGACAGTGCGCGACAGAACCCGTCGTGGGTGTCGAGGTCGCAGAAGACGAAGCCGCCGCCGTGCGCAAATACCACCACCGGCCGGGGCCCGGCCGACGTGTCGGGTTGGTAGATCCGGACCGGGACCGGCCCGTCCAGCCCGTCGATGGCGACGTCGCGGACCGAGCCGATCGGCTCGGGACCGGGGCTCGGTTGGAGGCGCGCCCGAATCGCGGCCCGCGCCTGCGGTCCGCTCATCTGCTCGACGCGCGGGAATTCGGCGTCGAGCAGTTCGAGCATCGACTCGATCTCGGGGTCGATCGGCATGCTTGTCGCTTTCGTCGGTGATCGCGGTCAGGCGTACTGGAGGTGGCGCCGAGCCGTCGAGGAGGGCAGGCTCTCGAGGCGGTTCCGGTGAGCGATGGGGGCGGCGCCGCTGTCGTGCCCGGTGAGGGAATGGAAGATCGCGTTCGCAGCCATCCGGACCGGCGAGGCGTGCCGGTGGTCGAACTTGATGTGCTCGCTGGGCCCGCAGATCGACACCGCGGCGTGAACTCCGCCGACCGGCCCGATCGGAACGGCGATGATGCCGATCCCGCCCGAGATCTGGCTGACCTCGTAGGCCACGCCCAGTTCCCGGACCCTGCGCAGTTCGGGGGTGAATCCGGTCAGCTCGTCGCTGCCGTTCGGGGTGTACGCGAGCAGTGCCTTGCCGATCGCAGAACCGCGGGCCGGGTAGCGGCTTCCGACGCGGGTCGGCAGGTCGGCGGCCAGCCGGCCGCCGACTTTGTCCAGGTAGAGCACGTCGGGATCGTCGAGGACGCCGAGGTGCACGACGTAGCCGGTGACCCGGTGCAGTTCCTGCAGGATCGGTGCGGCGGCGGCATGCAGCCGGTTCTGATGCACGGCGATGGAGCCGAGCTCCACCAGGCGGTTGCCCAGCTCGTAGACGCGGCCGTCGCGTCGGAGCCAGCGCATCGCGACGAAACGTTCGAGCATCCGGTGCGCCGACGAGCGCGGTAGGCCCGTTCGCTGCACGACCTGGGAGAGGGTGAGCCGCCCCGGGCCGTCGAACGCGTCCAGGACGAGTGACACCCGGTCGAGAACCGCGGTCGGGGTCGAGTCGGTGGCCGTCGGTGTGGTCATCGAAGTCTCCTCGCATCAGTCGATCATCGAGCGAGACCCATCTGACATGGGTCTTTCTATTAGGAATAGTCACACAGATCTCCTGCTTTGTGAAGCAGGTCACCGAAACTTTCCTTCGATGCTCGAGATGGATGCGACGGAGGGCGCCGGGTGTCCCACCTTCGTCCTGAATGCCGCTTTCATTCGGCAAGGGCCGACTGCATGCGGCATCCAGGAATCGGGGGTAGGGCTCGCTACATCGCGGCGAGCGGTTCGCTGCCGGACCAGTCGTGGCCCCAGTAGCTGTCGGCGGTGATCTCCTCCGCCGAGTAGTGCTTCTCCTCGACCTTCATGCCCTCGGTGCCGAACTCGATGTCCCAGCCGCCGGGTGCGCGGACGTAGAAGGACACCATCTTGTCGTTGGTGTGCCGACCCAGCGTCGACGATACCGAGAACCCGTCCGCGACAACGCGGTCGAGTGCCTGGCCGACGGCGTCGAGGGTGTCGACCTCGACCATGATGTGCACCAGGCCGGGGGCGCCGCCGTGCGGCGCCGGGCACAGCGCGAGGCTGTGGTGGCGCTCGTTGACGCCCAGGAACCGCACCCGCATCGGGCCGAACTCCGGCGGCGCCGGGATCCGGAAGGCGCCGCGCGGCAGGAAGCCGAGGACATCGGTGTAGAAGTCGAAGGTGCCGTTCGGGTCCATCGTCGGCAGCACGACGTGGCCGAGACCCTGTGCGCCCGTGACGAATCGGGCGCCAAACGGGGTGACGACGGGGCTGTGGTCGAGGACCGCGCCGTGGAAGATCTCGAGCGTGGCACCGCACGGATCGACGAAGGTCACAACCTCCTCGACCCGGCGGGCGTCGGCCTCCTCGACCGAGAGCGGCGTGACGGCGATACCCGCGCGCTCGACCGCCTCGGTGACCCGGACCAGCGCGTGGTGGTCGCGGACCTCCCAGCCGATGGTGACGACCTCGTCGGTGTCGCCGGGGACGACGATGATGCGGGCGGCCCGCTCGTCCATCCGCAGGTAGAGGGCGCTCTCGTCGGGCCCGGTGCCGCGGGCGAAGCCGAGGACGTCGAACGCGAAGGTGCGCCACCGGTCCATCTCGTTGGTCTGGATCTTCACGTAGCCGAGGCCGCGGATATCGGTGCCGAATCCGCCGAGGTCGGGGTTGGTCATGTGCTGTCTCCGTTGAGTGTGCGGTCAGGTCAGATCATCGCGCGGAGCGGGCCCTGCGGGTTCACGCCCAGGGTGCTCAGCGTCGCGGCGTGATACACGGTGCCGGGGACGTGGATGGCGTGGTGCAGACCGGCGTGCGCGTCCCGCCAGAACCGCTGCATGGGCTTGTCCATGCGCAGCGCGTTGCCGCCGCAGCGGGCGTACACCTGGTCGATTGCCGTGACGGCCTGCCAGGCCGCGTTGACCTGAGTTTCACGGCCGAGGGCGCGCTGCTCGAACGTCGGCGTCGTGCCTGCGTCGACCAGATCCCACATGCGGTCGACGTTGGCCAGCAACGAATCCCGCGCGGACCGCAGCTTCGCGCTCGCCTCGCCGATCGCGAACATGGAGTAGGGGTCGTCCTTGACGGCGGTGCCCTGCGGGTTGATCCGCTCACGCTGGTACTCGCTGGCGTGGTGCAGCAGGCCCTCGCAGATGCCGATGGTGGCGGAGGTGATGCCGAGCGGGAAGACGGTCGACCACGGCATCCGGTACAGCGTTTCGTCGCGCCCGTAGTCGCGCACCGCGGTGCCGTCGATCACCTCGTCGCCGACCATGACCCGATACGACGGCACAAACGCGTCCGTGACCACGACGTCCTTGGATCCGGTGCCGCGCAGCCCAACGACATTCCACGAGTCGTCGACGATCTCGTAGTCGCTGCGCGGGATGATCACGTGCAGCATCCGCGGCGGCATCTCCATGCTGCCGTCCGGGTTGCAGGCCATCGCACCGAGGAACGCCCACTCGCAGTGGTCGGTGCCGGACGAGAACTGCCACCGACCGGAGAACCGGTAGCCGCCGTCAACCGGCACGCACCGGCCGGCGGGCATATACGGCGACGCCATCCACGTGTTCGGATCGTCGCGCCAGATCTCCTGCTGTGCACGGTCGTCGGCGAACGCAAGCTGCCACGGGTGGACGCCGACGATGCCGTGGATCCAGCCCGCCGACGGGTTGATCGACGCGGTCCGCATGACGGTCTCGGCGAACTCGCGGGGGTGTGCCTCCATGCCGCCGTGCTCGGTGGGCTGCAGCATCCGGATGGAACCGAACTCCTTCATCTTCTTGACGGAGGCGTCGGCGACCTTGCCGATCCGCTCGGCCTCCTCGCCCTCGATGAAGAACTCGTCTGCCGCGGCCTCGACCGCGGCCAGAACTTCGTAGCTCATGGGTGTGTCTTCCTTACTCTGCGGCGGCCCGACGGGCCAGGTTGTCGGCGACTTCCTGCTTCCAGCTGGTAACCGCGCGCGTGGTGTCGATCTCGAACTCGAAACGCTTGGTCATGTCGTCGGTGATGTCCTCGATGTCGACATAGAACTGCTGGTACCAGCGACGCAGCTGGTAGACCGGGCCGTCCTCCTCGGACAGCAGCGGATTGTCGATGGGGGCCTTGTTCTTCCAGATCTCGATGTCCTGCTCGAATCCGGTCTCGACGCCCTCCGCGAACTGGGCGGCCATACCCGCCGCATTCTCGTCCGACAGGCCGGGCAGCTTCTTGACGATCGCGCCGTACTGCAGCACGAACTCGTCGTTGCTGACCGGGTAGTGGCAGTTGATCAGGACGGTTTCGATGGTGACGCCGTTCGCATCCGACTCGAGCCAGTCGACCATGTAGGACGGACCGAAGTAGGTTGCTTCCGAGCGCATCTCGGCATTCGGATCGTCGTAGTTGGTGCCGGAGATGACGTCCTCACGTCCGGTCGACTTCATGTACTGCGACGCGGTGTGGCCCTCGAAGACGTTCTTGAAGTAGCGGGGGAACGCGTAGTGGATGTAGAAGAAGTGTGCCATGTCCACGACGTTGTCGACGATCTCACGACAGTGTGATCCCTTGATGCGCAGCGTCTTCCAGCTCCAGTCCGTCCACTCGTCGGAGCCGTAGCCCTCGATCTCCGGGATCGTCACCTCGGCAGGCGGGGGGTTGCCCTGCGGGTCGTGCCACACGTACAGCTGACCGTTGCGCTCGAGCGTCGTCCAGGAACGGGTCCTGGCGAGCGGCGGCACCCGCCGGGCGTAGGGAATGTCGGTGCACTTGCCGTTGCCGCCCCAGCGCCAGTCGTGGAACGGGCAGGCGATCGAGTCGCCCTTGATCTCGCCCTGGCTCAGGTCGCCGCCCATGTGACGGCAGTACCCGTCGAGGACATTGACCTTGCCGTTGCTATCGGCGAACGCGACGAGCTTGGTGCCGAATGCCTCGATCGAGTGCGGCTTCCCGTCCCGGAGGTCGCGCAGTAGGCCGAGGCAGTGCCATCCGCGGGCGAATCGCGTTGGCGCGGCCGCGGCCACGATCTCGCGGACCTCGCTTTCGGCGGAGTCGGGCGGGGACGTATTGGCGAGTGACATGTGTTCCTCCGTGCCATCAGGGGGCTGTCCTGTGATGCGCATCATGGAACTCGGCGGCGTGTCGGTCGGTAAGCGGTTTTCCCGCTGGATGGAACGGTCGGCACGAAGCCTGTGGGCGGAGGCCGAGAATCGCTGTGAAAGTTAAACTGTATGAGCTTGTTTCGCCGACATGGAGGGGCTTTCCCATGAGTGAGCAATCGGAGCTGCTGTCCGGCAAGGTGGTCGTCGTGACAGGTGGGGCCCGGGGCCTGGGCGCGGAGTTCGCCCGCCAGATCGTCGCCGACGGCGGGCGGGTGGTGATCGCCGACGTCCTCGACGAGGAGGGGCGTGCCACCGCAGCGGAGTTGGGTGACGGCGCGCGATATACCCATCTCGACGTCACCGACGCCGATGCCTGGCGCGCCGCCGTCGAGTTCACCGTCGCCGAGTTCGGCACGGTGACGGGCCTGGTGAACAACGCGGGCGTCTCGACCGGCCAGTACCTCGAACACGAGCCGCTCGAGCACTTCCGTCGGGTCCTCGACATCAACCTGGTCGGTGTCTTCAACGGAATTCAGGCGGTGATCGCGCCGATCAGGGCCGCCGGAGGTGGCTCGATCGTCAACATCTCGTCCGCGGCGGGCCTGATGGGTCTGGCGCTCACCGCAGGCTACGGTGCCTCGAAGTGGGGCGTGCGCGGACTGAGCAAGATCGCGGCGGTCGAACTCGGGACCGACCGGATCCGGGTCAACTCCGTGCACCCGGGCATGACGTACACGCCGATGACGGCCGAGGTCGGCATCGCGCAGGGTGAGGGCAACTACCCCAACACCCCGATGGGGCGGGTCGGCGAGGCCGACGAGATCGCCGGTGCGGTGACCTTCCTGCTCTCGGACACCGCGTCCTACGTCACCGGAGCGGAGATCGCTGTCGACGGCGGCTGGACCGCGGGACCGACTGTCAAGTACGTGATGGGACAGTAGTTTTCACCTCTGACCTCTCGACCCGATGCGGTGATGCCGCATCGGGCCGAGCGTCGTGAGCCGCTACCAGGTGCCGTCGCCGCGCAGTACCGCGTCGGCACCGCCGTCGACGAAGACGACCTGCCCGGTGACATGCGAGTTCTCCTCGGACACCAGCCAGGACAGCAGTGGGGCCACCTGATCGGGGTGGGCGTGACCGGCCAGCGGCATCGGGACGGCGCCGTCGATGGCCGCCCGGCCCTCCTCGGTGTCGAGCATCGCCTGGATCATCGGGGTGACGATGGTGCCGGGAGCGATCGCGTTGAGCGGGATACCTGCACCCGCCCACTCGGCGGTGATCGCGGTCCGTCGCACCCAGCGGGCGATCGCCGCCTTCGAGGACCCGTACACCAGTGCGCCGTCACCCCGTTCGACCGCTGCCCGTGCCGCGTCGGCGGCCGCATCCTCCTCGCCGGCGAGGGCGGTGTCGACGATTGCCGGGTCGCTCGGGTGCAGCGAGGCCACCGATGAGATCACCACGGCGCGAGGCCGTTCCGCCGCCGCCAGCAGTGGGCGCAGCCCCTCCAGGGTGGCGACCGCCCCGAAGTAGTTGACCCTGACGGTGAGTGGGTCGAACAGTGCCACCCCGGCGCACGCGATCACGCCGTCGAGGCTGCCGCCGGACAGGTCCCTGGCCTGTTCGACGAGGGCGGCCCGTCCTGCCGCGGTCGCGAGATCGGCGGTGATGTCGGCATCGCGCAGGTCGGCGCCGATCACGCGTGCGCCCCTGGTGCTCAGGTAGGAGGTGGTGGCGGCGCCGATTCCGGAGGCGCTGCCGGTGACGAGATAGGTACGGGACATGACCCTGCCTTCGTGGGGAGTGGGGTGGGACGGTCAGCCGAGCAGCTTGCCGCGGAGCGTGTCGATCGTGCTCGTGCTCAGCCCGAGCCCCTCTGTGAGGTAGGCGTCGACCGAGCCGTAGGTGGCGGCCAGTTCGTCGAGCCCGGCCTGCAGGTAGCTCTCCTCGACGCCGAACAGCGGCTCGAGCAGCGCGGCGGCCGCCTCGCCCTGGGTGGCCACGAGGTAGGCGCGGGTCTCGGTCACCCACTCCTCGTTGTACTCGTTGGTGAGCAGGTAGTCCCGCATGATCGTGGCGTCGTCGACACCGGCGATGTGCTGCAGCAGCATCGCGGTCCATCCGGTGCGATCCTTGCCCGCCGTGCAGTGGAAGACCTGACCGCCCTCGGTGGTCGCCATGTCGGC
>NZ_JBHXNB010000028.1:0-40631 GCF_042720095.1 Rhodococcus sp. NPDC058505
GGCCGCGGTAGCCGCGAGCCAGACCAGGCCCGGCGAGGTAGAGCTCGCCGACCACCCCATCCGGCACAAGTCGCAGTGTGCTGTCCAACACCACCGCCCGCATCCCGTGCACCGGCGGGCCCGCGGTGATCGGCAGGCCCGGCACCAGTGGCCGACTGCTGGTCGCGACGATCGTCGCCTCGGTGGGCCCGTACCCGTTGATGAACGTGCGCTGGTCTGCCCAGCGGGCCATCAGCTCCGGTGGGCACGCCTCACCGCCGACGCCGACCATCCGCACCTCGGGAAGCTCGGCCGGGTCCACCGACGCCAGCGCGGACGGCGTCATGAGCACGTGGCTGACCCGCTCGCGTCGGAGCAGCTCGGTCAGTTCCGCGCCGCCGTAAACCGTGGTGGGGGCGATGACGAGGGTGGCGCCGGGCACCGCGGCCAGCAGCAGTTCGTTGACCGAGATGTCGAAGCTCGGTGATGCGAAGTGCAGCACCCGCGATTCCGCGGTGACCTGGTAGTCCGCATGCTGGTAGGCGCAGAAGTTTGCCAGGCCGGTGTGGCTGACCACCACGCCCTTCGGCTTGCCGGTCGAGCCCGAGGTGTAGATGACGTAGGCCGGGTGCGCCAGCCGCAACGGCCGGGTCCGGTCGGCGTCGGTGATCGGCGCCGCTGACACCGCCTCGAGCAGCGCAGCACTCTCGTCGAGCACCAGCCAGTGCTCGCCCGGCAGCCGGTCAACGAATTCCGTTGTGGTCAGGCCGATCACCGATTCCGAATCGGTGAGCATGTGATCGATCCGCTCGGCCGGGTAGGTCGGGTCCACCGGCACGAACGCGGCACCGGTCTTCGCGACCGCCCAGATGCTCAGCACCGATTCGATCGACCGGCGCATCGCCACCGCGACGACCCGCTCGGGTCCGGCGCCGTATCCGATCAGCACCCGAGCCAGGCGTGAGGACCGCTCGTCGAGCTCGCGGTAGGTGATAGTGCGCCCCTGGAAGGACAGCGCCACCGCCTCGGGATCCCGCAAGACCCCCTCCCCCAGCAGGTCCGGCAAAGTCCGCGGATCCACACCGGCAGCACCGGACCTCGTAAGGAGGTCTACCCGCTCGGCCGAGTCGAGCAGGTCGATCTCGGCGACCCCAATGGTCGGCCGCGCCACCACCGCCGCGAGCACCCGCCGGAACCGCGACACGAACCCGACGATCGTCGACTCGTCGAACAGATCCGTCGCATAGGTGAAGCCACCGGTCATGCCAGCCGGAGTGCCGTCCGACGCGATCGCCTCGGACAGGCTGACCTGGAGGTCCGCCTTCGCCGGGTGCTCATCGACCTCGACCCCGGAGACGGTGAGGCCGTCGAGGTGAAGTTCGGTCCGGCCCATGTTCTCCAGCGCGAGCGCGACCTGGAAGAGCGGGTGCCGCGCCTGCGACCGGGCCGGGTTGAGCACCTCCACGAGCCGCTCGAACGGCACATCCGCGTTCCCGAACGCCGCGAGATCCACCTCGCGCGCCTGCCCCAGCAGGTCGGTGAACGAGGCACCGGATTCCACCTGGAGACGGAGGACGAGGGTGTTGACGAACATGCCGACCAGCCCGTCAAGCTCGGCCTCGCCGCGCCCGGCGACCGGGGTACCGACCGCGATATCCGAGGTGCCCGACAACCGGGCGAGCAGCACGGACAGCGCGGAGTGCAGCACCATGAACAGCGTCGAATTGTGCGTGCGGGCAAGCTCGGTGAGCGCCCGGTGCAGTTCGGCGTCGATCGTGAAGTCGATCAGGCCGCCGCGGTTCGTCGCGGCCAGCGGGCGAGGCCGGTCGGTGGGCAGGTCCAGCTGCTCCGGCAGCCCGGCCAGCCGCTGCGACCAGTGGTCCACCTGCCGGGAGATCAGCGACTCCGGATCGTCCTCCGACCCGAGCACCTCCCGCTGCCACAGCGTGTAGTCCGCGTACTGCACCGGCAGCGGAGCCCAGGTGGGCGCCTCGCCCGCGCTGCGCGCCGCATAGGCGACCGTGACATCGCGCGTCAGCGGTCCCATCGAGAAGGCGTCGCCCGCGATGTGGTGCACGACCAGGACCAGCACGTGCTCGTCGGTGCCGCCAACGCGGAAGAGCCTGGCCCGCAGGGGAACCTCGGTGGTGACGTCGAAGCCGGCCTGGATCGTCGCGACGACGCCCGCGGTCAGTGCGTCGACCGACACGATCTCGGGCGTCAGGTCGATCATCGCCTGCGCGGCCGGAAGCACCAGCTGGTGGCCGGTGCCGTCGACCTCCGGGTAGACCGTTCGCAGCACCTCGTGCCGCGCGATCACGTCACCGACGGCCGCCCGCAACGCTGCGATGTCGAGGGCACCGGTCAGCCGGACGGCCACCGGAATGTTGTTCGCGGCGGATGCGGTGTCGAAGCGGTTGAGGAACCACATCCGAGACTGCGCCAACGACAACGGAACCCGCTCCGGCCGCGGACCCGCAACCAACGCAACCCGCCCACCCGCGCCGGCCTGCGACTCCACCCGCGCCGCCAGCCCCGCGACCGTCGACGACTCGAACAGCTCGCGAACCGCGACCCGCGCATCGAGCGCCGCACCCAACCGCGCCGCCACCTGCATCGCGACCAGCGAGTTGCCACCCAACTCAAAGAAGTCGTCATCGGCACCGACCCGCGGGGCCCCGAGCACCTCACCGAACACCGACGCCACGATCTCCTCCACCGGCGTCGACGGCGCCCGGAACACCCGAGCCTCAAACACCGGCGCCGGCAACGCCTTCCGATCCAACTTCCCCGACGCATTCAACGGGAACGCATCAAGCACCACCACCGCCGACGGCACCATGTACGACGGCAACACCCCACCCGCGAACACCTTCACCGCACCCGCATCGACCACCGCACCCGGCACCGGCACCACATACGCCACCAGATGATCACCCGCCGACGTCGACACCACCAGCACCGCCGCCTGCAGCACCGACCCCTGCCCAAGCACCGCCGACTCGATCTCACCCAACTCGATCCGCTGACCACGGAACTTCACCTGAAAATCGGTACGCCCGATGTAGGCCAACTCACCGGCCGCATCCCACGTCACCAGATCACCGGTCCGATACATCCGCTCACCAAGCACCGAGAACGGATTCGCCACAAACCGATCCGACGTCAGATCCACCCGCCCGAAATACCCGCGCGCGAGCTGATCCCCCGCCAGGTACAACTCACCCGGCACCCCCACCGGCACCGGATGCAACCGCGAATCCAACACGTACACAAGCGAATTCCACTGCGGACGGCCGATCGAGATCGCCGCCGCATCACCGTCACCGCTCACGTCACGGTAGGTGATCGACACCGCCGCCTCCGTCGGCCCATACAGATTGTGCACCCGCGCCGCACTCACCGAAGCGAACGCCCGCACCGTCTCCGGCGGCAACGCCTCACCGATCACGAACACCTGCCGCAGCGACTTCAGTTCCGCCGCAGGCACCGCCGCCGCGAACACCGTCAGCATCGACGGCACGAAGTCCGTCACCGTCACCCCATGCTCGGCGATCTTCCCCGCCACATACCCCGGATCCCGATGCCCATCGGGCGTCGCCACAATCAACTGCGCACCCACCCGCAGCGGCATAAACCAACCCCACAACGACACGTCGAACGTCGTCGCCGTCTTCTGCAGGTACACGTCGCCGGAATCCAGCAGGTACTCGCCCTGCATCCACTCCATCTGGTTGACGATCGCCCCATGGCTGACCGCAACACCCTTCGGCTTACCCGTCGACCCCGACGTGAAAATCACATACGCCGGATGCTCCGGACGCAGCACCGAACCCCGCTCAGCATCCGAAACCGGGGCATCATCGACACCCGCCAAATCCAGCCGATCCAGCAGCAGGACAGACCTGTCCCCCGCGGCCTCGAACTCGTCTCGCGCCGTCGTCAGCACCACCACCGGACGTGCCGTGTCGAGGATGTGCCCGATCCGCTCCGCCGGATGATCCGGATCGATCGGCACATACGCGCCACCCGCCTCCAGCACCGCATAGATCCCGACCACCAAATCCAACGAACGACGAACAGCCAACGCCACCAACGACTCCGGGCCGACACCCACACCGATCAGATGACGCGCCACCCGGTTCACCCGAGACGCAAACTCCCCATAGGTCAGCGACTCACCCTCAAACACCACCGCCACCGCATCCGGCGACGCCGCCACCCGACGACGAAACCCATCCAGCAGCAACCCACCCGCCGGCAACGCACGACCGGTCTCGTTCCACGACGTCAGCGTCAACGCACGCTCGTCCGCCTCAAGCAACTCAATGTCCCCGACCACCACCCCGGCGTCCGCGACCACCGCCGACAACACACCCTCAAACCGCCGACCGAACGCGACCACCGTCGCCTCATCGAACAGATCGGTGGCATAGGTGATCTGCACGGTCATCGCGGGCGCGCCGCTGTCCGCGACCGAGTCGAGCATGGTGACCTGCAGGTCGAACTTGGCGATGCCGGGGTCGAAGTCGAGGGCCGCGACCGTCAGGTCCGGCAGTTCGACGGCGGCTTGCTCGAGGTTCTGGAAGAACAGCGCCACCTGGAACAGCGGGTGCCGCGCCTGCGACCGGGCCGGGTTGAGCACCTCCACGAGCCGCTCGAACGGCACATCCGCGTTCCCGAACGCACCGAGGTCGTTCTCCCGGACCCGGCCGAGCAGGTCCGCGAACGGTTCGGCCTCGTCGACCTCGGTGCGCAGCACCAGGGTGTTGACGAACATGCCGACCAGGTCGTCGAGTGCGGCGTCGCCGCGTCCGGCGATCGGTGCGCCGATCGCGATGTCGGAGGTGCCCGACAACCGCGCCAGCACCACCGCGAGCGCGGCGTGCACGACCATGAACGGTGTCGCTCCGAGATCGCGGGCCAGCCCGTCGATCCCGGCGACCAGTTCGGGTGACAACGGGAACCGGTGGTTGACGCCTGCGTGCGAGGCGACCGCGGGCCGCGGCCGGTCGGCGGGCAGGTCGAGTTGGGTGGGGAGGCCGCGGAGGGCATCGGTCCAGTACGCCAGTTGCCGCGCGATGGTCGAGACCGAGTCGTCCTCGGAGCCGAGCGCCTCGCGCTGCCACAGCGCAAAGTCCGCGTACTGCACCGGGAGCGGTGTCCATGCGGGCGCCTGCCCGGCCGACCGGGCGGCGTAGGCGGTGACCACGTCCCGCACCAGGGGGGCGATCGAGAATCCGTCGCCGGCAATGTGGTGCACGACGAGCACCAGCACGTGCTCGGTGTCCGAGACCCGCAGCAGTCGGGCCCGCAGCGGCACCTCGGTGGTGACCTCGAATCCCCCGCCCGCGATGCCGAGGACGGTGGGCAGCAGGTCCTCCTCGGTCACCGACTGCGGTGTCAGGTCCGGGGTCGCCCGGTCGACGGGCAGGATCAGCTGGGTGCCCTCGCCCGCGTGCTCGGGGTAGACGGTGCGCAGCACCTCGTGCCGCGCGACCACGTCGGCGACCGCCGCGGCCACCTGCGCCGGGTCGACGGCTCCGCTGAGCCGGACCGCGAACGGGATATTGTTCACCGCGCTCGCGCTGTCGAACCGGCTGAGGAACCACATGCGGGACTGGGCCAGCGACAACGGAATCCGGTCCGGGCGTGGTCCCGCAGCCAGGGCGGGCAGGGAGTTGCCGCCACCCGCGGCGGCATCGACGACCGCGGCGAGTTCCGCGACGGTGGGGGCGTCGAAGAACTCGCGGACGTCGATCCGGACCCCGAACTCGGCGTTGAACCGCGCGATCGCCCTGGTCGCGATCAGCGAGTTGCCACCGAGTTCGAAGAAGTCGTCGTCGGCACCGATCCGCTCCAACCCGAGGAGCGCGGCGAACATGGCCGCCAGCGTCTCCTCGGTCGGCGTGCTCGGTGCCCGGTACTCGCGGGCCAAGGACGAGAAGTCCGGCGCGGGAAGGGCTTTGCGGTCGAGCTTGCCGCTGGCGTTGAGCGGGAACCGCTCCAGCACCACGAACAGCGACGGCACCATGTAGTCGGGCAGGCGGTGCTTGAGATCCGCCCGCAGTTCCCGGTGATCCGGTGTCATCCCGGCCGTCGCGACGAGATAGGCGACGAGATGGTCACCGACGGTGGGGTCGCTGTGCACCACCACGACGGCCTGGGCCACCTCGTCCCTGCTGAGGAGCGCCGCCTCGATCTCGCCGAGCTCGATGCGCAGGCCGCGCAGCTTCACCTGGAAGTCGATGCGGCCGAGGTAGTCGAGCGAGGCGGGCGCCTCGACCCGCCAGCGCACCAGGTCACCGGTCCGGTACATCCGGGCGCCGGCTGCGGCGTACGGGTTCGCGACGAACCGGTCCGCGGTCAGTTCGGGCCGGGCGACGTAGCCGCGGGCGAGCTGCACACCCGCCAGGTACAGCTCGCCGGGCACCCCCACCGGCACCGGCCGCAGCCCGTCGTCGAGGACCAGAAGTTCGGTCTCGGCGACCGCGGAGCCGATTGGGATCGCCGCGCCGTCGTGTTCGCCGGTCGGGTGATAGGTGACGTCCACCGCCGCCTCGGTGGGGCCGTACAGGTTGTGCAGGCCTGCGGAGCTGACCGCGCGGAAGCGGGACGCGGTCTCGGCGGGCAGCGCCTCACCGGACGCGAAGACCAGGCGCAGCGTGTCGACGTCGGCGGCGGTCGGTTCGGCGAGGAACATCGCCAGCATCGACGGGACGAAGTGGGCGACCGTGACGCCGCGGTCGATCATCGTCTTGACCAGGTACACCGGGTCGCGGTGGCCGTCATGGGTGGCGATCACCAGCTTCGCACCCATCAGCAGCGGCCAGAACAGCTCCCACAGCGAGACGTCGAACGTGTACGGCGTCTTCTGCAGAATGACGTCGTCCTGGGTGAACCGGTACTCGGACTGGCGCCACAGCAGGTTGCTGACGATGGCGCGGTGCGCGACCGCGACGCCCTTCGGCCGTCCGGTGGATCCGGAGGTGAAGATGACGTAGGCGATGGTGTCGGCGGACAGCGGCGACAGCCGGTCCGCGTCGGTGACCGGGGCGGTGGAGTAGCCGGACACGTCGAGGGTGTCGATCTCGAGCACGGTCACGCCTGCGGGCATCGGCACCGCGTCGCGGGCGGTGGTGACCACCGCGGCGGGCCGCGCCACGTCCAGGACGTACGCGATGCGGTCCGCCGGGTGGTCGGGGTCGAGCGGGACGTATGCGCCGCCCGCCTTGACGATCGCGTACATGCCGATCAGCAGGTCGAGGGAGCGGCGGATCGACAGCCCGACCATCGATTCCGGGCCGACGCCCGCCTCGATCAACCTGCGGGCGAGCGCGTTGGCACGGGCATCGAACTCGGCGTAGGTCAGCGTCGCGCCCTCGAATTCGAGTGCGACGGCGTCCGGGGTCCGCACCACCTGCTCGTCGAAGAGCGTCGGCAGGGTCCGCGGCAGCGGTGCCGCCGCCGCGACGCCACCCGCGGCGGCGACGTCGGCGAGCAGGGCCTCGGTCACCGCGCCGAGCCCATCGGTCTCGGAGTCGGCGAGGTTCGGCAGCAGGCTCGAGAGCACCACCGGGATCAGCGCGTCCGCCCCGAGCGCGCCGCCCATGGCCGAGTCGAGTGCCGCGAGCTCCGCGTGCAGCACCCGGTAGGCGATGGCGGCATCCCCGTGCCGGACGGCGACCCGATCCGGGTCGGTGTTCGCGATATCGGCGATCAGTCGCGGCAAATCCTCGACAACAAGCGCCCGCCCCTGTGAACCCACACCCGACATCTGGCCGTTCCCTTCACTACACCGCGATGCCCGGCCATGACCGACCGGAACACGCGCACACAAAAGACGTGGGACGCCACAAATTCGGGCGTCCCCGCGTGAACTATAGGTTCACTGCGTGCCGCCTGACCGGGCTTTCTCAACAATCGCTTGGGACTCGGTGACCAGGGAATCCATCACCTTCGCGAGCCCCTCCGGACCCAACGCGGGAAGGATGCCGGGGACGAGCCCGGACAGCGCGACGGTGATCGCCGCCTCCGGCTTGAGTGCCGCGCCCATCGACTTCACCACGGCCGCCACCTTGGCGGCCAGCTGCCCGAAGGTGATGGCCGTACCGTCGTGGGTCAGGGCGACGGCGTCGGACCCGACCGCCGCCGCGGCCGCAACCAGATCCGGCAGATCCGCCGCCGTCGGCTCCTGCGTCGGCGCGAATCGGGACCGTTCCTGCTCGGTCAGGATGTCGATGCCGCGCAGCAGCACCATCGGGTCGGCGGACACCGCGTCGAGGATCCGGGTGAGCCTGCCCGCGAACAGCGCGATGGTCTCCGGCAGGAACAGGTCCGTCGCGTAGGTGAACTGCATCCGGATCTCCGCGGGTGCGCCGCGGTCGTCGAAGGTCTCCTGCCCGGTGAGCTGCAGGTCGAACTTCGCCTGGTCGAAGCCGCTGTCGAGCGCCGACACCTCCAGCCCGGGCAGCTGCAGCGACCGGGCAGTCATGTTCTGGAACGCGAACATCACCTGGAACAGCGGCGAGTAGGCCGTCGACCGTTCCCGCCCGGTCACGTCGACGAGCCGCTCGAACGGCACGTCGGCGTGGTCGAAGGCGGCCAGGTCCTTCCGCCTTGCCTGCGCGAGCAGGTCGGTGAAGGTCGACCCCGAGCCGACCTCGGTGCGCAGCACCACGGTGTTGACGAACATGCCGATCAGGTCGTCGAGCACCCGCTCCCCGCGCCCGGCGACCGGGGTTCCCACGGTGATGTCGGTCGACCCGCTCATCTTCGCGAGCAGCACCGCGAACGCGCTGTGCACGACCATGAACAGCGTTGCATGGTGGTCGCGGGCGATCGCGTTCAGCCGGTCCGTCAGCTCCGCGTCGATCGTGAAGTCGTACGATCCGCCGCGCATCGACTGGCGGGCGGGGCGCCGATGATCGGTCGGCAGTTCCAGCTGCTCGGGCACCCCGGCCAGCTCGTTCACCCAGTAGTCGACCTGCCTGGCGAGCGGGGACTCCGGGTCGTCCTCGGAGCCGAGCACCGCGCGCTGCCACAGGCTGTAGTCCGCGTACTGGACCGCCAGCGGCGCCCAGCCCGGTTCCCTGCCCTCCACCCGCGACGAGTAGGCCATCATGACGTCCCTGGTCAGCGGGCCCATCGAGAAGCCGTCCCCGCTGATGTGGTGGACCACCACCACGAGCACGTGCTCCGTCGCGCTCAGCTCGAACAGCCGGGCCCGGATCGGGACCTGCGTGGTGACGTCGAATCCCAACGACACCGTCTCCAGCAGCAGGGCGGGCAGGTCCCGCTCGGCGACCCGGGCCGGGGTCAGATCCGGCCGCACCGCATCGGCTGGCCGCACCACCTGAACCGGGCCGTCGGTGCCGTCCGGGTAGACCGTCCGCAGCACCTCGTGCCGCTCCACCACGTCCCGCATCGCGGATGCCAACGCCGGGACGTCGAGCAGCCCGGACAACCGGATCGCGGCCGGGATGTTGTAGGCGGCGGAGTCCGGCATCATCCGGTTGAGCACCCACATCCGCTGCTGCGCGAGCGAGAGCGGGATGGCGTCGGGGCGCGGCATCACCGTCAGCGGCGTCCTGCCGCCGACGCCCGCGATCTCGGCGACCCGCGCGGCGAGAGCGCCGACGGTCGGTGCCTCGAACAGC
This sequence comes from Rhodococcus sp. NPDC058505, assembly GCF_042720095.1. Lineage (NCBI taxonomy): Bacteria > Bacillati > Actinomycetota > Actinomycetes > Mycobacteriales > Nocardiaceae > Rhodococcus > Rhodococcus sp. NPDC058505. The sequence goes on from NZ_JBHXNB010000028.1 coordinate 9,639, forward strand.
AACGCCACCGGCACCGTCGTGGCAAATATTTCCCCGAGGCGCGCGGTCACCTGCGTCGCTACGAGCGAGTTGCCGCCGAGCGCGAAGAAGTCATCGTCGAGGCCGACCCGGCCCGCGGCGAGCACCTCCGCGTACACGTCCGCGACCGTCCGCTCGGCCGCGGTCTCCGGTGCGCGGAACTCCGCCACCGAGAATTCCGGGGCGGGCAGCGTCGCCCGGTCCAGTTTGCCGTTGACGGTGAGCGGCAGGGCGTCGAGCACCACGAACGCGGCGGGCACCATGTAGGCGGGCAGGCCGGCCAGCGCGTGCGCCTCGAGCCGCGCGGTGTCGAGGGTCGTGCCGGCGGCGGACACCAGGTAGGCCACCAGCCGGTCGACGCCGTCGCCGTCCGCGCGGGCGGTGACCACCACCGCGCCGACCGACTCGTCGCGGGCAAGCACCGCCTCGATCTCGCCGAGCTCGATCCGGTACCCGCGCACCTTCACCTGGAAGTCGCCGCGCTCGAGGTACTCGAGGTCGCCGCCGGCCCGCCAGGTCACCAGGTCGCCGGTGCGGTACATGCGCTCGCCGGGAAGGCCGAACGGGTTCGCGACGAAGCGGTCCGAGGTCAGGTCGGCGCGGCCGTGATAGCCACGCGCCAACTGCGTCCCCGCCAGGTACAGCTCGCCGGGCACCCCGGCGGGCACCGGGTTCAGCCGCCGATCGAGCACGAACAGTCGGGTGTTCCACTCGCCCCTGCCGATCGGCACCGACGTGCGATCGTCGTCGGTGACCCGATGCGCGGTCACCGAGACCGCGGCCTCCGTCGGGCCGTACAGGTTGACCAGTTCCGCACTGTTCGACTCCCGGAACGCCTGCGCGGTCGCCGCGGGCAGCGCCTCCCCGATCGCGAGGACGCGACGCAGGTCAGCGGACACGGCGGTGCCGCCCGCGACGGTGGACAGCATCGTCAGCATCGACGGCACCGTGTGCAGGGTCGTCACCCGCTGCTCGCGCAGCAGCGCCAGCAGGTAGTCGGGGTCCTGCTGACCACCCGGCCGGGCAATCACCAGCCGACCACCGGTCACCAGCGTCGACCAGAACTCCCACACCGATAGGTCGAAGGTCGCCGCGGTTTTCAGCAGCGCCGAATCGGTTGCATCCAGGCAGAATTCGAACCGCAGCCATTCCAGCTGGTTGACGATCGCCCGGTGGCTGACGGCAACGCCCTTCGGCCTGCCGGTGGACCCGGAGGTGAAGATGACGTACGCCGGGTGCTGCGGCCGCAGCGCGGTGATCCGCTCCGCGTCCCGCACCGGCGCGTCGGAGAACCCGGCCAGGTCGAGGGTGTCGACGTGCAGGACCGGGATGGTGCCGGCGGTGAATGCGTCCCGGTCGGTGCTGAGCACGCACACCGGTACCGCGGTGTCGAGAATGTGCGCGATCCGCTCCGCGGGGTGATCGGGATCGACCGGCACGTAGGCACCGCCCGCCTTGGTCACCGCGTACATGCCGATGACGAGTTCGACGGATCGACGCATCGCGAGCACCACCAGGGACTCCGGTCCCACCCCCGCCGCGATGAGCCTGCGCGCGAGACGGTTCACCCGGGCATCGAACTCGCGGTAGCCGAGTTCGATGCCGTCGCACCACAATGCGGGTGCCGCGGGGGTGCGGCCGACCTGCCGGTCGAACAGGTCGACGAGTGTCTGCTCGTCGACCGGTTCGGCGGTGTCGTTCCATCCACCGAGGAGCGTGATCCGCTCGGCGTCGCCGAGCAGATCGACGTCGCCGACGGGTGCCGACGGGTCCGCGACGACGGCCTCGAGCAGCCGGATGAAACGGTCCGCGAATCCGGCGACCGTCGCCTCGTCGTAGAGGTCGACCGCGTAGCTGAACACCGCATCCAGCCCCGCCGGTGCACCGGTCTCGTCGTACCGGTCGGTGAGGAAGAGCTGCAGGTCGAACTGCGCGTTCTCGGTGTCGAGGTCGAGTGCCGTGACGGTGAGGCCGGGCAGTTCCAGGCTGGTCTGCTCGTGGTTCTGGAACGAGAAGCCGACCTGGAAGATCGGGTGCCTGGCGGTGGACCGGGTCGGGTTGAGCACCTCGACCAGCCGCTCGAACGGCACATCCGCGTGGGCGAAGGCCTGCAGGTCGGTTTCCCGAATCGCGGCGAGCAGGTCCGCGAACCCGGACTCCGAGGTCACCCGGGTGCGGAAGACGAGGGTGTTGACGAACATGCCGATCAGGTCGTCGGTCGCGGCCTCGCCGCGCCCGGCGATCGGGGTGCCCACCGCGATGTCGGTGGTTCCCGACAGCCGGGCCAGCAGCACCGCGAGCGCGGTGTGCGCGGCCATGAACAGCGTCGCGCCCTGACCGCGCGCGAGGTCGCCGAGCCCGCGGTGCAGCCGCGCGTCGACCGCGAACGCGACCCGGCCGCCGCGGTGCGACTGGACGGGCGGCCGCGGCCGGTCGGTCGGAAGGGTCAGCTGATCCGGCAGCCCGGCGAGGGCGTCCCGCCAGTATCCGATCTGCTGCGCGGCAACCGAATCCGCGTCATCGTCGCTGCCGAGGAGGCGACGCTGCCACAGTGCGTAGTCGGCGTACTGCACCGGAAGCGGCGCCCAGCCGGGGGCCGTTCCCGCGATGCGGGCGGTGTAGGCGGTCATCACGTCCCGCACGAACGGGGCCATCGAGGAACCGTCCGCCGAGATGTGGTGGACCACCGACGCGAGCACATAGTCGGTCGGACCGGTCGGCGTGCGCACCTCGAACAGTCGGATCCGCACCGGAATCTCGGCGGTGACGTCGAAGCGGGTGGTCATCAGCTCGGTCAGCAGCCCGGGCAGGTCATCGGCCCGCACCCGCTCCGGGGTGAGCTCCGGGGTCGCCTGCGCGGTCTGTTCGATCAGCTGGATCGGCCCGGTCGCGGTCTCGGGGTAGCGGGTGCGCAGCGACTCGTGGCGGGCGAACACGTCGCCGACCGCGGCCCGCAGCGCGGCGACGTCGAGGTCGCCGGACATCCGGATCGCCATCGGGATGTTGTAGGCGGTCGATGCCGAGTCGAAACGGTTCAGGAACCACATCCGCTGTTGGGCAAGGGACAGCGGGAGCTGCCCCGGCCGCTGCTGCGCCACCAGCTCGGCTCGGCCGCCCTCGCCGCGGTGGGCGACGAGGCGCGCGGCCAGCTCGGCGACGGTCGACGCGTCGAACAGTGCGCGCACCGGCACCTTGGTGTCGAGGGCGGTGCCGAGCCGGGAGATCACCTGTGCGGCGGACAGGGAGTTGCCGCCGAGCTCGAAGAAGTCGTCGTCCGCACCGACCCGGTCGGCGCCGAGCACCGCGGCGAAGACGCCAGCCACGATCTCCTCCACCGGCGTCGACGGTGCCCGGAACACCCGCGCCTCGAACACCGGCGCGGGCAACGCGCGCCGATCGAGCTTCCCGTTCGCCGTCAACGGGATCTCGTCGACCACCACGAACGCCGACGGAACCATGTACGCCGGCAGCAATCCCGCCGCACCATCGCGCACCACCGCGACATCCACACCCGACGACCCGGCGGCCACCACATACGCCACCAGCACCGGATTGCCCGGGGTGTCCTCCCGAACCACCACCGCCACCTGTCGCACCGACTGCTGCGCCAGCACCGCCGACTCGATCTCACCGAGCTCGATCCGGAAGCCGCGCACCTTCACCTGATCGTCGGCGCGGCCCAGGTACTCCAGGTCCCCGCCGCGTCCCCACCGCGCAAGGTCGCCGGAGCGATACAGCAGCGACCCCGCGGCACCGAACGGATTCGCCACGAACCGTCCTGCGGTCAGGGCGGGCCGACCCAGGTAGCCCCGCGCCAACTGCCCACCCGCAACGTACATTTCACCCGGCACACCCACCGGCACCGGACGCAACCGCGCATCGAGGACGTACACCTGCAACCCGTCGATCGGCTGCCCCACCACACTCGCCGCCGACGACGAGGCCATCGCCCGGTCGAGTCCGCGATGCGACACGTGCACCGTCGTCTCGGTGATCCCGTACATGTTGACCAGCCGCGGCCCCGGCGCGCCGAGGCCGTCGCCGTGCCGGTCGAACCAGTCCGTCAACCGCCGCAGCTCCAGCGCCTCACCACCGAAGATCACCTGCCGCAACGCAAGCTGGCCGACCGAGGCCGATGCCCGGTCCACCTCCGCCAGCTGGTAGAACGCCGACGGCGTCTGGTTCAGCACCGTCACCCGCTCCCGCACCAGCAACTCCAGGAACTGATCCGGCGACCGGGACGTGAAGTAGTCCACCACCACCAGCGTCCCGCCGTAGAGCAGCGGACCCCACAACTCCCACACCGAGAAGTCGAACGCATACGAGTGGAACAGCGTCCACACATCCGACTCGTCGAACCCGTACACCGACTCGGTGTTCGCCATCAGCCGCGCGACGTTGCGGTGCGGCACCAGCACACCCTTCGGGCGACCCGTCGACCCCGACGTGTAGATCACGTACGCCACATTGCCGGGTGTCAGCGGCACGATCCGCTCCGCATCGGTCACCGGCGCAGCCGACACCGCGGCCAGGTCCACCCGGTCCAACTCGACCACCGGCAACCCGGCCGGACGCACCGCCTCCACACCCGAGCCGGTCAGCAGGCACGCCGGCGCCGCGTCGGACAGCATGAACTCGATCCGCTCCGCCGGATAGGTCGGGTCCACCGGCAGGTAGCCGGCACCTGCCTTGATCACCGCAAGCAACGCCACCACCAGATCCGCAGACCGCGGCAGCGCCACCGCCACCAACGACTCCGGGCCGACACCCATCGCAATCAACCCGCGCGCCAGACGATTCGACCGACCGTCGAGGTCGGCGTAGGTCAGGGTGTCTCCCCCGTACCGCACCGCGACCCGACCGGGGTGGGTCCGGGCCACCGCGTCGAACAGTTCCGCCAGCGTCGCGTCGACACCGGCATCGGCCCCCGCCGACGTCCACTCCGACACCACCAGCTCCCGCTCACCCGAGCCGAGCAGGTCGATGTCCCCGACCACCACCGCCGGATCCGCAACCACCTGCGTGAGGATCCGCACGAACCGGTCGCCGAACGACTCCACCGTCACCCGGTCGAACAGATCGGTGGCATAGGTGAATTCGGCCGTGAGCCCGGACGGGCGACCGTGCTCGTCGACGGCCTCCGACACCGTGAGCTGCAGGTCGAACTTCGCGACCTGCGCGTCGACGTCGGCCTCGCCGATCGTCAGGCCCGGCAGTTCCAGGCTCACCCGCCCCAGATTCTGGAACGTCAACGCCACCTGGAACAGCGGGTGCCGGGCCTGCGAGCGCTGCGGGTCGAGTGCCTCCACCAGCCGCTCGAACGGCACATCGGCGTGCGCGAAGCCGGCGATGTCGGTGTCCCGGACCCGCGCGAGCAGATCCGTGAAGGTGGCCGTCGGCTCCACCCGGCTCCGCAGCACCAGTGTGTTGACGAACATGCCGACCAGGTCGTCGAGCGCGGCGTCACCGCGACCGGCGACCGGGGCACCGATCGCGATGTCCTCGGTGTTCGACAGTCGCGCCAGCAGCACCGCCAACGCCGCGTGCACCACCATGAACATCGTGGCGCCCTCCCCGCGGGCAAGGTCGCCGAGCGCGGCGTGCAGCTCGGCGTCCACGGTGACGGTGGTGCCTGCGCCGCGATACGACGCCACCGCGGGCCGGGTCCGGTCGCTCGGGAGCTCCAGCTGGTCCGGCAGGCCCGACAGCTCGCGTGACCAGTGCACCAGTTGCCGGGAGATCAGCGACTCGGGGTCGTCCTCCGACCCGAGCACCTCCCGCTGCCACAGCGCGTAGTCGGCGTACTGCACCGGCAGCGGCGACCAGGTGGGGGCCTGGCCTGCGCTGCGGGCGCCGTACGCGGTCATCACGTCCCGGACCAGCGGGGCCACCGAGAAGCCGTCGGCGGCGATGTGATGCACGACGAACATCAGCACGAACTCGGTCTCCCGCAACGCGAACAGGGTTGCCCGCAGGGGGATCTGCACGGTGACGTCGAACCCGGCGCTGGCCTCGGCCACGATGGCCGCGGGCAGGTCGTGGTCGGTCACGGGTGTCGGCATCAGGTCCGGGACGGCGTCGGCGAGCGGCACGATCACCTGCATCGGGCCCTCCGCCGTGTCGGGGTATCGAGTCCGCAGCACCTCGTGCCGTGCCACCACGTCCGCGACGGCCGCCTGCAGCGCGGGGATGTCGAGCTGCCCGGACAGCGTGATCGCGGCCGGGATGTTGTTGACGGCGGATGCGGTGTCGAACTGGTTGAGGAACCACATCCGGGACTGTGCCGGGGAGAGGGGAAGCCGTTCCGGGCGCGGGCCCGCAACCAACGCGACCCGGCCACCAACACCGGCCTGCGACTCCACCCGCGCCGCCAAATCCGACACCGTCGACGCCTCAAACAACACCCGCACCGGCACCAGCGCATCCAACGCCGCACCCAACCGCGCCACCACCTGCGTCGCGATCAACGAGTTGCCACCCAACTCGAAGAAATCATCATCGAGACCCACCCGCTCCACACCCAGCAGATCCGCGAACGTGACCGCCACGATCTCCTCCACCGGAGTCGACGGCGCCCGGAACACCCGCGCCTCAAACACTGGCACCGGCAGCGCCGCACGATCCAACTTCCCCGCCGCATTCAACGGGAACGCCTCAAGCACAACGAACGCCGACGGAACCATGTACGACGGCAACACCGCGCGCAGCGCCCCCCTCAGCGCATCGGCATCCACCTCAACACCGGAGACCGGCACCACATGGGCCACCAACGCATCCCCGACACGCTCATCGCGGTGCACCGTCACGACGGACTGCGCCACCGACGCAACCGTCAGCAACGCCGCCTCGATCTCGCCCAACTCAATCCGCTGCCCACGCAACTTCACCTGAAAATCCGTACGACCGATGTACTCCAACTCACCAGCAGCGGCCCACACCACCAGATCACCCGTCCGGTACATCCGCTCCCCGACCCGGAACGGATTCGCCACAAACCGATCCGCCGTCAAATCCACCCGACCGTGATAACCCCGCGCCAACTGCACACCCGACAGATACAACTCACCCGCCACACCCACCGGCACCGGCCGCAACCGACCATCCAACACAAACACCTGCGTATTCGGCACCGGCACACCCATCGGCACCGACACCACCTCGGTCCCATCCACCCAACGATGCGTCGAATGCACCGCAGCCTCCGTCGGGCCATACAAATTGTGCAATTGCGCACCACTGACAGAGGTGAAACGCGACGCCGTCACCGCAGGCAACGCCTCCCCCGCCGCAAACACCTGCCGCAACGCCACATCCGCCGAACCGCACACGCCCTGCAGATAATCAACGAACACCGACAACATCGACGGCACAAACGACGTCGCCGTAATCCCCCGCTCCGCAATCACCGCAGCCAAATACTCCGGATCCCGATGACCATCCGGCCGCGCAACATGCACCCGACCACCAGTCACCAACGGAACAAACAACTCCCACACCGACACATCAAACGTCAACGGCGTCTTCTGCAGGACGACGTCATCCGCACCGAACCCATACCGCGACGCCATCCACGCCACCTGATTCACCACCGCACGATGGCTCACCGCCACACCCTTCGGCCGACCCGTCGACCCCGACGTGAAAATCACATACGCCGCATTCTCCGGACGCAACGGCCGAACCCGCTCAACATCCGCAATCGGCGCATCCGAAACACCAGCAAGGTCGAGCCCGTCCACCAACAGGACAGACCTCACCCCCGCCTCGAAGCCATCGCGCACCGTCGACAACACCACCACCGGATCCGCAGAATCCAGGATGTGCCCAACCCGGTCCGCCGGCTGATCCGGATCCACCGGCACATACCCCGCACCAGCAGCCTGCACCGCATAGATCCCGACGATCATCTCCACCGACCGGCGCATCGCCACCGCAACCAACGACTCCGGCCCCACACCCACCGACAACAAATACCGCGCCAAACGATGCACCCGCGACGCAAACTCGCCATACGACAGCGACTCACCCTCAAACACCACCGCCACCGCACCCGGCGTGGCCGCCGCCTGCACCTCAAACAACTCCACCAACGTCCCCGACCCAAGATCGGCAGCGGTGTCATTCCACCCCGACACCACCAGCGCACGCTCGTCGGCGTCGAGCAACTCGATGTCCCCGACTAGCACCGCCGGATCCGCGACAACGGCGTCGATGATCCGGGTCAGCCGCGCACCCAGGTTCGCGATGGTCTCCGCATCGAAAAGGTCGGTGGCGTAGGTGAAGTCCGCGACAAGCCCGTCGGCCGCGCCGCCGGCGGCCGATTCGGTGACGGTGACGTGCAGATCGAACTTCGCGATCTGTTCGTCGTACTCCACCTGTTCGACGCGCAGCCCGGGCAGTTCGAGCCGGGCGGTTCCGATGTTCTGGAACGCGAGCATCACCTGGAACAGCGGGTGGCGCGCCTGCGAGCGTGCCGGATCGATCACCTCGACGAGCCGCTCGAAGGGCACGTCGGCGTTGCCGAACGCCGCAATGTCGGCGTCCCGGGTGCGGGCCAGCAGCTCCGCGAACGGCAGCGCCGCGTCGACGTCGGTGCGCAGCACCAGCGTGTTCACGAACATCCCGATCACGTCGTCGAGGGCGCGTTCACCCCGGCCCGCGACCGGTGTGCCGATGGCGATGTCGCTGGTGCCGCTGAGTCGGGCGAACAGCACCGACAGCGCCGCGTGCAGCACCATGAACATGGTGGTGTGGTGTTCGCGGGACAGGGACTCGAGCCGGGTGTACCGGTCCGTGCCGATCTCGATGCGGTGGGTGGCCCCGCGATGGGACGCGACCGCGGGCCGCGGCCGGTCGGTGGGGAGCGCCAGCTGGTCGGGCAGCCCGTGCAGCGCGTCCCGCCAGAAGCCGACCTGCTGGGAGATCAGCGAATCCGGGTCGTCCTCGGAGCCGAGCACCGCACGTTGCCACAGGCTGTAGTCCGGGTACTGCACCTCGAGCGGGGACCAGTCGGGGGCGGCGCCCGCGGTGCGCGCGGTGTACGCGAGCATCACGTCGCGGGCCAACGGCGCCATCGACCAGCCGTCCGCGCTGATGTGGTGGACGACTACGGCGAGGACGTGTTCGTCCGTGCCGAGTTCGACGAGCCGTGCGCGCACCGGGATCTGGGTTCGCACATCGAATCCGGTCGAGGCGAAGTCGACGAGGATGTCATCGAGTTCGGCTGCACTGCAAGCGATTCGATCGAGTTTCGTCGGCACGTCGGCCGGGTCGAGCACCACCTGCACGGCACCGAGCTCGGTTTCGGGGAACACCGTGCGGAGCGACTCGTGCCGGGTGAGCACGTCCACGACCGCGGCCTGCAGGGCATCGACGTCCAGGGTTCCCGACAACCGCATCACCATCGGGAGGTGATAGACGGTGGCGTTGCTGTCGAACCGGTTGAGGAACCACATCCGCTGCTGCGCCAGCGACAGCGGGATGGACGCAGGCCGGTCCGTCGCGGTCAGCGCGGGGCGGGCACCGCTCCCCACGTGGTCGGCCGCCCAGCCGGCGAGCGCGGCGACGGTGGGCGCCTCGAACAGGATCCGCACCGGGACGGTGACGTCGAGGGCGACACCGAGCCGGGCCACCACCTGGGTGGCGATCAGGGAGTTGCCGCCGAGGTCGAAGAAGTCGTCGTCGAGTCCCACCCGGTCGACGCCGAGCACGTCCGCGAAGGTGCCAGCGACGGTCTTCTCCACCGGGGTCGACGGCGCCCGATACGCGCGCGCCTCGAACACCGGTGCGGGCAACGACTTCCGGTCCAGCTTCCCGACCGGCGTCCGGGGAATCTCGTCGATCACCATGATCGCGGCGGGCACCATGTGGGAGGGCAGCCGCTCACCGAGCGCGGCCTTGAGTTCGGCCACGTCGATGGCGGCGCCGGGCGCGGCAAGCACGTAGGCGACCAGGGCGGTGTGCCCGCCTGCCCCCTCGTGACCGAGGGTTACCGCGAAGTCGATGCCGGGACGGGCGGCGAGCGCCGCGTCGATCTCGCCCAGTTCGATGCGGAAGCCGCGCACCTTCACCTGGAAGTCGGACCGGCCGAGATAGTCGACCTCGCCGTTCTCGGTCCAGCGAGCGACGTCGCCGGTGCGGTACATCCGCTGGCCCACGCCGCCGAACGGGTCCGCGACGAACCGCTCCGCCGTGAGACCCGCCCGCCCGCGGTAGCCGCGGGCCAGGCCGGGGCCGGACAGGTACAGCTCCCCGACCACACCGACGGGGACGGGGTTGAGCCGGTGGTCGAGGATGGCGTTCCGGATCCCGGCGGTGGGGTGGCCGATGGTGATGTGCTCGCCCGGCGCCAGCGCATCGGTGCAGCTGGCGACGACGGTGCTCTCGGTCGGCCCGTACGCGTTGACGAACCGTCGACCGACCGACCAGGCGGCCATCAGTTCCGGCGGGCACGCCTCGCCGCACACCACGACGACGCCCAGCTCGTCGAGGGGTTCCGGGTCGACGGTCGCCAGCGCACCCGGGGTGATGACGACGTGCGAGACCCGTTCCCGGCGCAGCAGTTCCGTCAGCTCGGGTCCGCCCCACACGGTCGGCGGTGCGATGACCATGGTGGCCCCGACGCCGAAGGCGACGATCAGTTCATAAAACGCGACGTCGAAGCTCGGGGACGCGACGTGCAGCGTCCGTGCCCCGGGGACGATCCGGTAGTCCTCGCGCTGGTGGTCACGCACGTTCGCGATGCCCGCGTGGGTGACGACGACGCCCTTGGGCAGTCCGGTGGAGCCGGAGGTGTAGATGAGGTATGCGGGGTGGTCGATCCGCAGCGGCCGGATCCGGTCCGCATCGGTCACCGGGGAGCCGGACAGCGCTGACGCCGACTCTTCGGCCCGGTCGAGCGCGAGCCATTCGACCGACGGCGGCAGGTCCGCGATCTCGTCGGTGCAGCTGACACCGAGCACCGCGCCGGAGTCGGTGACCATGTGCATGATCCGGTCCTGCGGATAGGTCGGATCGACCGGCACGAAGGCGGCACCGGCCTTCGCGACCGCCCACACCGACAGAATCGATCGCAGGGACCGTCGAATGGCCAGTGCCACCGTCGTTTCCGGACCGACGCCGCGGGAGATCAGCAGTCGGGCCAGTCGCGACGAGCGTTCGTCCAGTTCCCGGTAGGTCAGGGACCCGTCCTCGCTGACCAGTGCGGTGGCCTCGGGGTCGCGGGCCGCTGCCGCGGCGAGGAGGTCGGGCAGCAGTCGCGGGTCGGTGCCGGCGGCCGGGCCGCCGGGTCGCAGCCCGGTCCGCGGGTCGACGCGCTGCAGCAGGTCGGTGCGCTCGGCGGCGGACAGGATCTCAATGTCGCCGACCGGGCGGGTCGGATCGCGGAGCACCGCAGAAAGAATCCGGGTGAACCGCTCCGCGAATCCGATGACCGTCGCCTCGTCGAACAGGTCGGTGGCGTACACGAATTCGGCGGGCATGACCCCGGAGTCGGTGGCCTCGCGCAGCGTCAGCTGCAGGTCGAACTTGGAGACATCGACCTGGACCTCCCCGGCCGTGACCGACAGCCCGGGCAGTTCGAGGGTGGTCTCGCCCATGTTCTCGAAGGACAGCACCACCTGGAACAGCGGGTGGCGGGAGGTGGACCGGGCAGGGTTGAGCACCTGGACGAGCCGCTCGAACGGCACGTCGGCATGGGAGAACGCCGACAGGTCGGTGTCCCGGACATGGGACAGCAGATCGGTGAACGACGACCCCGGGTCGACCTGGGTGCGCAGCACCAGGGTGTTGACGAACATCCCGATCACATCGTCGAGCGCCTGCTCGCCGCGTCCCGCGACCGGGGTGCCGATGGCGATGTCGCTGGTCCCGCTCAGCCGGGACAGCAGCACACCCAGCGCCGCGTGCACGACCATGAACGGCGTGACCCCGTGCGCGCGCGCGAGCGCGGCCAACGCTTCCGTGACGTCCTCGTCGATCGTGAACCCGACCCGGCCGCCGCGGAAGGACTGCACCGCGGGCCGCAGACGATCCGCGGGCAGGTCCAGCTGGTCGGGAATCCCCGCCAACGCGCCGCGCCAGTAGTCGATCTGGCCTGCGGACACCGAGGTCGGATCGTTCTCGTCGCCGAGCACTTCCCGCTGCCACAGCGCGTAGTCGGCATACTGCACCCGCAGCGGCGGCCACTCGGGCAGGGTGCCGCCGGCCCGGGCGGTGTATGCGGTCATCACGTCGCGGGCGAGGACCGCCCAGGACATGCCGTCCGCGGCGATGTGATGCAGAACGAGCGCAACGGCAAGCTCGTCGGCACCGATCGCGAGGATGCGCACCCGGAACGGGATCTCCTCGGCCACATCGAATCCGGCGGCGGCGAACTCCGTCAGCGCGGTCGCCAGATCCGCGTCGGGCACGACCCGCACGGACAGGTCGAGATCCACCTCGTCGGCGGGTAGGACCACCTGGTGGACGCCGTCCGCGGACTCGGGGAACACGGTGCGCAGCGACTCGTGCCTGCCGACGACGTCGAGCAGTGCCGCGCGCAGCGCAGCGGTGTCGGTGCGGCCTGCGAGCCGCACGACCAGCGGAAGGTTGTACGTTGCCGCGGCCGTGTCGTACTGGTTGAGGAACCACATGCGTTGCTGCGCAAGGGATAGTGGGATGCGATCGGGTCGGATTCGGCCCGTCAGGTGGGGTCGCTGCTCCCCCCGCGAACCCGCCCGCTCGGCACGGTCGGTGATGGCGGCGACGGTGGGCGCCTCGAACAGCGCGCGCACCCCCAACCGGATCCCGAACGCGGCCCCGATCCTGGCCACCACCTGGTTCGCGTTGAGGGAGTTGCCACCCAACTCGAAGAAGTCGTCGTCGAGCCCGACCTGACCGACACCGAGGACGTCTGCGTAGACGGCGGCGACGACCTCCTCCGCCGGGGTTCGGGGGGCGCGGAACGCCCGTCCGCCCGCGGTGACGTCGGGCACCGGGAGCGCCGTCCGGTCCAGCTTGCCGCTGGCATTGAGCGGGAACGCCTCGAGCGCCATCACCACCGACGGCACCATGTACGACGGCAACACCGACCCGACCGCGGACCGCAGCTCGTCGACATCGAGCACCGCGCCGGCGGTGGGCACGGCATACCCGACGAGGTGCTCACCGGCGGCGGAATCGCCGCGCACGACCACGACACTCTGTGATACCCCGGGCAGGCCGTTCAGTACCGCCTCGATCTCGCCCAACTCAATCCGCTGCCCACGCAACTTCACCTGAAAATCCGTACGACCGATGTACTCCAACTCACCAGCAGCGGCCCACACCACCAGATCACCCGTCCGGTACATCCGCTCCCCGACCCGGAACGGATTCGCCACAAACCGATCCGCCGTCAAATCCACCCGACCGTGATAACCCCGCGCCAACTGCACACCCGACAGATACAACTCACCCGCCACACCCACCGGCACCGGCCGCAACCGACCATCCAACACAAACACCTGCGTATTCGGCACCGGCACACCCATCGGCACCGACACCACCTCGGTCCCATCCACCCAACGATGCGTCGAATGCACCGCAGCCTCCGTCGGGCCATACAAATTGTGCAATTGCGCACCACTGACAGAGGTGAAACGCGACGCCGTCACCGCAGGCAACGCCTCCCCCGCCGCAAACACCTGCCGCAACGCCACATCCGCCGAACCGCACACGCCCTGCAGATAATCAACGAACACCGACAACATCGACGGCACAAACGACGTCGCCGTAATCCCCCGCTCCGCAATCACCGCAGCCAAATACTCCGGATCCCGATGACCATCCGGCCGCGCAACATGCACCCGACCACCAGTCACCAACGGAACAAACAACTCCCACACCGACACATCAAACGTCAACGGCGTCTTCTGCAGGACGACGTCATCCGCACCGAACCCATACCGCGACGCCATCCACGCCACCTGATTCACCACCGCACGATGGCTCACCGCCACACCCTTCGGCCGACCCGTCGACCCCGACGTGAAAATCACATACGCCGCATTCTCCGGACGCAACGGCCGAACCCGCTCAACATCCGCAATCGGCGCATCCGAAACACCAGCAAGGTCGAGCCCGTCCACCAACAGGACAGACCTCACCCCCGCCTCGAAGCCATCGCGCACCGTCGACAACACCACCACCGGATCCGCAGAATCCAGGATGTGCCCAACCCGGTCCGCCGGCTGATCCGGATCCACCGGCACATACCCCGCACCAGCAGCCTGCACCGCATAGATCCCGACGATCATCTCCACCGACCGGCGCATCGCCACCGCAACCAACGACTCCGGCCCCACACCCACCGACAACAAATACCGCGCCAAACGATGCACCCGCGACGCAAACTCGCCATACGACAGCGACTCACCCTCAAACACCACCGCCACCGCACCCGGCGTGGCCGCCGCCTGCACCTCAAACAACTCCACCAACGTCCCCGACCCAAGATCGGCAGCGGTGTCATTCCACCCCGACACCACCAGGTCGAGCTCGGCCGCGGTGGCCGCGGTCAACGACCACACCGGTGTCTGGGCGTCCGCGCGCACGAACCGGTCGAAGAAGTCCAGGAATCGCGAATGCTGCTGCTGCGCTTCCTGGTCGGTGTAGAGGTTGGGGTTGGACTCGAAATCGATGTGGGTGCGGGTGCCGCCGACGCTCTGATAGAAGTTGACGCCCAGGTCCTCGATGATGCCGGTGGAGAGGACGTTGTACTCGCCGACGATCGAGCCGAGCGACACCTCGTTGTGGAACAGCATGATGTTCACGAGCGGACCGAGCAGGTCGCGGTGCGCGGTGCCCGCCGCGGCGCCGCGGCGGATGTCCTCGTACCGGTACCGCTGACGCCGCAGTGCCCCCGAGACGGCGACCTGCACCTGCTTGAGCAGTTCGGCAACCGTGGTGTCCGCGCCGACCCGCAGCCGCAGCGGAAGCACGTTGGACATCATGCCGCCCGACCTGCGGGCCGCCGCGGTGGTGCGCGCGGTGACGGGCAGGGTGAGGACGACGTCCTCGGTGCCGGAGATCTGCGCGAGGTAGCTCGCGAATGCCGCGATCAGCATGCCTGCGGGCGAGGAGTTCTGCTCCGCGACCACCGCTTCGAGGCGGCGGGCGACGCCGTCGGACAATGCCGCGCTGGTGATCCGGTTGACCGCGGACGGCGCCGCGGTGCGACCGCTGAGGCTGGTGCCCTGCTCCAGCCCGGCGATCCGCTCGGCCCAGTACTCGCCGTCGGCGGTGAATCGGGGGCTCTCCCGGTAGGCGGCATCGGATTCGTACAGTGCGCGCAGGTCGACCGTCGTGAAGGGTTCCGGTTCGCGACCCTCGATCGCGGCGGTGTAGAGCTCGGCGACCCGGGTCATGAAGTTCATTGCCCCGAAGCCGTCGAGGATGATGTGGTGGCAGCGCGAGTACCAGAAGTAGCGGTTGTCCTCGACGCGGAGCACGGCAGCGAGGATCAGTCGGTCCGCGAGGAGGTCGAGCGGAGCGCTGTAGTCCTCGAGCATCCACGCGTTGGCTGCGGCAACCGGATCGGATTCAGCACGGAAGTCCCGGTTGATCATGGAGTCGTCGATGGTGAGGTCGACCATCTGGCAGGGCTGACCGTCGCGTTCGAGGAGCCGAAGCCACCCGGACCCGAACTCCGTCGATGCGACCCGGCTGGCCCGCTCGAGGACGTCGAAATCGACGTCGCCACGCAGATCGACGTACTGGGCGATGTTGATCGGGACCTCGGGGTCGAGGTGCTGGGCGTACCACATCCCCAGCTGCGCCGGCGACAGGGGAAAGACGTCGAACTGTTCGACCCCGTCGGTCTGGACCGTTCGGTCGAAGTCGGTGCTGTCGAATCCGTCGATGGCAGTCAACGATGTACCCCTGATTCCGGAATGCGTCGCAAGTTCCCCAGCCGTTCGAACAGCGCGACCCGCGAATCGGGCATAGCTCGCGCCCGGACAGACATGGCGAACCGAATGGAATTTGTCTTAAGGAAGCCGAATTCGGCTCAAGGCGCGCGCCACCCGCGCGAAACCACTGCTGTCAGCGGGAGGGTCCCCGACCGGGTACACCGCACGGCAGCGCCGGGCCGGACAGCGACCGTCCGACGCGAAGGCCGGCGTTCTGCCACGTGTTCGCGATGGTGGTGGAACACAGCACATGGTGTCCGACGCTCCATAGTGTGCTCACAGATCGCCCTCCCGAAAGACAATCACCCCGCCTGATGTGGCGGCCTTACCTATCCACGATGGGTGCGGTTGCTCCCATTGCACGAGGCAACTTACCGCGTTCACCACACCCGGCGAGGCGGTTTGGGAACTTCCTTCGACAAGCGTCCAACTCAGTGCCGTTCGGGTGCGTCAGAACCGCACACGGTCCGGCGTCCAACCCGCCCCGACCTCTCGTTCCCCCAGGTCACGCTCGATAACCGGCAGCAAACCGGACAATCCTACCTGGTAACAGAATGATTGTGGCCGGGTCACAGATCGTGACCCGGCCTCATCAAGCGGCAGTTGTCTGGCGATTAGCCAAACCCCGCGAACAGCCGTCGCGCACGTGCCCGGTTCAGGCCCGGAGCCCGTCCGTCCCGGCGCGCGTGACCACCAGGTTCGGCACCACCGCACGCGCCGACAACCGCAGCAGGGAGTCGACCAGCTCCACGATGTCGTCGACCTCGATCATCTCCTCGGCCGGAATCCGGTCACGGATCCACGCGCTCATGTCGGTGTCGACGTACGCGGGCGAGATCGCCGTCGCGCTGACCCCGTTGCCGGACTCCTCCGCATTCAGCGTTGCCACCAGCGAGATCAGCGCGGCCTTCGTCGCGCCGTAGACGGCGAGGCCCGATTCGGCGTAGACCCCGGTGATCGACGACAGCGCGATCACCTTCGCACCCCGCCCCGGGTCGGCGGTCGCACCCGCCCGCAGCAGCGGCAGGCACTGCTGCAGGAGCAGGAACGGCGCCCGCAGGTTGACGTCCAGGGTCTTGTCGAAGCGTCGCATCGGGAAGTCCGCGACGGTGCCCGCCGTTCCGACACCAGCGTTGACGATCAACGCCTTCATCGGCCCCAGCTCCTCGGCATGCCGAGCGGTGAGCCGCTCGATCGCCGTCGGGTCCGCCATGTCGCCCGCCACCGCGAGCACCCGCGGCGCCCCCGCCGCCCGCAGGCCCGCCGCCACCTCGTCAAGGCGTTGCTCGTCGCGGGCACTGATCGACAGCGAATAGCCCTGGGAGGCAAGTCGAGTCGCGATCCCGAGGCCGATCCCCCGGGAGGCACCGGTGACAAGCGCGGTCGGGGCGCTCACGCCGACACCCCGGCGAGGGCGCGCAGCCCGGCGGCCATGAACTCACCGGTCGCCTCGGCAGCGCGCATCGCGCCGCCCCCCGCGTCCGACCCCTGCCTGGCCCGGTGTGTGATGCCCTCGCCGATGACGCCGAGCTTGAAATTCGCGAGCGCCAGATAGAAGTTCCAGTCGCCGAGGTCGCGTCCCGAGGCGGTCGCGTAGATCTGCGCGAGATCGTCGGCGCTGGGCAGCCGCGGACTGGTCCAGGCCGCGCGGGAGCCGAGCACCAGGTCGAAAACCGGTGCCCGGTAGACGCACATCAGCGCGGCGTCGGTCAGCGGATCACCGAGGGTGGACATCTCCCAGTCCACGACCGCACGGATGCTCGTCGCGTCCTCGGTGTCGAGGATGGTGTTGTCGATCCGGAAGTCGCCGTGCACGATCGACGCGGCGGTGGTGGCCGGGATCGCCTCGGCGAGCTTGGCGTGCAGTACCGCGACGTCGGGAAGTTCGCGGGTCTTGACCCGCTCCCACTGCCCGGCCCACAGTGCGACCTGGCGCGCGACGAACCCGTCCGGGCGACCGAACTCGCCGAGTCCGACGGACCGGTGGTCCACCGCGTGCAGATCGGCGAGCACCCGGACCAGGGCATGCGTCGAGCCGCGAACCTCGGTGTCGGACAGCGTATCGAGATCGTCCTGGTCTCGGATGACGCGCCCGTCGACGAACTCGACCACCGTCATCTGCGCACCGAGGGCCGTGCCCGACTCGTCGAACGCCACGGTGCGGGCCACCGGAACCGCGGAGTCCTGCAGTGCCCGGGTCACCCGGAACTCCCGCGCCATGTCGTGCGCGGACGGGGTCAACCCGCTGGTCGGTGGGCGCCGCACGATCCAGGTGCTGCGACCGTCGGACGCCCTGAAGGTGAGGTTCGAACGCCCCCCACTGACCAGGTCGACCGTCAGGTCCCCGACGACGTCGACACCGCTGTCAACCAGAAACCGCTGCAGTGCGGTGACATTCATGCCTGGAAGACTCATCGCGACTCCAATCCGGCGCGCTTCGCTGCGCCGACGACCCGCTTGGCCAGCGCCCAGCGGTGCACCTCGGACGGACCGTCGTACACCCGGAAGGGGCGCACCTCACGGGACAGCCGTGCGAGCGGCAGGTCCGCGGACACCCCCATGCCACCGCACATCTGAATGCTGCGGTCGACGATCCGGAAGATCGCCTCGGCCGCATAGGTCTTGGCGATGGCGGTCGCGTTCGCCGCCCTGTCACCCTGGTCGAGTTCCCAGCAGGCGCGGGTGAGCAGTGCCCGCGTCGCGGCGATGTCGATCTCGTTGTCCGCCACCATCTGCTGCACCATCCCGAGATCACCGATCCTGGCGCCGAACCCCTCCCGCCGCGCGACGTAATCGACCGCGACGTCGTGGCCGCGGCGGGCGGCGCCGAGCCACCGCATTACGTGCGTCATCCGCGCCGGGCCGAGTCGGACCTGCGCGTACTCGAAGCCGCGGTCCACCTCGCCGAGGACCGCGGAATCCGGGACGAAGACGTCCTCGAAGGCAACCTCGCAGTGCCCGCCGAGCATCGACGTGTCCAGCGTGTCGATGTGTCGCCCGACCCGGATCCCCGCCGTGTCGGCGGGGGCAAGGAACATCGTGGCACCGCCACGGTCACCGGGCTCACCGGCGGTGCGGGCGAAGATGATGAAGAAGCCGGCACCGTCGGCTCCGGTGATGAACCACTTGTGGCCGTTGATTCGCCAGCCGCCGTCGGACCTGTCGGCCCGGGTGGTCAGTGCCGATGGATCCGAGCCAGCGCCGGGCGCAGGCTCGGTCATCGCGAATGCGGACCGGACGTCGCCGCGGGCGAGTGGGGCGAGGTACTGCTCCCGCTGCTCCGGGTCGGCGATGTGCGCGAGCATGTGCACGTTGCCCTCGTCGGGGGCGGCGATGTTCAGGGCGGTCGGCCCGAACAGGGAGTAGCCGGCTTCCTCGAACACCGGCGCCCGGTCCGACATGCTCAGGCCGTGGCCACCGAACTCGATCGGCGCGTGCGGCGCGAACACGCCCGCGTCCCTCGCCGCCTGCTGCATCGTCGCCCGGATCGCGTCGCCACCCGCGGCCGTGATGTCGCCGCCGTGCTTGTCCTCGATGGGCAGGATGTGGTCGCGGGTGAACGCACGGGTGCGCTCAACGAGCGCCTGCACGTCGGGCGCGTGGGTCAGATCGATCGCCACGAGCAACCCTCCTCGATCGGTCCGGAATCCGAGCGATCGCTCGGCTTGCCGATCAAGGTGTCACAACGGCCCAGATTCGGTCAAGCCCTGCCATGTTCCTGGTGGTCGCGCCGCGCTGGCCCGTTCAGATTCCCTGATAGCATCAGTAGTGTTCAGTAATTCTGAATATCTCCGATGATCGAACGAGAACGAGGAGGTTGCCGGTGGGCGAGACACCGATCACGCCGGCCGAGCTGATCCGGGCCGCCCGCCTCGAGCGCGGCCTGTCGGTCCGCGAGCTGGCGCGCCGGCTCGGTGTCAGCGCCGCCACGATCAGCGCCATCGAGAACGGTCGGACGGGGGTCAGCGTCGACCGGATCCGCGCGATCGCCGACGCCCTCGGGACGTCGGTGGCCAGGCTGGTCGGCGAGCACCCCGGGGCGGATGCTCCGCGCGGTGCCGCCACCGACGTCGGCCCGGCCCCGCGTCGAGCGCCGGGCGCCGAGCGGGCGACGGCCCCGGCCGGCGAGCAGTGGCGGGTCTTTCCGCCGCTACGGATCGACCCCGTGCTCGCGGCGGCCATCGACGCATTCGTCGAGACCGGCTATCACGGCGCGACCGTCCGCTCCCTCGCACGGCGGGCCGGCATGAGCGTCCCCGGCGTCTACCACCACTACCGGGACAAACAGGCGCTGCTGGTGCGCGCCCTCGACCTGACGATGGACGAGTTGCATTGGCGGGTCCGCGCGGCCAGCGCCGAGGGCGGTACCGCGACGGAGCGGGTCGCCCTGATCGTGGAGGCCCTCGCCCTTTTCCACACCCACCGGCGGTCCCTCGCGTTCATCGGCGCCAGCGAGATGCGGAGCATCGAAGACCCGGACCGGATCCGAATCACCGAGTCCCGCAACCAAATTCAGTATCTCCTCGACGAGCAGATCGATGCGGCCGTCCGGGACGGCGGCCTGACCACCGCCCATCCACGCGACGCGGGCCGGGCCATCGCGACGATGTGCACGTCGCTGCCGCAGTGGTTCCGCGCGGACGGACCGGTGACACCCGAACAGATCGCCGCCGAGTACGCACAGTTTGCGCTGAACCTACTCGGGCACACACGTTGAACGGGGGTTCATGTGCCACCCACGTCGAGCGAATGACACATGAACCCCCGTTCAACGGTGGCGGGTCGGTCAGGAGCGGGGGTTGCCCGCCATGGTCGAGTTCGGGCGGGCCTGCGCGACGAGCGCCGGAATGATCTCGCCGAGCTCGGCCGGATCCCAGCGCTCGTTCTTCGAGACGCCGGGACCCGCGACCCACGTCTCGGCGACGCTGATCGAACCGCCGTGCACGTTGAAGATCCGACCGGTGACGCCGTCCGCCTCCGGGGATCCGAGCCACACGACGGTCGGCGAGATGTTCCCCGGCGCTGCCGCGTCGAATCCGGTCCGCTCCTTCTCCGCCTCGGCCGCGGCGACGAATCCGTCGAGCCCCGCGGTCATCTGGGTCAGGGCGGTGGGGGCGATCGCGTTGACCGTGACGCCGAGCCGGGCGAGTTCGTCGGCGAGGATCACGGTGAACGCGGCGATGCCCGCCTTCGCGGCGCCGTAGTTGGTCTGGCCCAGGTTGCCGTACAGCCCCGACGGCGACGAGGTATTGATGATCCGCGGGTGCGCGACCGGCGTCCCCGCCTTGCTCTGCTGCCGCCAGTACGAGGCGGCGTGCTGCGACGGGGCGAAGGTGCCGCGCAGGTGCACGCGCATGACGTCGTCCCACTGGTCGACGGTCATATTGACGAACATCTTGTCCCGCAGGATGCCCGCATTGTTGACGAGCACGTGCAGGGTGCCGAACTCCTCGATCGCGGTCCGCACCAGACTGCCAGCACCGTCGAAGTCGGAGATGTCGTCCTTGTTGGCGACGGCCTCACCGCCCATCGCCCTGATCTCCTCGACAACGGCCTCCGCCGGGCCGAGATCGTTGACGACGACCTTCGCGCCCTGCCTCGCGAATTCGAGTGCGTGCTCGCGGCCGATTCCGCCCGCCGCACCGGTCACGATCACCACGCGTCCGTCGTTGATGCCCATGTGTTCCACTCCCCACTCGGTGTCCGCTACGGGCCGAGGCCTCGGCCGGACGCCACGGTACAAGAGCATCGGCCGCCGACGGGGCGAGCCGACTCCGGCCGGTCG
Organism: Rhodococcus sp. NPDC058505; assembly: GCF_042720095.1. Classification (NCBI taxonomy): domain Bacteria; kingdom Bacillati; phylum Actinomycetota; class Actinomycetes; order Mycobacteriales; family Nocardiaceae; genus Rhodococcus; species Rhodococcus sp. NPDC058505. The sequence continues at coordinate 31,371 of NZ_JBHXNB010000028.1, forward strand.
CGGTCAGGTCCGCGGCCAGTGCACGCCCTGACGCCGTTCGATCTCCTCGTTCAGCCGCCGCAACAGCGCGACGAGGTCGGTGCGGTCCGCATCGGTCCAGCCGCCGACGAGATCGTCGATGCCGGTGATGTTCCTGGTGCGGTCGCGGCGCAACGCGGCGAGGCCGGTTGGGGTCGGCCGCAGCCGACGCGCCGTGCCCCCGTCCGGGTCCGGAATCTTCTCGGCAAGGCCGGACCGGACCAGCGCAGCGGTCTGACGGTTGACGGTGTGTACGGTGCACATGCAACGCGGGGGGCGTTCGTTCCTGCCGCGACGAACGCACAGAGAGAGACCCGTGACCCTCGTCGATCCCCCTGCCGCCCGACCCGATTCCCGGGCAGGCCTCATCCTTCCGACGCTGGCGTTCGCGGGCATCGTCGTGTCGCTGATGCAGACCCTCGTCGTTCCGCTGATTCACGCGCTGCCCGACCTGCTGAACACCTCCTCGGCGACCGCCTCCTGGGTGGTCACCTCGACGCTGCTCGCCGCCGCCGTCGTCACCCCGATCGCGGGGCGACTCGGCGACATGGTCGGCAAGCGGCGAATGATCCTGATTTCCATGGCCTTTCTGGTCGTTGGGTCGGTGGTGTGCGCGCTGAGCAGCACCGTGACCCCGGTGATCATCGGACGGGCACTGCAGGGAGCCGCGACCGGCGCCATCCCGCTCGGCATCAGCATCCTGCGCGACGAATTGTCGCGGGAGCGCGTCGCCTCGGCCATCTCGGTGATGAGCTCGACGATGGGGGTCGGTGGCGCGATCGGGTTGCCCGTCGCGGCCTGGACCGCGCAGAGCTACAGCTGGCACGCCCTGTTCTGGGCGGCGGCGATCCTCGGTGCGCTGGTGGCGATCTCGGTCGCGGTGCTGGTGCCCGAGTCCGCCGTCCGGACGCCGGGACGTTTCGACTACCCCGGCGCGATCGGCCTTGCCGGTGGCCTGGTCGCCCTGCTGCTCGCCCTGACGAAGGGGGCGCAGTGGGGGTGGACGAGCCCGCTCACGCTCGGGCTGCTCGGCGCGTCGATCGTGATCTTCCTGATGTGGGGCACGATCGAACTGCGGACCACCGACCCGCTCGTCGACCTTCGGGTGTCCGCGTCCGCGACCGTGCTGTTGACCAACGGTGCCTCGGTCCTCACCGGATTCGCCATGTACGCCACCTCGTTGACGGTGCCGCAGCTCCTGCAGGCACCGCCGGAGACCGGATACGGGTTGGGCCGGTCGATGGTGGCCGCCAGCCTGTGCATGGCACCGGCAGGCATCGTGATGATGATGCTCTCCCCGGTCTCCGCACGCCTGACCCGACGCCACGGCCCCCGGGTCACGTTGATGGTCGGCACCACGGTCATCGCCGCCGGGTATCTGATCGGTGCCGTCGCGATGAACTCGATCTGGCAGCTCGCGGTCGTCTCCACCATCATCGGCGCGGGCATCGGCATCGCGTACGCGGCGATGCCCGCGCTGATCATGGGTGCCGTCCCGATCCGCGAGACCGGCGCGGCCAACGGACTGAACTCGTTGATGCGTCTGGTCGGAACGTCGTTCGCTGCCGCGGCGATGACCGTCGTGCTCACCTCGATGACGCAGCAGCACGGGCCGGTCGAGGTGCCGACCAGGGAGGCGTTCGTGGTGACCTTCCTGATCGGCGGCAGCGCGGCCGTCATCGCGCTGCTCGTCGCGTTCTTTATCCCGCGCCGGGCCCCGGAGCGCGAGCCCACCGCTTCGGCCCGGGTCGAGGTGGGCGCGGGCTCCGCGCGGTAGCGCAGGTCGACCGGACCGCGCATGCCCCCGGCGAGCGGATCGACGACTCCGACCCGCGGACCCGGCGCGGTCAACGGGCACCCCGCCACCGGAGCGCCTACGCTGGCCGGGTGGCCCCCGACAATGGCGGGCGGGCCGCTCACCGGGCCCGCCACCGCACCGTCGCAACCACCGGCTCCCACCAGGGGTGGCCGGTCCGGTTCGCCGCGGTCGCGTGCGTCGCCGTCGCCGCGACCGGATGTTCCCAGCGCGGCACCGACCCGGAGCCGGTCGCCCTGCTCACCACCATCCAGGACGGCGAGCTTCCGTGGACCGATGTCCTGCTGCCACCGCAGACGCCGACGATCGTCCCACCCGGCCCGCCGGGCAGCGAACTACCCGCCGACACCACGCCGGTGGTGACCGGCGACCGCGGCGGGCTCTACGGCGGGAGCCTGGAGCGCCCGTTGTGCGACAGTGCACGACTCGTCGACGACCTCGAACGCGATCCGGTGAAGCTGGCGGCCTGGTCCGAGGTGCAGGGCGTCTCGGACGTGCGCGGCTACGTGGACGCCCTGACGCCGGTGCTGCTTCGGGCGGACACGCGGGTCACCGGCCACGGGTTCGACGACGGACGCACCACCGCGCGGGACGCGGTGCTCGAGGCGGGGACGATTGTCCTGATCGACGACCACGGGATCCCGCGGGTCCGGTGCGCGAACGGGACACCGCTGAGCACCCCCACCTCGGATGTGAAACCCACCCCGAACGTCGTACCCTGGCCCGGGTTCGACCCCGATCGGATCCTGGTGGTGCGGCCGTCGCTCGATGCGATGGGCATGGTGTCGGTGGTGGACATCGCCACCGGCGCGCTGACCACGGTCCCGGTCGGATCCGGTCCCCCTGGCCCGACTCCGGCACCGACAATCCCGCCCGCGGCCCCGGCCCCGGCACCCGCGCCGGTTCAGGCCGCTCCGGTCGAGCAGGCGCCGCGGCGCGCGGCCGCGGAAGTGCCAGCGCCTGCGCCTCCCCCCGCGCCGGAGCCGCCGCCTCCCCCCGCTCCTGCCCCGCCCGAGCCTGCACCCGAGCCGGTCGTGGTGCCACAGCCGCCACCGCCACCGGCCCCGCCCGCCGAGATCCGGGTCGAGGTGCCGGGTCTGCCTCCGCTGGTGATCCCGGTACCGCGGTGAGGCTTTAGGTAAGCACCTCAACGAGGGTGGTCTCGGAGTCGCCGATCATGTAGGTCTCGATCGCGTCGAGGTGCTTGCGCCAGAAGGTCTGCGCCGCGACCGTGTCGCCGTCCCGCATCAGGCCGAGCACCCGAAGGTACGCACGGTGCGCGGCGCGGGCGGCGGGCCGCTCGTTCGCCCCGCCGTGGGACGCGATGAACAGCGCGTGATGGGCGTCGATGATGTGCACCACCATGCCCGCGAGCACCGCCAGCGTCTGGTTTCCCGCCAACTCGATCAGGGCCTGGTGCACGTCGACGTCGTGCCGCGAGAAGGCTTCCGCGTCGTCGAGGAGGTCAGCCCCGATCTCCACCAGCGCCTCGAAGGTGTCGAGCTCGGCATCGTGGGCGCCGTCCGCAAGGGTCCCGACCGCGGCCACCTCCAGCGCCGCCCGAGCCCGGTACACGTCGACGAGGGGGACCCCGCGATACTGCAGCAGCAGCCCGGTGTAGCGGGCGGCCGCCGCCGAGTCCGGCGCGAGGACCCGGGCACCGCCATGCGCGCCCCGCAGCACCGTGATGATCGACTCGGATTCGAGGATGCGGAACGCCTCCCGCAGGGTCGGCCGGGACACGCCGAACTGCTCCATGAGCGCGGCCTCGTTGGGCAGCGGGTCGCCGACCTCCAGTTCACCCGTGATGATCCGGCGGCGCAGGCTGGCCGCGACCAGCTCACCGGCCTTCGGCACCCGGACGACGGACGACTTCGCAGCCACTCCCACGACACCCCTCTTCGATCCGCGGCCCGCCCTGGCAGGCCGATACGACGCACCAACCGTACAAGGGTTCACCTGATCGGCCGTTGCCAGCTCAGGTGGGTGTCTCGTCGTCGGCGACCCCGGACAGGTACGCCCGCCGAACGGTGTCGAGATCGGCGGCAATCTCGGCGGCGGTCCCCTCGACGATCACCCGTCCCCGTCGCATCACGTACACCCGGTCCGCGACCTGCAGCACCTGACGCACGTGCTGTTCGACCAGCAGGACACCGACCCCGCGTTCGTCGGCGGCGGCCCGCACCACGGCGAGCAGGCGCGCGACGATCTGGGGCGCAAGGCCGAGCGACAGTTCATCCGCGAGCAGCAGTCGAGGGTTTCGGGCGAGCGCCCTGGCCAGGGTGAGCATCTGTTGCTCGCCACCGGAGAGCAGGCCGGCCTGCCTGCCGAGCAGTGGCCGCAGCTCCGGGAAGATCGCGCAGGCCGCGTCGGCGGGCACGGCTGCGAGCTTCAGGTTCTCGGCCGCGGTGAGGCCCATGATCACCGACCGTTCCTCGGTGACGTAGCTCAGGCCGCGCCGGGCCCGGGTCGCCAGGGAGGTCCCGGCATCGGACCCGAGGAGGCTGACCGTGCCGGCGAGCGGGGCAAGTTCGCCCGCGACGGTCAGCATCGTCGTCGACTTCCCGGCACCGTTGGCGCCGATCAGCGCGACGACCTCACCGGCCCGCACCCGAAGGTCCAGGTCCCGGCAGACCACCGCGCCGCCATACCCGGCGTCCAGCCCGGCGCAGTCGAGAACGGTTTCCCCGGTGGCCCGTTCGGTTGCGGTGGTGGTCATTGCAGCGCCCCCGTTGTCTCGTCGTCGGTGCCCAGATACGCGGCGCGGACCCGTTCGTCGGCCATGATCGTGTCGGGGTCGCCCGCGGCGATCACCCGGCCCGCCTCGAGCACCACGATCCGGTCGCACGTCGACATCACCAGCCCCATGTCGTGCTCGACGAGCAGCACCCCGGCACCGCGCTCATCGGCCAGTCGCCGAATGCACTGCGCAAGTTCACGACTCTCGGCATCGTCCAGCCCGGCGGCCGGTTCATCGAGCAAGACCACCGACGGTCCCGACGCGACGGCCCGGGCGATCCCGACGAGTCGGCGCCGCCCATACGGCAGCTCCCCCGGCATCGCGGACAGGTCGTCGGCGAGCCCGAAGTCGAGGACCGCGGTCGACGCGGTCGCCGATAGTGGTCGTTGTCGCGGCCAGATCAGATCGGTCAGCCAGCCCGTGCGGGTCGCCTCATCGGCGCCTGCGTGGATGTTGTCGCCAACGGTGATGTCCTCGAACAGTTCGAGGGATTGGAAGGAGCGACGCAGACCGCACCTGGCGCGGCGGGCCGTCGACCATCCGGTGATGTCGTCGGCACCGAGCGCGACGCTGCCCGCGGCCGGTGCCACGAAGCCGGTGATCGCGTCGATGACCGTGGTCTTGCCCGCCCCGTTGGGCCCGATCAAGCCGACGACCTCGCCCGGTCGGACCGTCAGGTTGACGTCGTCGACGGCGGTGACCCCACCGAACCGAACGCCGAGCCCACGGACCGTGAGCGGGGCCGCCGGGACGGTCGACGTGTCCGCCTCCGTGGTGAGCTGCCGCGCCTGCGGGCCTGTGGACCGTGCGGGCAGCGCCGATATCGGGGGGCGTCGACGGATCGCGCGGCCCACCCTGGTCAGCATGTCGGCGATGCCGTTCTGGTTGACGAGCAGGATCACGATCAGGACGACGCCCCCGATCAGCGTCGCGAGCGCGCCGCTGCCGGATCCGTCGGACAGTGCCCTACTGACGATCGCGCCGGGCCCGAGCAGGGCCCCGACTATGCCGCCGATCACGTATCCGAGGCCGCCGGTCACCGTCTGGACCACCGCGTTGATCGACGCGAACGCGTTGAACTCGACGTATGTCACCGCCGAATTACGCAGCCCCAGCAAGATTCCCGCGACCGCCGCGATTCCGGCGGCCAGCGCGAAGGCATAGATCTTCACCGTGAACACGCTGATTCCGAGCGACGCGGCCGCGCGCTCGTTGGTGCGGACCGCGATCAGCCTGCGCCCGGTCCGGGAGCGGCGCAGGTTCGCAACGATCACGCCAACGACCACGAGGACCGCCAGGCAGAGCAGCGCCCACCGTTCGGGGTGGGTCGTTGCGGTGACATCGACGCCGAACAGCGTCAACTTCGGGATCCGGACGGAGTTGTCGAGCTTGTCCCCGGTGAGGGCGGGATTGCCGAACACCATTTCCTGAACGGTGAATCCGAGCCCGAGGGTGACGACGGCGAGGTTGACGCCGCGGGTGCGCAGTGCCGGCAGGGCGAACAGCACGCCAACCACAACGACGGCGGCCACCGCGACGATCGCGGCCGGGATCAGCGACCACCCGGCCTGACCAACGAGTCGGGCGGCGATCAGGGCGCCGAGCCCGCCGACCGTGTACTGCGCCAACGACAACTGGCCCGCGTACCCGGTGACCACGACAATCGACAGCAGGAACACCGCCGCGGCCAGGGTCAGGGTCAGCGACCGCAACCAGTCGCCGCTGAACGCGACCGCGATCACCGCGATCACGACGGCGACGACCAGCCCGGGCCAACGGACGGCGCCCGAGCCGAGGCGCGGGAGGCGTTCCGAGACGTGACTCCGCAACGGTAGGCCCTTGCCCCGCACCACCAGCACGATCAGGATGACAAGGAACGGCACCGCCCGGTTGATCCCCGTCAGGGTTGGCATGTGCAGGAATTCGCGGATCGGGTCCTGGTAGAGCACGACCAGGCTCTCACCGACACCGAGGACGAGTCCCCCGAGGAGGGTGAGCGGGAACGACCGGAAGCCGCCGAGCAGGGCGGCGGCGAGCGCGAACACGGTGACGATCACGACGAACGCGGTCGGCGTCAGGCCGGTCAGGGGGGCGACGAGGATTCCGGCGACGCCGGCGAGTGCGCCGCCGACGGTCCAGGTCAGCGCCGCCAGTCGCTGTGGCGACCAGCCCAGCGCCGCGGCCGCTCGCTCGTTCTCCGCGGCCGCGGTGATCGCCAGCCCAACCCGGGTGAACCGGGTTGCCGCCCACAAGAGGGCGGTCAGGGCAACCGCGATGCCCAGCAGGATCAGCCGGTCCTGCTGCACGACGATTCCGCCCCAGTGGTAGGCGTCGTTCGGCAGAAAGGCCCGCACCCGAATGGATTTCGATCCGTAGAACTGCTGAACCGCCGACTGCAGGATCACTAGCAGGCCGAGGGTGGCCGCGAGCCGCACGATGGGGGCCGCGTTCGCGAGCCACCGCAGCACCGTCAGCTGGAAGATCAGTCCGATCCCGCCCGCCACCGCGACCGCGGTGGCGATCGCGAGCCACATCGGCCAATCCTGGTCACGCTGCAGGGTTTCCACGCATAGGTAGGCAGCGACCATGGCGATCGCACCCTGCGCGAAGTTCACCACCCCGGACCCGCGGTAGACCAGCACCACGCCCTGCGCGAGCAGGGCGTAGGCCGCTCCGGCGCCGAGCCCGAGAATGGCGAACTGCACGAACTCCGTCATCACCGCTCCCCGATCGGGTGGTCCGCGCTACTGGGAACGCAGGTCGTACTGGTTCGGGTCGGTGACGACGACGTCACCGTCGAAGCTCATCCGATACATCTTCGAGTTGGACACCCGTTGGAAGATGCCGAACGGCTCGGTCGCGTTCGGGGTCCAGGCCGGGACGAGCCCAGCCATGTCGAGATTCTTCGCGTTCATGAAGCCCTGGGCCACCGCGTTCGCGCTGATCGTGTCGAGCCCCTCGGCGACCTCGCCGAATGCCCGCACCGACAGCCAGGAGAAGATCTCGGTTCCGTTGAGCTCCGACCGTTCGAGGTCGGCGTCCCCGGATGCCTCCATGTCGTCCAGGAAGTCGACCAACCCCGGGAAGTCGTCGGTGCTCGACGACGGCGCAGGCACCGGGCTGGTGTAGACGGAGGTGGTGGCGAAGTCGCCGAGGTTCTGCAGATCGGTCTGGGTGAATCCGGTCGCGGCGAGCGCGAAGCTGAGCTTCGATCCGAGCTGGTTGAACGCCTCCGCGATCTGGTTCGACTCGGTCGCGGTCAGCGCCATGATGACGCCCTGCGCGTCGTTGCGTTCGGCAGCGGCCACGAACTGGGTGTAGTCGGTGGCGCCTGCACCGACGGCGACCTCGTTGACGATCTCGGCGCCCTTCGACTGCACGAACGGGCCGATGAACTGGTTGAGCATCGCGGTGACCGGGAGGTCCGGCCGCATCAGGGTCAGCTTCGTCTTCCCGTTGGCGACGAGGGTGTCCACGGTGCCGAACAGGGTCAGCAGTGAGCCGGAGAACGGGGTGTACACGTTCGGCGCGGTGAAGTCGGCGATGTTCATGGGGTTCATGCCGATCCGGGGGATGCCCGCGCTCGCGAGCTTCTCCGACACCGCCTGCGGGGAGGCGGCGGTGAAGTCCGCGAGGGTCGCGACGACGCCGTCGGCGATCATCTTGTCGACGCAGTCGAGTTCCTTGTTGGGGTCGCCGACGGAATCGCACTGGATCAGTTCGAGCGGGCGCCCGTTGACGCCGCCGCGCGCGTTGAACGCGTCAACCGCCGCCGTGAGTCCCGCGGCCTGGCTGGCCACCGAGATGCCCGGTGCCTCGATCGGGATGATCTGTCCGACCCGGATCGGCTCGCCGGTGGCGGCGGAACCACCCGTCTCGGCGTCACTGCTGCTGCACCCACTGATCACGAGGCCCGCGGCGGCCAGTGAGGCAATGGCGGGAACGAGTCGCTGCGAAAAAGTTCGGGTCAACGGACCATCCTTACGACGACGGACCTGGGCGTCGGCTGTACCCGATCACCCGGAGCGCCAGCTCGTCGCCCGGAAAACCGGAAATACGGCATTCCGCCCAGCATTTCGCAGCATCGTATGAAGCCAACGCGGGTCGCGGGAGCGGATTCGCAAAATCCGATTGCCGATGTCGCGTCGATTGCGTTCGAATCCGCTACGCGAAGCTCACCAGTCCGGCTAAATTCCGAATATTGTTGTGCATCAATTACATCGACCACCCGGAGCCTTTGCCAGCGGAACGCGACCTGGCGACCCCGCGGAAGCTCAGACGCCTGGCGGCCATACGGTTCGCGCCGCGAACAACACAGCCCGGCGGAACAGACGGCCGCCCCACCGAATCGAATCCACTCTCCAATCCGGAAGCCCCTGCTCATGTCAGCGCGGGCCGGAAGCAGTTGACCTCGCCAAGCCACGCCGCTGATGCCTGGGGTTGGCCCCGCCCAGCGGACACAGCGTCAGACGGCTCCTGCCGCCTTAGTGAACTACTTCTCATACTCGGCCGGACCGATCATCTCGATCGCCGAGTGTCAACGACGCCGGTTGTAGACCCGCTCGATCCAGTCCCCGACAGCGATACGGTCGGGGAGAGTCCCCTGGGGTGGTGGGAATCGGGTGAGACCCTGACCTGCAGGATCGGCCGCGTGTCGGTCCCGTAGCAAGGACGGGCCATCGCGTAG
>NZ_JBHXNB010000029.1:0-38762 GCF_042720095.1 Rhodococcus sp. NPDC058505
CCGCAGGTGTGCACACGCCCACTGCCGCGTCCGCAGACAGATTGCGCGCCGAACACCGGTGTGCACGCGGCAGAAGCCGTGTGCACACGGGGGGGTGCCACTCGCTCGCGGTCCGGTGCGCGCCGAACCTCTCTGCGCGCGTCGCAACCCTTCCACGTGCACGCATCAGCTATGTGCACACGACCGCTGCCGCGTCCGCAGACAGATTGCGCGCCGAATACCGGTGTGCACGCGGCAGGACCTGTGTGCACACGACCGCTGCCCGGTCGGCACGGGTGTTGCTGGCCTCGACTCGGGGGCGCACGCGACCGCCGGCATGCACCACGCAGACGAGGTGTGCACATGGGAAATGCGGCATCCGCACGGGTATTCAGCGCCGAACTCCCGTGTGCACGAGGCAGAAGCGGTGTGCACAGGGGGGATGCGGCGTCCGCGGGGGCGTTGAGTGCCGAATACCGGTGTGGGCGCTGCAGAAGGTATGTGCACACGGGGAATGCGACGTCCGCGGGGGTGGTGAGCGCCGAATTCTCGTGTGCACGCGGCAGGACCTGTGTGCACACGGATTCTGCGGCGCCCGCAGGCGGGGTTCGGTGTCGAACGCTCGTGTGCACTGCGCTAGGAGGCTGTCCGGATTGCCGCGTTGAGTGGCGGGAGCGGCGCTGGGCGCGGATACTGACGTCACCGTCCGCCGTGAGAGGGTCCGAGATGACGATGACGTCGAGGTCTGCCAACAGGACGGCGCCGCTGATGCCGCCCACGCGTGACTTTCTGATGTGTCCACCAACGTACTTCGACGTCGAATACCGGATCAACGAGTGGATGGACCCCACTGTGCCGGTGGATCGTAGCGTTGCGGAACAGCAGTGGAATGGTCTCGTCGAGGCGTATCGGGCCCTCGGGCACCGCGTGCATGTCATCGATCCGGTCCCGGGACTGCCCGACATGGTGTTCGTGGCCGACAGCGGCGTTGTCGTCGATGGTGTCGCGCTGGGTGCGCGCTATCGCAGCGAGCACCGCGCACCGGAGGCCGCGCATGTGATGCGGTGGTTCGAGTCGCACGGACTGCGGACTCCGACGCCGTCCCGCTTCGTCAACGAAGGCGGCGGCGACTTTCTTGTCGTGGGCGACATGATCTTCGCCGGCACCGGATTTCGCACCGACCAACGCGCCCACTCCGAGGCGGAGTGGCACCTTGGTCGACGAGTCGCCACCCTCCACCTCGTTGACCCCCGGTACTACCACCTCAACACGGCGATGGGCGTCCTCGATGATCACACGATTGCCTACCTTCCCTCCGCGTTTGACCCACGCAGCCTTGCACTGCTCCGGGCTATGTTCCCCGACGCCGTCATCGCCACCGAGGACGATGCTCGCTGGTTGGGTCTGAACCTGGTCAGCGACGGACACAATGTGGTCCTGAGTGCACAGGCAACGGCACTCGCGGCGCGACTGCGTGGTCGCGGCTTCGATCCCGTGCCGATCGACATGTCCGAGTTCCTCAAGTCCGGCGGCGGAATCAGCTGCTGCACACTCCAACTGGACGGATGGAGTCGCGGGGCGCAGCCATGAGCGGGTCCCTTCGAACGTCCGCTGAGTTGCAACGCGCCGAGCGACACAGTGCGCACAACTACCGTCCGCTCCCTGTGGTCCTTGAGTCCGCGCAGGGCGCCTGGGTGCGCGACATCGACGGTGTCGACCACCTGGATCTGCTCGCGGGCTACTCGGCGCTGAACTTCGGGCACCGGCACCCGCGGCTCGTCGAGGTCGCCCAACGGCAACTGGGTCGACTTACTTTGACCAGCAGAGCATTTCAGCATTCCCTGTTTGCGGACTTCTGTGCCGCGGTGAGCGGGCTGTGCAACAAGGACGCGGTCCTGCCGATGAACACGGGTGCGGAAGCCGTCGAAACGGCTATCAAGCTGGTTCGCCGGTGGGGATACGAGGTGAAGGGTGTCCCGCCGGGTCGGGCGGAGATCATCACGTTCGATGGGAACTTCCACGGCCGCACCGTGACGATCGTCGGATTCTCCACCGACCCCGCGGCCCGCGATGGATTCGGGCCCTACCCGCGTGGGTTCGTGTCGGTTCCCTACGGTGACATCGCGGCGGTCGAGCAGGCCGTCACGCCCAACACCGTCGCCGTATTGATTGAACCGATCCAGGGTGAGGCCGGAGTGCGGGTGCCGCCGCCGGGGTATCTCACCGAGGTTCGTGCACTGTGCGATGCGCAGGGCCTGCTGATGGCGGCGGACGAGATCCAGAGTGGGCTCGGCCGGACCGGCGACACGTTCGCCTGCGACCACGAGGGTGTCGTCCCGGACCTCTACATCCTGGGAAAGGCGTTGGGTGGCGGGATCGTTCCGGTGTCTGCGGTCGTCGCGGATTGGCCGGTGATGAGCGTGATCGGGCCGGGTCAGCATGGCAGCACGTTCGGCGGGAATCCGCTGGCCTGCGCGGTAGCCACCGAAGTGGTGCGCATGCTCGAGACCGGGGAGTTCCAAAGGAGGAGCGCCGAACTCGGTGCCCATCTGCATTCGCTTCTCGCCCAGCTACCTGTTGGTGCCGTTGCGGGTGTGCGCGGTCGGGGGCTGTGGGCAGGGGTGGATCTCACGCCGGGTGGACCGCCCGCGCGGGAGGTGTGCGAGCGGTTGCTGTCCCGCCGGGTGCTGGCCAAGGACGCCCACGAGGGGACACTACGGCTTGCCCCGCCGCTGGTCATCGAACGCGACGAGATCACCTGGGCAATAGAGCAGTTGGAGTCGAGCTTGCGCGAGAACCGGTAGCGTCGAGGCCCCGCACCCGGATAGGTGCGGGGCCTCGACGCTGGACTCGGGCGGTTCCCTGCTACTTGCCGCGAATGGCGTCGAACACCTTCGGGTCGACGAGGGTGGAGGTGTCCCCCAGGTCGCGGCCCTCGGCGACGTCGCGGAGGAGGCGTCGCATGATCTTCCCCGACCGGGTCTTCGGCAATTCGGGCACCACGGTGATCTGGCGGGGCTTGGCGATCGGCGAAATCTCGGTCGACACCTGTGCTCGGAGTTCGGCGATCAGCGTCTCACCGGTATTCGCGGCACCCTCGCGAAGGATCACGAATGCGACGATGCCCTGCCCGGTGGTCTCGTCCGCGGCACCGACGACAGCGGCCTCCGCGACCGCGTGATGCCCGACCAACGCGGATTCGACCTCGGATGTCGAGATCCGGTGCCCGGACACGTTCATCACGTCGTCGACACGGCCGAGCACCCAGAGGGCGCCGTCGTCGTCGTACTTGGCGCCGTCACCTGCGAAGTACCAGCCCTCCGCGGCGTACCGGGACCAGTAGGTGTCCCGGTAACGCTCCATGTCGCCCCAGATGCCGCGGAGCATCGACGGCCACGGCTGGTCGAGGACGAGGTAGCCGTTCCCCCCGGGGCCGAGGGGGTGGGCCTCGTCGTCGACGATCTTCGCGGAGATCCCCGGCAGCGGCGCCATCGCCGAGCCTGGCTTGGTTGCGGTGACGCCGGGAAGCGGGGAGATCATGATGGCGCCGGTCTCGGTCTGCCACCAGGTGTCGACGATCGGGGCGGAACCGGCGCCGATGACGTCGCGGAACCATCGCCATGCCTCCGGGTTGATCGGCTCACCGACGCTGCCGAGCAGTCGGATGCTCGAGAGGTCGTGCGCGTCGGGGATCTCCCGGCCCCACTTCATGAATGTCCGCACCAGCGTCGGGGCCGTGTAATAGATGGAGACGCCGTACTTTTCGATGATGTCGAAATGCCGGTGCTCATTCGGGGAGTTCGGCGTCCCCTCGTACACGACCTGCGTGACGCCGTTGCTCAGCGGGCCGTAGACGATGTAGGAGTGCCCGGTGACCCACCCGATGTCGGCGGTGCACCAGTACACGTCCTTGCCGGGCTTGTGGTCGAACACGTTGTGATGTGTGTAGGACGCCTGGGCCAGGTACCCGCCGGACGTATGGATGATGCCCTTCGGCTTCCCGGTGGTGCCGGAGGTGTACAGGATGAACAGCGGGTGCTCCGCGTCGAAGGGCTGCGCCTCGTGCTGATCGGAGGCTCGGTCGACGGTTTCGTGCCACCACAGGTCCCGGCCCGAGACGACGTCGACGTCGATTCCGGTCCGCTTGACCACCAGGACGTGCTCGACCGATTCGGCCCCGTCGACCGCTTCGTCGACGGCCGGCTTCAGTGGTGCGGCCTGACCGCGCCGCCACTGCCCGTCGACGGTGACGACGAGCTTCGCCTGTGCATCATCGACGCGGGAACGCAGGGCGGTCGCGGAGAATCCGGCGAACACCACCGAGTGCGTCAGCCCCAGTCGCGCGCAGGCGAGCATCGTGACGATCGCCTCGGGAATCATCGGCATGTAGATCGCGACGCGGTCCCCGGCGACCAGACCCAACTCGGTGAAGGTGTTTGCCGCCCGCGACACCTCGGCGAGCAGGTCGTTGTAGGTCAACGACCGGGAGTCGCCGGGCTCGCCCTCGAAGTGGATCGCGACCCGATCCCCGTTGCCTGCGAGAACGTGTCGGTCGACGCAGTTGTAGGCGACGTTCAGGGTGCCGCCGACAAACCACTTCGCGACCGGGGCGTCGGACCAGTCGAGGACCTGCGTCCACGGCGTTGCCCAGTCCAAGCGTTCAGCCTGGGTGGCCCAGAACGTCAACCGGTCCGCATCCGCGGCCGCCTGCAACTCCGGGCCTGCGTTCGCCTGCGCGGCGAACTCCGGGCTCGGCGGGTAGATCTCGGCCCCGTGCTCGGCGGCGTTGGTGTCGGCGGTGCTCGTCATGTCGCCCGTACCCTCGTTTCAGTGTCGTGATGCGTTCATCGGCGCAGTTGTGAGGGTAGTCACATCCCCTCATGGGTGCACCGTTGCATCGGGTTGCAACCCCGGTTCCTGCGGCGACCGGTCGCCCGGGCGCGACCGGCGGTGGTCGCGTGCGACGAGTGGCGGCGCGTCGGCTGCGGTCTTGCCTGGCGAATGCTTCGGTGGTGCCATGCATCAGCACATGAATGTCCTCACGCTCGGGGTCGCCGATGTCGCTCGATCACGGGACTTCTACGTCGGTGGCCTGGGGTGGCACGCCACCCTTCTCGTGGAGGGGGAGGTGATGTTCCTCCAGGTCGGTGGCGGTGTTCTGCTCGCGTTCTGGTCGCTCGACGCGATGGCGCGGGAGGCGGGGCCGACCGCAGCGCCGGTCGTCGGTGGTACGCGGGCCGCGATCACACTCGGTCACAACGTCCCCGACGAGACGGAAGTGGATGCGGTTCTGACCGCGGCAGTCGAGGCGGGAGGGGCGTTGCTGGTTGACGGTGCCCGACGCGCGTGGGGTGGCTACAGCGGATACTTCGCGGATCCCGACGGCTACCGCTGGGAGATCGTGCACAATCCCGGCCTGGTGGTGCATCCCGACGGGCGGGTCACATTCGACCCGTCCTGACGGCGCCGCCCGCGCCGCTACGGGTAGCGTCGACCGGTGTGAACGACCCTCTTCAGCCCCTGGTCGACCTGCCGGGTGTTCGTGACGCCGCCGACCGGGCTCGTGACGCGCTCGGTGAGGTTCATCGGCACAAGAGCAATCGGCGGGGATGGCCGACCACCGCCGCTGAGGCGTCGGTACGGGCCGCCCGGGCGTCGGCCTCGATCGACGGCGGAAGCACCGAACTGCCCGGAGCAGGTGAGGCGGGGGATCCGGTGCTCACCGGTGCGTTGCGGGTCGCGCAAGCGCTGGACGGTGACGCGTTGACGACCACCGTCGCGACCTGGCAGCGGGCGCCGCTGCAGGCGTTGGCGAAGCTGCACCTGCTCGCTGCCGCCGGGCTCGTCGCCGGGGACGCGGACCTCGGGCGCCCCCGGTCCGGACCTGGCGTCGGCGAGCGATTGGATCTGCTCGCCCAACTCGTGACCGGCGGGACGACGGCGCCAGCGCCGGTACTCGCCGCGGTTGTGCACGGTGAACTGCTGGCGCTTCGACCGTTCGGTGCCGCGGATGGAGTCGTCGCGCGTGCGTCGTCCCGGTTGGTGGCCGTCTCCACCGGGCTCGACCCGCATAATCTCGGTGTTCCCGAGGTCAGTTGGTTGCGTCGGCAGCAGGCGTATCGGGATGCGGCCGACGGGTTCGCATCGGGTACCGCCGAGGGGGTCGGCGGCTGGGTGATCCTGTGCTGCGGCGCGCTCGAAGCCGGTGCCCGGGAAGCGCTTTCCATCGCGGAGGCCGCGTCAGGCTGAATCGGGTTGCGTGACAGTGGGTGCCGCTGCTGTTCCGAACAGCCGCGGACTGCACCGCGAAGCGGGCGGCGCTGCCGACTGTCGCCGACCTCGCCGCCCGCTAGCACGGACCACCCGGTTACCAAGCGTGCAAATTGGCCTGTGTTCCGGCCTCGGCGTCGGCTCAAGTACCGCCGGTTCGCCTCTGCAACTTGTGCAAGGTTCTCGCCAGCGTGTGCCCGAGTCACGCAGGCCCACAACGACTCTGCCCTTATAGTGGCTTGCGCTCCGCGTGGGTGCCTGGTGTCCGTGCTGGGATTTCCCGGTGGGGGAACCGCCTCTTCTCTTCCGATGCGATCCTGGCCTGCCGTTCGTCCGTAACTCCTTTGTACCCTGTGACCTCGCCCACATCAAGGGTTATGTCATGCCTGGATCGATGCCAAAGGATGGGCCGGTCAGCGGCGTCGGTGTAGTACCCCGTACGTCAACGCGCCGGCCGCCAGTGCGGCAAGTCCGACCGCGGCTGTGGCGATCGCGGACCCCGTCGGTGACCCGGGAATCCGAGCGCGCATCGGCACCGGGTTCGAGAAAGTCAGTACTGGCCAACTGTTTTCGATGGAGTGTCGACGGAGACTGCGGTCGGGGTTGACGGCGGTGGGGTGGCCGACCGCCGTGAGCATCGGGAGGTCGGTTGACGAGTCGGAGTAGGCGTAGCACCGGCCGAGGTCGTATCCGCGGGCGATTGCCAAGGCGCGAATCACCTCGGCCTTGCCCTCGCCGTAGCAGTAGAACTCGAGATCTCCGGTGAACTTCCCGTCACGCACCGCCATCCGACTCGCGGCCGACAGGTCCGCTCCGAGCAGTCGGGCGATCGGCGCGACCACCTCCTCGCCCGAGGCCGACACAACGACCACGTCGTGGCCGCGAGCCTTGTGGTCCGCGATCAGGTCCGCGGCTTCGGCGAACACGAGCGGGTCGACGATGTCGTGCAGGGTTTCGGCGACGATCGTCTGTACCTGGTCGACGTCCCATCCCGCGCACATGTTGGTGAGGTGCACCCGCATGCGTTCGGTCTGATCGCGGTCCGCTCCGGACACCAGGAACAGGAACTGTGCGTAGGTGCTCTTGAGGACGGCGCGTCGGTTGATCAGGCCCTGAGCGAGGAAGGGTCTGCTGAACGCGAGGATGCTTGACCTGGCGATGATGGTCTTGTCGAGGTCGAAGAAGGCGGCGACACGCCGGGTTCCTGGCGCCTCACGCGTGGTCGTCGTCACGGCTACAGGGTAGTTGCCGGACCGGCAGGAGGACGGTCGAGCGGCAGGCCCGGCCGGAGGTGGACATGTGACCAGTTCAACTTGCGATTTCCGACTACGCGGGGTGTAGTATTCAAGTCGCCGGGACTTGATCCGGGTGTGTTCAGTCCGACCCCCCGGGACTGAACTCCGAAGACCCCCGCCTCCTCCCCCCCTGGCGGGGGTCTTCTTCGGTTTCGGCTGCCGTGTTTATCCACAGGCCCCGAAGTTCTCCACAATCGGCCATCACCCCCTGGCGGTCCGTCGCAGGCGACCGCAGGCTCGATGGCATGGACACACTCGGCAGCGGGGCGCCCCCCGTGCTCGCGATCACCGTCGACGACGCACTGGCCGCAGGCATTCGGCGTGCCGGGGCCGCGGCCGGACGCGACGTCCTCGAGCACCGGTCGGTGGTGCCGCGGGGTGCGTGGGTCGGTGCGGCGCACATCGTGGTGGACCGGGAGTCGGCGAAGGAGTGCGCGCGGTCGGGGTTGCCTCGGCGCGCCGGGATCCACCTGGTCTGCTCCGGGCCGCCCGATCTGCCCGACTGGCGGGTGGCGACCGAGGTCGGTGCGCAATCGGTGCTCGACCTGCCCGCCGCCGAGGCCGACCTGGTTTCGGCACTGGCCCGCCGGGTCGAGGGACGCGACGGCAGCGGCCCGGTCGTCGCCGTCATCGGTGGTCGTGGCGGAGCGGGTGCGTCGACGTTGGCCGCCGCGGTGGCCCTGACCGGGGCCGCCCGATTCCCGGACAGTCGCTCCCTGCTCGTTGACTGCGATGTCCTCGGCGGCGGTCTCGACCTGCTGCTCGGGGCCGAGCACCGGCCCGGGCTGCGGTGGCAGTCGCTGCACATCGAGGGTGGCGCGGTGTCGGCGTCGGCGCTGCACGCCGCGCTGCCCTCCGTCGGGGGCGGCGTGTCCGTGCTGTCCTGGGATCGCGGACCCGACCGTCTGGAACCGGGGGATGCGGCACTGAGGGCCGTCATCGAGGCTGGGCGGGCGGCCGGCGACGTGGTGGTGTGCGATGTGCCGCGCCACTCGCGCGGGGTCACCGAGACGGTCGTCAGCCTGGCCGACGCCCTGGTGGTGGTGGTCGGCGCACAGGTTCGTGCGGTCGCCGCGGCCGAGGCGCTGCTCACCGCAATCCGCGGTCGGCATCCCAATCTTGTTGCAGTGGTGCGGGGCCCGTCGCCGGGGGGCCTGAGTGGTACCGAGGTCGAGGAGCTGCTCGGCGTTCCCGTCGTTGCCGCGATCCGGCCGGAGCCGCGCCTGGACGTCACGCTCGAACAGGGTGGACTGCGGCTGCGCGGCCGATCCCCGCTGCGGCGTGCCGCAACGTCCGTGCTTGACCTCGTTTCGGCTGCGGGGGGCGCATCGTGAGCGGGTTGGTGTCCCCGGATCTCCTTGAGCGGGTCCGCGAACGGCTCGCTCACACGTCCGACGAACCGACCCCGGCTGCGGTGGCGGCGGCGATCCGCGCGGAGTCGTCCGGGGTGCTCGGCGACACCGACCTGCTGGACGCGATGCGGACCCTGCAGACCGAGCTGACCGGAACCGGGATCCTCGAGCCGCTGCTCGGCGAGTGCAACGTGTCGGACGTCCTGGTGACGGCTCCGGACGAGGTGTGGGTGGACCGGGGCAGCGGTCTGGAGCGCACCGACCTCGAGTTCGCCGACGAGGCGGCCGTGCGTCGACTCGCGCAGCGCCTGGCACTCGCGGCCGGTCGCCGACTCGACGACGCTCAGCCCTGGGTCGACGGCCGGTTGCCGGGGACCCCTGGCACGAACTTCGGGATCCGTCTGCACGCGGTGCTGGCCCCGGTGGCGCAGGCGGGGACCTGCCTGTCGCTGCGGGTGTTGAGGCCGGCGACCCAGGGCCTCGACATGCTGCGGCGATCCGGAAGCCTGACCGCGGAATCTCACGACCTGCTGCGTCGAATCATTGCTGCCCGGTTGGCGTTCCTCGTGGTCGGGGGCACCGGTGCGGGCAAGACCACCCTCCTCGCCGCGTTGCTGGCAACCGTGTCCCCGCGCGAGCGGATCGTGTGTGTCGAGGACGCCGCCGAACTGGCGCCGAGCCATCCGCACGTCGTTCGGCTGGTTGCCCGACCCGCGAATGTCGAAGGGATGGGGGAGGTGTCGGTGCGGCATCTGGTCCGGCAGGCGCTGCGGATGCGGCCCGATCGCATCGTCGTCGGTGAGGTGCGCGGTGCGGAGGTCGTGGATCTGTTGACCGCGCTGAACACCGGCCATGACGGCGGAGCGGGCACGGTGCACGCGAACTCGCCGGAGGAGGTGCCCGCGCGGCTCGAGGCGCTCGCCGCCCTCGGCGGGATGGACCGCGCCGCGCTGCACAGCCAGCTCGCCGCCGCGGTGCAGGTGATCCTGCACTGCCGCAGGGCCCCGAACGGGCATCGCGAGGTCGCCGAAATAGCAGTGCTGGAACGGGATCCTGGGAACGAGGTGGTGGTGGTGTCTGCCTGGCGCCCGGAGGGGTGGGGCCCGGGCGCCGACCACCTGCGGCTCCTGCTGGGCAGGGCCGAGCGGTGACTGCGGCGTTGATGCTCGGCGCGATCGCACTGCTCGTTGCGCCGGCCTCGGGTGCCCGACGCCGGCTGCGTCGACCGGTCGGGGACGCGGGATCGGCCCCCCGCGCGCTGCGCAGGAGTGCCCCGGCACTCGCCGCTGCTGTGGCAGCGGCTCTGGCGTTCGTCGAGCCGACGGCCGGTGCGGCCGCTGGGATCGTCCTGGCAACGCTGGTGCATCGAATCCGCCGTGGGCGTCGGCGTCGGCGCCGCGACGATCAGACGCGCTCGCTGCTGGCGGGACTCGAGGCGGCGGTCGCTGATCTGCGGGTGGGCGCCAACCCCGAGTCGGCATGCCTGGGCGCCGCCAAGGAGTCGACCGGTGCGGCATCCGAGGCCTTCCGGTCCGCCGCCGCGACCGCGCGACTCGGGGGCAGTGCGGCGCAGGGGCTCGTCGCGGGGGCGCAGAGGGGGCGGGACGCGGGAATCGAGACCGACGTCGAGCGCATCGCCGCCGCCTGGCGGATCGCCGAGCGTCACGGCATTGCGCTCGCCGATCTACTCGACGCGACGCGGTCGGATCTGGTGGCACGGATCAGATTTCGGTCGAGGGTCGAGTCCGGGCTGGCGGGTGCGCGGGCAACCGCTGCGGTGCTGGCCGGGCTTCCGCTGCTCGGTGTCGGGCTCGGGCAGATGACGGGTGCCGCACCGGTGCGGGTGCTCCTGTCCGGTGGTGTCGGCGGGACGCTCCTCGTGGTCGGCACCGCCCTGGCGTGCGGTGGACTTGCCTGGGCCGACCGGATCACCCAGCGGGTGTCGGCGTGATCGCGGCCGCGGGGCTTGCTCTCGCGCTGGCGGTGCTCGCTGCGCCGGGGCCGACCGTCGCCCGACGGCGAGTGCGGTCGGTGGTGTGCCGCGACACGCGTCGGGTGCCGCACCACCGCACGGTCGTCGAACCCCCGGACCCGCTTGCGGTCGCCGCCTGCCATGACCTGTTCGCGGCGTGCATGCGGGCGGGGTTGACGACCGCAGCCGCGGCGTCCGCTGTGTCGGAACGGGCCCCCGAACCGCTCGCAGGCGCGCTGCGTCGGGCCGCGAACCTGCTCGCGCTCGGGGCCGAACCCGACACCGCGTGGCAGCAGGCGAATTCGCATCCCGAGGTGGAGGCGCTGTCGCGGATCGCCCGCCGCTCGGCTCGCTCGGGTTCCGCGCTCGCGGAGGCAATGACCGAGCTCGCCGCCGATCAGCGTGCCGCCGTCGAGGACCGGGGGGTCGCCGCGGCCGAGCGAGCCGGAGTGCTGATCAGTGGGCCGCTCGGCCTGTGTTTCCTTCCCGCATTTCTGTGCCTGGGCATCGCGCCGGTCGTGATCGGCCTCGCTGCCGGTGTCCTGGACGGGGGCCTGCTGTGACCGCACATGGATGTCGCCGCGGAAGGGCCGTGGCGCAGATCAAGGGGGAATATCGTGTCGAACAACGGATTACGCACGATTCGCGCGGGGGCTCGTCAGTTGCGGTCGAGGCTGACGATCGCGATGGTCGCGGACGACGGCATGTCGACAGCGGAGTACGCGATCGGGACGATCGCCGCAGCGGCGTTCGGTGCGGTGCTGTACACCGTCGTCACCGGCGACAGCATCGTCTCCGCTCTGACCGGCATCATCGACAAGGCGCTCAGCACCTCGGTGTGACCCGCGCCCGCACCCCGGTGCTCGACGATCGGGGTGCGGTCACGGTCGAGGCGGCGATCGCCCTGTCAGCGATCGTGGTGGTCGTGATGCTCTGTGTCGCAGCGGTGCTCGCGGTGACCGCGCAGGTGCGCTGCATCGACGCCGCGCGGGAGGCGGCGCGGTTGGCGGCGCGTGGCGACCGGGACCGGGCGGTTCCGGTTGCGCGCCGGGTGGCGCCAGCGGGGGCCCGCATCGACCTGCAGGAGGCGGGCGGTCTGGTGACGGTTCGTGTTCGGGTGGACGCCGCGCTGCTGCCCGCGCTTGAGGTGTCGGCGGAGGCGGTCGCGGTGCTGGAGGAGTCCGCGCCCGCGGAGGGGCCGGGATGAAGGACGAGCGGGGCTCGGCGAGCGTCCTGTCCTGCTTTGTGATGCTGGCGCTTGTCGCGGTCGTCGTCGCGGTCGGGCATGTCGGTTCGGCGGTGGTGGCCCGGCACCGGGCGCAGGCGGCCGCCGACCTCGGGGCGCTGGCGGCGGCGACCTCGGTCGAGCTCGGCGAGACCGGCGCCTGCGCGGCAGCCAGGGACCTTGCCGGGCGGATGGGCGGGGTGGTGCGGGACTGCCGCTTCGAGGGCTGGGACGCCATCCTGACCGTCACCGTCCCGGTGCCGGTCGGGACGGGGGCGGCGACCGCGGCGGCCCGGGCCGGTCCCGGCTGACTTCGGGCGCGGTCCGCAGCGACCGATCGGCAACACGCACAGATCCTTGTCGGCGCCCGAGAGCGGCAATGGCAGGATTCCCGGTGTGATCAAGACGTATCGTCCCGCACCGCGACTGCGGGCCCGTGCCGGGTAGCGCGGTATGAGAGTCGACGGACGGGAGGTCCCGGTTCACGGCAGGCTGCTGCAGCCGCTGCGACGGCGGACCAGCGACCAGCTGCGGGTGGTGCTGTCCGGGCTGGCCGTCGTGGCGGTGGTGGTGGTGTCGTACCTGACCCGCGGGCGGTGGGAGTCGCTGGAGAACTCGATCTCCGACCTCATCGGTGGTGCCTCCCCGGAACTGTCCAACCGCGTCTACTCCCTGTACGGCGTCGCGATCCTTGCGTTGCCATTCGCGATCCTGGTCGGCATCGTGTTCGGTCGGCGGTGGAAGCTCTTCGCCGGTTATGCCGCAGCGGCGCTGCTTGCCGGGGTCGCACTGTCGATCACCGGGGACGGGATCGCCGCACCCCAATGGCACCTCGACCTGAGCGAACACCGGGACACCTTCCTATCCCAGTTCCTTGACGACTCGCGATGGATCGCGATGCTCGCCGCGGTGTTGACGGTGTGTGGCCCGTGGTTGCCGCGCCGGTGGCGTCGGCTGTGGTGGGTACTGCTCCTCGCCTTCGTCCCGATCCACCTGTTCGTCAGTGCGACGGTCCCGGCCCGCGCCATGCTCGGGCTGACCGCCGGGTGGTTCGTCGGGGCGCTGGTGGTGCTGTTCGTCGGAACCCCGGCACTGGAGGTGCCCGTCGACCTCGCGTTGCGGGTGCTCGGCCGGCGCGGCCGCGGCGTGCAGGAGTTGACCGTCCTCAGCCCCGCCGGTCCGGGCCCGCTTGTGCTTGCCGCCCGCTGCCGCCTGGAGCCCGGAGCAGGCGTCGGGGACGGGCCCTTCCCGCCAGCGGAGCACCCCGCCGACACCGAGTCGTCCGGCGGCGAGGCGCCCGCCGTGACCGAGACGACGCTGATCCTCGACCTGTTCGGGCAGCATCAGCGCACCGAGGGCGTCGTCCGGCAGGCGGGCCGTTGGCTGACCCTCCGCAGTTCCGAGACACTGCCCCCGTTTGCGTCGCTGCGTCGTGCCGTGGAGCACCGGGCGCTGATGGCAACGGCGTTCGGCGCGCTCGATCTGGCCGCCAACGTCCCGATCGCGGTAGCGGTCCTGGACCGGGGGTGGATGATGTACGCGCACACCACCTCTCGGGGGGTGCCGCTCGACAGGTACGACCTCGGTCATCTCGCCGCGGCGTGGGAGGGGCTGAACCGACTGCACGCGCATCAGATGTCGCACGGAGACCTGCGCCCCGAGAACATCCGCATCGACGACGACGCCGCCCTGTTCGACGGGTTCGCGCGCACGGAGGTGGGGGCGTCCGATTCGCTGCTGCTCGCTGACGTCGCGCAGCTGCTGCTGGTGACCGCCGACCTGTACGGAGTCGAGCGGGCCGTGTCCGCGGCCGTCGACACCGTCGGGGCCGACCGGGTGATCGCCGCGTCCGGGCGGTTGACGCGGACCGCGACCCCGAATCGGATCCGGCGGGTGGTCCGCGATCCCGGCGCGCTGATGGCGGCGACCCGCGCCGAGGTCCGGGCCAGGACGGACACCGAGGTGATCCGGAACGAGCAGGTCACCCGCTTCTCCAGGAACCAGCTCATCCAGCTCGCGCTGCTGATCGGTCTGGTTTACGTCGCGTACCCGTTCGTCAGTCAGGTTCCGACCTTCCTGACCGAGATGGGGTCGGTGATCTGGTGGTGGGTGCTGCTCGGGTTGGCGGTGTCCGGGCTCACCTACGTCGGGGCGGCCGCCGCGCTGTGGGCGTGCGCGTCCGAGTCGGTGAACTTCCGGCACCTGACCGTCATGCAGTTCGCGAACACCTTCGCGGCCACCACCACCCCGGCCGGGGTCGGGGGACTCGCACTGAGCGTGCGGTTCCTGCAGCACAACGGCCTCGGCGGCGTCCGAGCCACCGCGGCGGTCGCCCTGCAGCAGACCGTGCAGGTGGTCACCCACATCGGGCTGCTGATCGTGTTCAGTGTCGCCGCGGGCAAGAGCGCGGACCTGTCGCACTTCATTCCCAGCGCCACGATCGTCTACCTGATCGCCGGTGTGCTGCTCGGGGTCGTCGGCGCGTTCATGGTGGTCCCGAAGCTGCGGCGCTGGCTGAGCGAGGATCTGCGCCCGCAGATCGCGGACCTGACGGCCGAGCTCGTGGACCTGGCGCGTGATCCCGGCCGGTTCCTGATCATTGTCGGCGGCTGCGCGGCAACCACGCTCGGCGCGGCCCTCGCGTTGTGGGCGAGCGTGGAGGCCTTCGGGGGCTCCGTCGCGTTCGTCACCGTCACGATCGTGACGATGATCGGTGGCACCCTCGCCTCCGCGGCGCCCACCCCCGGCGGCGTCGGTGCCGTGGAGGCGGCGCTGATCGGTGGCCTCGCCGCGTTCGGTGTCCCCGCCTCGATCGCGGTCCCCGCGGTGCTGCTGTACCGGGTGCTCACCTGCTGGCTGCCCGTCGTCATCGGCTGGCCCACCCTGCGCTGGCTGCAGCGCAACGACCTCGTCTAACCCCTCGGGGTGAGCCTAGGGGCGGTCAGCGGGGGAGGGTGCCCAGGACGACGGTGAGCAGGGCGACGGCGCCGGGCTTGTCGAGGGGGTTGTTGCCGTTGCCGCACTTGGGCGACTGCACACACGACGGGCAGCCCGCGACGCACTCGCAGGCATCGATCGCGTCGCGGGTCGCCGTCAACCAGTCCCGCAGTCGGGCGTGCCCGCGGTCCGCGAAGCCGGCACCGCCGGGATGCCCGTCGTAGACGAACACCGTCGGCAGCCCGGTGTCGGCGTGCAGCGCCGTCGACACGCCACCGATGTCGCCGCGGTCGCAGGTCGCGACCAGCGGCAGCAGTCCGATCGCCGCGTGCTCGGCGGCGTGCAGGGCACCGGGGAACCGGTCGGCGGTGATGCCCGCCGACTCAAGCAGGTCCGGGGTGACCGTGTACATCACGGCGCGGGTCGGGAGGGTCTGCTCGGGCATCGTCAGCTCCACCGCGTCGAGCACCTCGCCGGACGGCAACCGGCGCAGGTAGCCGACCACCTGGTGGGTGACCTCGACCTCGACCAGCGCGACGGTGACCGGTCCGTGGTCGGCCTGGTCGAGGACACCGGTGATGGTGATATCGGTGTTCTCGCGCGCCGATGTGGTCCATTCGGGTGTCTCGGGATGGACCAGCGCGAGGCCCTCGTCGAGGTCGAGGGTGTCGACGACGAACGATTCGCCCTGGTGCAGGTAGACGGCGCCGGGGTGGGTGGTGGCCGGTGCACGTCCGCCGTCGACGGTGCCGAGCAGGCGCCCCGAGTCGGCGTCGACGATCGCCACCTGATGCCCGACGCCGCCGCGGATGTCCACCGCCGCGTGCGGGTGGGATTCGGCGGTGACGAACCAGCCGTGCGCGCGCCGCCGGATCAGGCCCTGTGCGGCCAGCCCGGTCAGCAGGTCAAGGGCGCCGAACTCGGCCACCTCGCTGTCGCTGAGCGGAAGCTCCATCGCCGCGCAGAGGAGCTGAGGACCCAGCACGTAGGGGTTGCTCGGATCGGTGACGGTGGCCTCGACCGGCCTGTCCAGCAACGCGGCCGGGTGGTGCACGAGGTAGGTGTCGAGCGGGTCGTCGCGGGCGACCAGCACCACCAGGGATCCTTCACCCCGGCGACCGGACCGACCGGCCTGCTGCCAAAACGAGGCGACGGTACCGGGGAATCCCGCCACCACGACCGCGTCCAGCCCGGCGATGTCCACGCCCAGTTCCAGTGCGTTGGTGGTCGCGACGCCGAGCAGGGTGCCGTCGGCGAGCGCCGACTCGAGCTCGCGTCGGTCCTCGGCCAGGTAACCGGCCCGGTAGGCCGCAACCCGGCCGGCCAGGTCGGGGTCGACCTCGGCGAGGTGGCGCCGGGCGCCGATGGCGGTCAATTCCGCACCCCGGCGGGAACGGAGGAAGGTCAGCGTCCGGGCACCCTCGATCATCAGGTCGGCCATGATCCGGGCCGCCTCGCTGCTCGCGGCGCGCCGCACGGGGGCGCCGTTCTCCCCGGTGACGTCCTCGAGCAGTGGTGGCTCCCACAGGGCGACGGTCCGGGGGCCGTGCGGGGAGCCGTCGTCGACGACCTCCTCGCAGGGGGCGCCGATCAGCCGGGTGGCCGCGGCCGCTGGATCGGCGGTGGTGGCGCTGGCCAGGATGAACACCGGGTCGGCGGCGTACCGGCGGGCGATGCGGCGCAGCCTGCGCAGCACCAGCGCCACGTTGGAACCGAACACGCCCCGGTAGGAGTGGCACTCGTCGATCACCACGTAGCGAAGCCTGCGGAAGAAGTGCGACCACCGCTGATGCGAGCGGAGCATGCCGACGTGCAGCATGTCGGGGTTGGTGAACACCCACCGCGAGTTGGCCCGCACCCAGTGGCGTACCTCCTGCGGGGTGTCACCGTCGAACGCGGCGGGGTGGACGTCGGCGAGTTCGTCGGCCTCGTCGCACAGGGCGATGACGGCGCGGATCTGGTCGGCGCCGAGGGCCTTCGTCGGCGCCAGGTACAGCGCCGTGGCCCTCGGGTCGTCGGCGAGTGCGGTCAGCACCGGGAGCTGGTAGGCGAGGGACTTTCCGGACGCGGTTCCGGTGGCGACGACCACGTTGCTGCCCGCGGCGGCGAGGCTCGCTGCCCGCGCCTGATGGGTCCACGGTTTCGGGATGCCGATCGCGCCAAATGCCGACACCACCCGCGGGTTCGCCCAGTCCGGCCAGTCGGCGCGCCGGGATTCGCGGGCGGGCAGGTCGGCAACATGGGTGAGGGGGTCGTCGTTGGCCGTGGTTCCGGCGAGGACTCGATCGAGGAGTTGACGTCCGTAGCTCTCGCCCACTGCGTGATCTCCGAGTTCTGTGTTGACCAGATCGCACTGTCCGACCTGGGGTTTTGATGCTACTGTTGGCGCCGATTCGCGCGGGCATCGAGGCCCGTCTTCGGTACGTCGGTGGCGCTGAGCTGCGGTTACCAGCCGGTAGAAGGCAACAAGATCATTTCTTTATGGATTTTCGACTGTTGCAGTCGGGAGAAGCGTGGTTGACTAACACGCGGTCGCAGCTTCTGTGTTCGTGTACGCGCTCGCAGGACGATGTTGCGAGCGCGGTGCTCGATGCTTTTCCTGAGGGGGAAATCAGCGGTACAGCGGTCGGAACCGGCCCGGCGGGCTGTGAGCGCCGTCCGCCGCATCCGGTGTTAGAAAGAGAAGGAAAAGCATGGCACAGGGCACTGTGAAGTGGTTCAACGCGGAGAAGGGCTTCGGCTTCATCGCACCCGAGGATGGCTCCGCTGACGTCTTCGTCCACTACTCCGAGATCCAGGGCA
Source organism: Rhodococcus sp. NPDC058505 (assembly GCF_042720095.1). Taxonomy (NCBI): domain Bacteria; kingdom Bacillati; phylum Actinomycetota; class Actinomycetes; order Mycobacteriales; family Nocardiaceae; genus Rhodococcus; species Rhodococcus sp. NPDC058505. The sequence continues at coordinate 17,833 of NZ_JBHXNB010000029.1, forward strand.
GCGGCTTCCGCACCCTCGAGGAGAACCAGCGCGTCGAGTTCGAGGTCGGCCAGGGCACCAAGGGCCCGCAGGCCACCGGCGTTCGCGCCATCTGATTCGCCTGTAACCAGGTACGAATCTCTCGTCCCCCGCCACCGTACGGTGCCGGGGGACGAGTCGTGTTCGCGGGCGCCCGCGACCGCCGCGCGTCGCGTGCGCTGAAAAACCGTGCTGGACGGGATTACTGTCCCAGATGTGAACCAGCTGTCGTTCTTCTCCGCGGAGACGGTGCCCCCCGAGGTGTCCGACCTCGACGGCCTCCTCGCAGGCCCCGGGCAGATCGTGGCCGCCGCGGACCGGGCCAGGCTCTCGGTGGTCGTCGACTCCGAGTGGCGGGCCGCGGCCGTGGCCGAGATGATCGAGGACGCGGGCCTGGTCGCCGAACTCACCCATTCGGACGAGGGCAGCCCGCTGGTCCGGACCGCGTCCGTCCCCGACCTCGCGGTGCTGGCCGTCCGCTGGACGCGGGGTGCGGTCAAGTCGGTGCCACCCGGATGGGTGCCGGGGCCCCGCGCCCTCCGCGCGTGGGCGCTCGCCGCGGGGCACGCGGAGAACGACGGCGACCGGTTCGTCCTCGGGCTCGATCCGCGGGCCCCCGACACCCACCCGATCCTTGCCCAGTCGCTGATGCGCGCGGGTATCGCGCCGACGCTGTTCGGGACCCGCGGCGCAACCCCGGGCCTGCGCATCGTCGGCCACCGGCGCCTCACCCGGCTACTCGAGAACATCGGCGGGCCACCACCCGGGGCGGCGGCGTCGGCGGCGTGGCCCCGGGTGTAAAACGGTCGTCGCGGATCTGATCTGCGAGGATTGATCCGCGATGTGTCACCCTGGTAGCCGGGTGAACGCTCGAAGTACAGGTCGAGAAAGGTGCAGGCAGGGACGTGGCAACTCGGGACAAGGACACGGCGGGGGACACCACCACCGCTGCCGGCCGGAGGCGTCGGCTCGTGATCGTCGAGTCGCCGACGAAGGCCCGTAAAATCGCCCCTTACCTGGGTAAGGACTATGTCGTCGAGGCGTCGGTCGGGCACATCCGCGACCTGCCCCGCGGCGCGGCGGACGTGCCCGCGAAGTTCAAGGGCGAATCCTGGGCGCGGCTCGGCGTCAACGTCGACCACGACTTCGAGCCCCTGTACGTCGTCAGCCCCGACAAGAAGTCGAAGGTCACCGAGCTCAAGGGTCTCCTCAAAGACGCCGACGAACTCTTCCTCGCGACCGACCCCGACCGGGAGGGCGAGGCCATCGCCTGGCACCTCCTTGAGACTCTCAAGCCGAAGATCCCGGTCCGCCGGATGGTCTTCCACGAGATCACCAAGCCCGCGATTCTCGCCGCGGCCGAGGACACCCGCGACCTCGACCAGGACCTGGTCGACGCGCAGGAGACCCGCCGCATCCTGGATCGGCTGTACGGCTACGAGGTCAGCCCGGTGCTGTGGAAGAAGGTCATGCCGAAGCTGTCGGCGGGCCGCGTGCAGTCGGTGGCGACCCGCGTCATCGTGCAGCGCGAACGCGAGCGCATGGCGTTCAACTCCGCCGAGTACTGGGACATCGCCGCCACCCTCGACGCGGGCGCGTCCGCCAGCCCGCGGGCCTTCGGCGCCCGGCTGGTCGCGGTCGACGGCAACCGTGTCGCCACCGGACGCGACTTCGGTGCCGACGGCGCGCTCAAGTCGACGGGTGTGACGGTGCTGAACGAGGCCGCCGCGCGGACCCTCGCGGAGGCACTGCACGGCGTCGACCTGACCGTGGCGTCCGCCGAGGACAAGCCGTACACCCGCAAGCCGTACGCGCCGTTCATGACGTCGACGCTGCAGCAGGAGGCGGCCCGCAAGCTCCGCTTCTCGTCGGAGCGGACCATGCGCACCGCGCAGCGGCTGTACGAGAACGGCCACATCACCTACATGCGTACCGACTCGACGACCCTGTCCGAGTCGGCGATCAACGCGGCCCGCGCGCAGGCCACCGAGCTGTACGGCGCCGAGTACGTCAGCCCGTCGCCGCGGCAGTACACCCGCAAGGTGAAGAACGCGCAGGAGGCGCACGAGGCGATCCGGCCCGCCGGTGACGTGTTCGCGACGCCGGGCCAGCTGCATAGCCAGCTCGGCACCGACGAGTTCAAGCTGTACGAGCTGATCTGGCAGCGCACCGTCGCCTCGCAGATGCAGGATGCCCGCGGCACCACCCTGACGCTGCGGATCACCGGCACCGCGGGCACCGGAGAGGAGTGCACCTTCTCGGCGTCCGGCCGGACCATCACCTTCCCCGGATTCCTCAAGGCGTACGTCGAATCCGTCGACGAGGAGGCCGGCGGCCAGTCCGACGACGCCGAGTCCCGGCTGCCGGTGCTGGTCGCGGGCCAGGGCGTCACGGCCACCAAGCTGGACCCGGACGGGCACGCGACCAACCCGCCCGCCAGGTTCACCGAGGCCAGCCTGATCAAGACGCTCGAGGAACTCGGCATCGGCAGGCCCTCGACCTACTCGTCGATCATCAAGACGATTCTGGACCGCGGCTACGTATACAAGCGGGGCAGCGCGCTGGTCCCGTCGTGGGTGGCGTTCGCGGTGATCGGCCTGCTCGAGGCGCACTTCGGCAGGCTCGTCGACTTCGACTTCACTGCCGCAATGGAGGACGACCTCGACGAGATCGCCGGGGGTCGCGAACAGCGCGGAAACTGGTTGTCCGGCTTCTACTTCGGTGGCGACGAGGGGCCGGAGGGTTCGGTTGCCCGGGCCGGTGGACTGAAGAAGATGGTCGGTGAGAACCTCGAGGGCATCGACGCCCGCGAGGTGAATTCGATCCGCCTGTTCGACGATGCCGAGGGCCGCGAGGTGCACGTGCGGGTCGGCAGATTCGGCCCGTACCTGGAACGGATGGTCGTCAACCCGGACGACCCCGACGGTGATCCGATCTCGCAGCGGGCGAACCTGCCCGATGACCTGCCGCCCGACGAGCTCACCCGGGAGTACGCGGAGAAGCTGTTCGCGACCCCGCAGGACGGCCGCAAGCTCGGGGTCGACCCGCTGACCGGACACGAGATCGTCGCGAAGGAAGGCCGCTTCGGCCCCTACGTCACCGAGATCCTGCCGGAACCCGAGCCCGAACCGACGCCGGAACCGGACATCGTTCCGGTGCCCGCCGACACCGGGGAGGCCGCCGCTGCATCATCGGGCGGCACCGCCGCCGCATCATCGGGCGGCACCGCCGCCGCATCATCGGGCGGCACCGCCGCCGTCGCGACGAAGGCGCCCGCGAAGAAGGTGGCGAAGAAGGCAGCCAAGAAGGCGACGGGCCCGAAGCCGCGGACCGGATCGCTGCTCAAGTCGATGGACGTCGCGACCGTGACCCTGGAGGACGCGCTGCGTCTGCTGTCGCTGCCGCGGGTCGTCGGCGTCGACCCCGAGTCGAAGGACGAGATCACCGCGCAGAACGGCCGATACGGCCCGTATCTGAAGAAGGGCACCGATTCCCGGTCGCTGGCGACCGAGGAGCAGATGTTCACCGTCACCCTTGAGGAGGCGCTGAAGATCTACGCCGAGCCGAAGCGGCGGGGACGGCAGGGTGCCGCGACGCCGCCGCTGCGCGAGCTCGGCAACGACTCGGCGACGGACAAGCCGATGGTGATCAAGGACGGCCGCTTCGGCCCCTATGTCACCGACGGTGAGACCAACGCCAGCCTGCGCAAGGGCGACGAGGTGGAGACCATCACCGACGAGCGCGCTTCGGAACTGCTGGCGGACAGGCGTGCTCGCGGACCGGTGAAGAAGAAGGCCGCCGCGAAGAAGGCGCCAGCGAAGAAGACGGCGGCGAAGAAGACGGCGGCGAAGAAGGCTCCGGCGAAGAAGGCCGCCGCCAAGAAGGCGCCAGCGAAGAAGCCCGCAGCCGAGGACTGACGCAACCGGGGGTGTCGGTGTACCGGGAACTGCCTGTCGCGCTGCCCGGCACCGTCGCCTGGGCGGTGGACCGGGTCGGGGGAGAGGGCGCGGTCGTGCTCCCCGACGGGTGCATGGACCTGATCTGGCACGACGGCGGCTTCCTCGTCGCTGGCCCCGACACCCGGGCGCATCGGACCACGGCAGCGGGCCCACGCGCGATCGGGTTGCGCTTTGCCTCGGGGCTCGGGCCGACGGTGCTCGGGGTGGCCGCGAACGAGCTGCGCGACACCAGGGTTCCGCTGTCCGCGCTGTGGCCGGACGCCGCGGTGCGCCGATTGGCCGGCATCGCGTCCCAGGATCCGCTCGGCGCCCTCGTCGGCGAGGTGCGGCGCCGCCTCGACCCGGCCGGGCTGCCGGTCGAGATGGCTATCGCGGCCCGGTTGTCGACGGGGGCGGCGGTGTCCGCGGTCGCCGCCGAACTGGGCTGGAGCACCCGGCGTCTGCACCGGACGTCGGTGTCCGCGTTCGGGTACGGACCGAAGACCCTGGCCCGAGTGCTGCGCTTCGACCGGGCGCTGGCCGCGGCGCGGGCCGGGCATCCGTTCGCGGACGTCGCCGTCGCCACCGGCTACGCCGATCAGGCCCACCTGGCACGGGAGGTGCGGGCGCTGAGCGGAACGTCGCTGTCGGGCCTGGTGTCTCAGCCGGGCAGCGCGGCGAAGAGGTCGACGTGGTTGCCGTCGGGGTCGGTGACCGTCGCGTAGCGCTGGCCCCAGAAGGCGTCGAACGGCGCGAGCGCCGATGTCCCGCCCGCGGCAAGCAACTCCGTGTGCACCGCGTCCACGGCCTCCGGGCTGCCGCAGTCGAACGCAAGGGACGCCCCGCCGCCTGCGCCGTGCACGTAGTCGGGGTCGAGGGAGCGGACCGTGTCGACGGTGTCGAACGCGAGGCGCAGCCCGCCGGGCAGCGGCACCTCCACGTGGGGCTGGCCCGCCGCGTCCTCGGGGATCTCCAATCCGAGACGGCGGTAGAAGTCGAAGGCGCGGGACAGGTCGGCGGCGACGAGCCCGATCACGGCGATTCGTGGTGTCATGACTCGACCGTAGGTGGTGGCCCGTGCGTGGTCTTGAACGTTTCGGACGCCCGCCCCGGCGCGCCGCCGACACATCCGGTGTCGGCGCAGGCCGTTAGGCTGGGCGGCATGGCGGGAGTGTTCGATCGGCTGGTCGGCCAGCGGGATGTGGAGGTCGAACTCATCGCTGCCGCGACGGCGGCGCGCGGCGGGACCGAGTCGGCGGGTTCCCTGATGACGCACTCGTGGCTGTTCACCGGTCCGCCCGGGTCGGGGCGTTCGATCGGCGCGCTGTGTTTCGCGGCGGCGCTGCAGTGCACCGGGGACGGGGAGCCCGGCTGCGGCCGGTGCCACGCCTGCGCCACCGTCCTCGCGGGAACCCACGGCGACGTGCGGCGGGTGGTCCCCGAGGGACTGAGCATCAGCGTCAAGGAGATGCGCGAGATCGTGCAGATCGCGGCCCGCCGCCCCAGCACCGGGCGCTGGCAGGTGATGATCATCGAGGATGCGGACCGGCTCACCGAGGGCGCCGCGAATGCGCTGCTGAAGGTGGTCGAGGAGCCGCCGGAGCGGACCGTTTTCCTGCTCTGCGCGCCGTCCGAGGATCCCGAGGACATCTCGGTGACGCTGCGGTCGCGGTGCAGGCACGTTGGACTGGTCACCCCGTCCGTCGATGCGATCGCCGCCGTGCTCCGCGAGACCGACGGACTCGACGAGCAGGCGGCGCTCGAGGCGGCCCGGATCAGCGGCGGTCACGTCGGCCGGGCCCGGCGCCTTGCCACCGACGACGCGGCCCGCCGCCGTCGCGACCAGGGGCTCGCGCTCGCCTCCGCGGCGACCCGGTGGTCGACCCGGTTCTCCGTCGCCGAGGAACTGGTTCGGGAACTCGACGCCGAGGCGAAGGAACTCAACGCGGAGATCAACGATCGCGAGACCGAGGAGCTGCGGACCGCGCTCGGAGCCGGCGGCACCGGCAAGGGAGCCGCCGGGGCGCTGCGCGGCTCGGCGGGCGCGCTCAAGGACCTCGAGCGGCGGCAGAAGTCGCGGGAGACCCGGATGAAGCGGGACGGCCTCGACCGCGCGCTGATCGACCTCGCAGGCCTGTACCGGGATGCGCTCGCCGTTGCGCTCGGATCCACCGCAACGCTCAACCATCCCGACCGGGAGGAGCAGGCACGCAAGATGGCGATGATCGGCAGTCCGGACGCGTTGTTGCGGTGCGTCGAGGCGGTGCTGGAGTGCCGCGAGGCCCTCGACGTCAACGTCAAACCCCAGTTCGCGATGGCCGCGATGATGGCGAAGCTGGGGGCCGAGCTGGGCTGACGACCCGGTTTTCGTGTTTGGCGGGGGAGCGGATAGACTTCCGCTTGCTCGGCCGCGAGGCCGGGTGCGCTGCCTTAGCTCAGTCGGTAGAGCATTTCACTCGTAATGAAAAGGTCGAGAGTTCGATTCTCTCAGGCAGCTCAGCGAAGCCCCAGGTGTGTCCCCGGACCTCCTGGGGTTTTCTGTTTCCACCCGACCCGCCGTGGTGGCTGGTTAGCCTGCCGGGATGAACAAGGCGATGGTGGCGGGGCTCGGGGCCGTGCTGGTGCTCGTTGCGGGGTGTGGCGGCGGCGGGTCGGAGCAGGCTCCCGCGCCGACTGAGGCGGCGGCTGCGACGGTTCACCGGATTGGGGAGGACGTCGAGGGCGGCGGGGTTGTCGTGAACGTGACCTCGGTCCGGACGGACACCACGGTCGGGGACCGGTCCGCGCCAGCCGGGCAGAAGTACGTCGTGCTGGACGCCCGGGTCACCAACAACACCGATGCCGGGCTTGATCTGAGTTGCGGCACCGCGATCGGCCACCGACTGGTCGACGACCAGCGCAGGCGCTTCGACGTGATCCCGGGGCTCGCGTCGGTGCCCGGCAACCCGCCGTGTGCGGAGCTCGTCGCGGTCGGTGCGACGGGGCAGGTCGGTTGGGTGTTCGAGGTGCCCGCCGATTCGACACCGGTGGCGTTCGGGTTCTACGACACCGCCAGCCAGCAGCCGACCGAGCCGCAGGTCATCGATCTCACGGCGAGCTGATCCGGTGCGCGCTCGGCAGCGCCGGGTGAGTTGTCAACAGGGGTGGGGAATTTCTTTCCGCAGGTAGACGGGCGGGTGTTGCTGTGTGGTCACCAGAATTCCCCAGGTTGTCCACAGTCGCGGGGGAGTTGTGCAGACGACGCGCCCGAGTTGTGCACAGCTCCTGTGGACAACCGTCAGCGGGTGATGTGACCGAGGATCACGGCATGCGCGTGATGCGCCTTCTCGGTGCCGCGGAAGTCCGCCTCGAAGGTGTCCGGTCCCGCGGTGAGCGCAACGCTGCTGGATGAGAAGAACTCGCCAGCCCACGACCTGTTGCTGAGCAGCGACACCGAGCGGATGTTCCGGTACGGGATCGAGGTGATCGCCGTGCGCTTTCCGACGAAGCTGCGGTCCTGGATCACCACCCGCAGGTTCGTCAGGCCGAGGAAGCCGGTCCCCGCGCCGGTGCAGTCGTACACCGCGACGACCTCTTCACCCTGCAGCAGGTCCTGCTGGACCTGCTGCAGCTGATCCGCCTTGTCGTAGATCGGTTGGTCCGGCACGGGAGGGTCCTTCCGGTTGCGGAGGCATGATGAGGAAGTCGGCCGCAATCTAACCCCGCCGGGGAGGCCGGACAACCATCCGCGACGGGGCGCGCCGATGGCGGGTTCGGGCTACGTTGTCCGTACGCCTTCCCGGACGGAAAGGACGCCACGCGATGACCGATCAGCCACCGGGCTTCCCGACTCCACCGGCTCCGCGCTACGCGACACCCCCGATGCCCGCCTACCCGTACGCGTCGTGGTGGTCCAGGGTCGGCGCCTACCTGCTCGACGGCATCGTGGTGCCGCTCGCGGGCTATGTCGTCGCGGGCATCGGGGCGTTCGTCGCGTTCAAGGACGCGGGCACCACGACCACCACCTACGGGGGCGACCACTACACCAGTAGGACCGTCGAGACCACCGGCGTCAGCGGTGCCGGGATCGCGGTCTTGGCCGCGGGCATCCTGTTCGCGCTCGCGCTGGTGGTGTGGAACATGGTGTTCCGGCAGGGGCGCACCGGGCAGTCGGTCGGCAAGTCGTGGCTGGACATCGCCGTGGTCCGGGAGGTCGACGGGCGCCCGCTCGGACCGGGAATGGCCCTCGTGCGATGGCTGGTGCTCGTCGTCCTCGGTGACGCATGCTTCCTGAATTTCCTGTGGCCGCTGTGGGATGCGCGGCATCGGTGCTGGCACGACATGCTGGTCTCGTCGGTGGTGACCCGCACCGCATGAGCACAGCGGAAGGCGTCGTGCCTGCCCCGGCAGCGGCACGGGCAAGGGGCCTGGCCGGGCCCGCCGGGCTCGCGCTCGCCGGGGTGGCGTTGGCCGTGCTGCTGCGGCTGCGTGATCCCCGGGTGCCGGGCGCCTACGGTTTCTGTCCGTTCCGGGCCCTGACCGGACTCTGGTGCCCGGGGTGCGGGGGCCTGCGCGCGGCGGGCCACCTCACCAACGGTGAGGTGCTGGCGTCGCTGGCGAGCAACCCGTTCGTTGCGCCGCTGGCACTCGTGCTGGTGCTGGCCTGGCTGGGGTGGGTGCGCCGCAGGTGGGGCGGCGCGGACGGGAGGATGATCGTGTTGTCGCCTGCCGCGTCGGTGATGGTGCTCGCCGCCCTCGGCGGGTTCACGATCGTCCGCAACACCCCGTGGGGTTCGGTGCTCGCACCGACCTGAGCAGGAACCGCAGGAGAACGGAGGTTCGTCGCATGGCCATGGAGATTTTCTCGCTGATCGTGCTCGTCGGCGCGCTGATCATGCTCATCCCGGTGGCCCGCAAGGTCTTCCGCAGGCACGACGACTGACGCCGCGGGCTGGGCTCGACACGGGCGCCGCGCGGGGTCATGCTCAGGCATGGCCGAAACGCTGCGCGACCGGGTCCGGGAGAAGCTGCTTCGACAGATCGCCGAGGACGGCGGCTCACCGTCCGAGGGCGCCGACGACGACGATCCGCGCCTCGTCGCCCTCGACGACGACCTCGCCGCCCTCGAGCGGGCGCCGGACGGTGATCCGGTGATCGAGCGGCTCGCGGAGAAGTACTGGGTGCCCTGACCGCACCACCGATGAGTCCGTGGGCGCCGGGCGGTCTACCCGTCGACGGCAACGGCACCACACGGGAGGACGTCATGGGTCTCATCGAGATCGAACTGTTCACCACCCTCGACCTGGTCGGGCAGGCGCCGGGCAAGCCCGACGAGGACCCGATCGGGTTCGCGTTCGGGGGGTGGCAGGCTCCGCTGCTGGACGAGGTCGCGGGCGCGCAGGTCGAGGCCGCGTACGAGGGCACCGACGCCCTGCTGCTCGGCCGCCGGACCTACGACATCTTCGCCGCCTACTGGCCGCACCAGGAGGAGGGCGGGATCGCCACGCTGTTCAACGGGATCCCGAAGTACGTTGCCTCCCGCGGCGCACCCGACCTGTCCTGGTCCGGCTCCACCCGGCTCGGTCCGGACTTGGCGGCCGCGGTGCGGGAGGTCCGGGACCGGCACCACCACGTGAAGGTCGTCGGCAGCCTCAACCTGGTGCAGACCCTGCTGCGGGAGCGGCTGTTCGACCGTCTCGATCTGTGGGTGCACCCGATCGTGCTTGGCGCCGGGAAGCGGGTCTTCGACGGCGGCGCGATCCCCGCCAACCTCACTCTCCGCGAACCGCCGGTGGCCAGCCCGAACGGTGTCGTGTACCTGCGGTACGGGCTCGCCGATGGCGTGCCGGGGACTGGGGACATGTCCGCCCCCGGCCGGGGAACCGGCCCGGACTGACGACCCGCGCACCGGCAACTGTTTCGCAAGGCGTATAAATACATCTTGTGTCTAAGTTGCATTCGGCGTCCGAGCAGGTCTACCGCGAGGTGAAGGAACGGATCCTGTCCGCGACCCTCCCCGGCGGTGAGCTCATCAGCGAGGGCGAGATCGCCGCGGAGATGGGAACCAGCCGCACCCCGGTCCGGGAGGCGTTCCTGCGCCTCGAGGTCGAGGGCTGGATGCGGCTGTACCCGAAGCGGGGCGCGCTGATCGTGCCCGTCGCCGACGGCGAGACCGAGCACGTGATCTCGGCGCGGCGCCTCGTCGAGTCGGACGCCGCCCGCGTCGTCCTCGCGCGCGACGACGCTGCCCGAGCCGGTCTGGTGCGGGCGCTGCGCGACAATCTCGACGCCCAACGCGCCGCCGCCAGTGCGGGCGACGTCGGCGAGTTCAGTTGGCTCGACGCCGACTTCCACGGGCTGATCGTGCGGGCCGCGGGCAACCCGCTGCTCGTCACCTTCTACACCAGCCTGCGGGAGCGGCAGCGGCGGATGACCGCCCGGTCGCTGGCCCGCGACCCCCTGCAGCTGCGGTCGATCATCGACGACCACGTGCTCCTCGCCGACCTGATCGCCGCGGGCGACCCGGACGGGTTCGCGGCCGCCGTCGACGTCCACATGCGCCGCGTGCACGGGCTGCCGCTCCCCGGCGGCGACGACCGGCGGACCGGGCAGGGCGACCGATGAGCGTCCGGCTCGACACCCGCGGCGAGGCGCCCGCCCGCACCCGACGACGGGTCCCGCCGTGGGCACTGATCTCGGCCGCCATGTTCGCGGTGGCGTGGGGCGGCAACGAGTTCACCCCGCTGCTGGTGATGTACCGCCTGGATCACGGCTACTCACCCGTCGTGGTGGACGTCTTCCTGTTCGCCTACGTGCTCGGCATCGTGCCAGCGCTGCTGATCGGCGGGCCCCTGTCGGACCGGCTCGGCAGGCGCCCGATCATGCTGCCCGCCCCGTTCGTCGCGGCCGTCGGCTCGGTGGTGCTTGCCGTCGGCGCCGACAGCGCGGCCCTGCTCGTGCTCGGCCGGATTCTCAGTGGTGTCGGGCTCGGGCTGGGCATGGCGGTCGGCGGGAGCTGGCTCAAGGAACTGTCGGTGCCGCCGTGGGACCACCGGGCCGGTGTCGGGGCGGGGGCGCGTCGCGCCGCGATGAGCCTGACCGCCGGGTTCGCGATCGGTGCCGGTGTCGCAGGCGTCCTCGCACAGTGGGCGCCGTGGCCGAGCGTATTCGCGTACGTCCTGCACATCGCCCTCGCGGTCGGTGCCGGGATCGCGCTGCTCGCCGCGCCGGAGTCGCGGGCAGCGACCCCGCGCGAGTCGCGCGCCCCGCTCATCGAGGACCTCAGGATTCCGGCCGCAGGGCACCGGCGGTTCTGGCTGGTGGTGGTGCCCGTCGCGCCGTGGGTGTTCGGCGCGGCGAGCTGCGCGTACGCGGTGCTGCCGTCGCTGATGGCCGAGCACAGCGGGGGCACGCCGATCGCGTTCTCCGCGCTGCTGTGCGTGGTCGCGCTGGGCTGTGGTTTCGCCATCCAGGCCCTGGGCAGGCGCATCGACACCCCCCGCAGTGCCCGAGCGGTGATCGTTGCGCTGGTGATCCTGGTGGCCGGCATGGCACTCGGTGCCGTCGCCGCGGACCGGCTGACGGTGCCGCTGGCCCTGCTCGCTGCCGCGGTCCTCGGCGGTGGGTACGGCATGGCGCTGGTCGCGGGCCTGCAGGAGATCCAGCGGATCGCCAGGCCCGACGACCTGGCGGGCCTGACCGCGGTGTTCTACTCGTTCACCTACATCGGATTCGCGGTCCCGGCCGCGCTCGCGGTCGTGGTCCAGTCGTGGCCGACCGCCGTCGGCTACCCGGCGCTCTTCCTGCTCGGCGCTGCCGTCGCCGCGGGCTGCCTGATCCTGGTTGCGGTGAGCAGCCGGTCGCACCTTCCCGAGCGCTGACCCGGGGCGACCGGCCCCGAAATTTGTTGCCGGACGGTCGGTTTGTCGAGGGTCCCGCGGATCCGCCGATCCGACGCATCGTGGCGTGAACGTGACCGGCCGGGGCCGGGTCCGGGGTACCGTGGCGATGGGATCGGGAGAATGAGAGTGACGCCACGATGTCGCCCGCGGTCCGGGGCAAGGCGGGAAACCTTCCCCACGAATTGACCAGCTTCGTCGGCCGCCGCCGAGAGTCAACGGAGGCGCGGCGGTTGCTCGCGGCCTCCCGGCTGGTCACGCTGACCGGCATCGGGGGCGTCGGAAAGACCCGGTTGGCGTTGCGGGTCGCCGAGGAATCGCGGCGGGCGTTCCCGGACGGCGTGTGGCTCGCCGAACTGGGGCCGCTGTCGTCGCCGGACATGGTGGAGGACGCGGTGTCGTCCGCGCTCGGGGTGCGGGAGTTGATGCCGCATCAACCGTGGTCGCTCGCGGATCACCTCGCGGACCGGCACCTGCTGCTCATCCTCGACAACTGTGAACACCTCCTGGATGCGGTCGCGGAATTGGCGGGTTCGCTGCTGCGCGGCTGCCGGGAACTGCGCATCCTGGCCACCAGCCGGGAGCCGCTCGGAATCGCCGGCGAGGCCGTGCTGCGGGTGCCGCCGCTCGCGGTCCCGGACCCGGATCGGCCGCAGCGACGGCGCGGCACCCCGCGCTACGAGTCGGTGGTCCTGTTCGAGGAACGGGCAGGCGCGGCGGTGCCCGGCTTCGGCGTCACCGACGACAACCGGGCCGCGGTGACGCGGATCTGTCAGCGGCTCGACGGGCTGCCGCTGCCGATCGAACTGGCGGCGGCCCGGATGCGGGCGATGTCGCCCGATCAGATCCTGCAACGCCTCACCGACCGGTACCGGCTGCTCGGCGTCGGGATCCGCGGCGCACCAAGTCGGCAGCAGACGCTGCGCCTGTGCATCGACTGGAGCCACGAACTGTGCACCCCGCCCGAGCGGGAACTGTGGGGTCGGCTGGCGGTCTTCGCTGGCCGGTTCGAACTCGACGCCGCCGCCGCGATCTGCGGCGAGGGCATCGACCCGGACGAACTATTCGACCTGGTCGCCTCGCTCGTCGACAAGTCGATCCTCAACCGCGACGACGACGGGTACCGGATGCTGGAGACGCTGCGGGACTACGGCGCGGACCGGCTCGCGGAGAGCGGTGAACGCGACCGACTGCTCCGCAGGCACCGGGACTGGTACGAGAAGCTGGTGCTGCGGGCGGAGGCGGAATGGGTGGGCGCCGATCAACTGATGTGGCTGGCCCGACTGCACGCGGAGCGGCCCAACATGCGCGCGGCGATGCGCTTCTGCCTCGCCGACCCCGCTGAGGCGGAGGCGGGACTGAGGATCGCCTCGGCGATGGGGCACTACTGCCTCTCCCGCGGCCAGATCCAGGAGGGGCGGCACTGGCTCGATGCGGCGCTCGAGCACCAGGGTGGCGCGCCGACCGCGGCGCGGGTGCGGGCGCTGTGCACCGACATTCTTCTGGCGGGCAACCAGGGCGAGGTGGTCGCTGCCGCGGCCCGGCTCGCGGAGGCGCGGGCCGCCGTCGCCGCGCTCGCCGATCCGTGGCTCGAGGGGTTGCTCGCGCACGCCGAGGGCTACCTCGCGGTGTTTTCCGGGGACCTGCAGCGCGCGCTCGACCGCTTCCGCCGCGCCCTGTCCGGCCTGCGTGTCGACGCGCACTCGGTGCCGTATATCTCGTCGCTGCTCGGGATCGCGCTCGCGCACGCCGTGCTCGGTGACCTTGACCGGGCCGCCGCCTTCCAGGAGCAGGCGCTGGCCATCACCGAACCGAGCGGGGAGAGCCTGTACCGGTCGTATTCCCTGTGCATCCTCGGCCTCGCGTACATCCGCACCGACCGGAACCGGGCCCGCACCCTGCTCGAACAGGGCCTCGACCTCGACCGGAAGTCGGACGACGTGGTCGGGACCGCGATCTCGGTGGAGGCGCTGGCGTGGATCGCCGACCTCGACGGCGATCAGGGTCGGGCCGCGGTCCTGCTCGGCGCCGCGCAGGCAATGTGGCATGCCGTCGGTAGCGCGGGCGTCACGGTGCCCGCCCTCCGCGAGTTCCACGAGCAGTGCATGGAACGAACCCGTCGGGGGCTCGGCGACCGGGCGTTTGCGGTCGCCTTCCGGCGCGGCGCGGACTCGGCGTTTGAGGACACCATCGCGCACGCCCTCGGGGAGCAACCGGTGACGCCGGTGCCGACCGAGACGGTGCTGACGCGGCGCGAACGGCAGGTCGCCGACCTTGTCGCGCGGGGCATGACCAACCGGGCGATCGCCGAGGCCCTCGTCATTTCCCGCCGCACCGCGGAGGGTCACGTCGAACACGTGCTGACCAAACTCGGGTTCAACTCGCGCAGCCAGATCGCGGCGTGGGTGGCCGAGCGGAAGGGCTCGAACGTTCCTGACCTGGGCTGACGGGTGCCTGCGTCGGGTCGGGTCGGCGCCAGGTACGTGCCGACCGGAAAACAGGTATGTGACCGGGTACATCGGCCGTCGTGCCGCGGCGCGGGGCCGGGCATCGTGGAACATGACAGATCCAGCGCTCCAAGCCGAGGTACGTCTGATGATCGAAACCACGCTTCAGCCGGTCGCGACCGCGTTGATGATCCGCAGCTGCGACAACTGTGCGACCCTCCTGGCACCCGACACCCTGACCTGCCCGGACTGCGGGTGCACCGACCTCACCGCGGTGCCGTCCTGCGGTGCCGGATCGATCGTCTCCTGCACGGTCGTGCACTGCACGACCCGACACGGAATTCATCCCGGCTTCGTGGAGTGCACGATCGCGATCGTCGAACTCGACGACGGACCGTGGACCTACGCGTGGCTCGAGGGCGGGCCGCCGGAGCATTCCAGCGACCGGGTTCGGGTCCGCTTCGCGCACGAGGAACCGGGCGAGCGGTTCCCGTACTTCGTTCGGGCGGCCTAACCGCCGCCGCCCGACCAAACTCTGCCGCCCGGACCGTGTCAACCCCGGTCCGGGCCGCAGTCATGGGTGCGGCAGCTCGGTGTCGAACAGCCAGCGGTCCCAGAGCGGTCGCAGCGACCGATCCGTGAAGTGTGCTGCGAGGTCGGTGAATTCCTCGGTGGTGACGGAGCCGTGCCGGTGCTTGGCCGTCCACTGCCGCAGCAGGTCGAAGAACCCGCCGTCGCCCAGCTCACCCCGGAGGGCGTGCAGCGTCAACGCTCCCCGCTTGTACACCCGGTCGTCGAACATCAGTGCCGGGCCGGGGTCGCCGAGCAGCAGGTCGTAGGGCAACCCGGCCTGGGTGCGGTGGACCTGGGCGGCGATCTCCTGTGCGGACGGCCCCCCGGATTCCTCCGACCACAACCACTCCGCATAGCAGGCGAAGCCCTCGTGCAGCCAGATGTCCTGCCACGACGCCAGGGTGAGGCTGTTGCCGAACCACTGGTGGGCGAGCTCGTGCGCGACGAGCCGCTCCGCTCCGCGACTGCCATCGCAGTGGTTCGCCCCGAACACCGAAATGCCCTGCGCCTCCACCGGAATCTCGAGGTCGTCGTCGGTGACCACGACGGTGTAGTCGGCGAACGGGTAGGGCCCGAACAGCCGAATGAACGTCTCCATCATCTGCGGTTGCCTGGCGAAGTCGTGGTCGAACCGGGTGCGCATCCGCGGCGGCAGCACCGCGTGCATCGGAACCGGCGTGCTACCCGCGACCCGGCGCCGCTCGTAGGGGCCGATCTGGACGGTGGCGAGGTAGCTGGCCATCGGCTCGCTCTGCTCGTATACCCAGGTGGTGTGGCTGGCCCGAATCTGTTTGCGCAGCAACGCTCCGTTCGCGACCACGTGGTAGGGCGAATCGGTGGTGACCGAGATCCGGTAGCTCGCCTTCGAACTCGGATGGTCGTCACACGGGAACCACGATCCGGCCCCGTTGGGCTGGCTCGCGACGATCGCGCCCTCGGTCAGCTCCTCCCACCCCACCTCACCCCACGGCCCGCGGACGGGTTTCGGGGTGCCCGCGTACTGCACCGTCACCGACAGGGCGCCGCCGGACGGAATCTTCTGCGCAGGCGTGACGGTGAGCTTGCCGTGCTGATGGGTGTACTTCACGCGCGTCCCGCCGACGGCCACCTTCGACACCGCAAGCGTCTGCGACAGGTCGAAGGAGAACTTGCCAGCCGCGTCGGTGGTCGTGGCGGTGATCGTCGCCTTCCCGGCGAGTCGATTGCTGGCGACCTTGTAGGTCAGTTCCAGCTCGTATCGCGACACCCGGTAGCCGCGGTTGCCCGCATCCGGCAGATACGGGTCGATCGGATCCTCGTAGAACCTACCGGCCCTGCCCGGTTTGACCATGCGCCCCGCCCCCTTTCAGTTCCATGGGCCGATCGGATTGCCCTGCCAGCGGGTGTGCGGCGGCACCACATCGCCCCGCATCACCAGGGACGCCGGTCCGACGGTGGCGCCGTCGCCGATGCCGGAGGCGGGCAGCGCGACGCAGTGCGGTCCGAGGGTGGCGCCGCGGCCGAGGGTGACGGTGTCCATCGCCATGATCCGATCATGGAACAGGTGCGTCTGTACAACACATCCGCGTTCGACGGTCGCGCCGTCGCCGAGGGTCACCAGGTCCGCCTCGGGCAGCCAGTAGGACTCGCACCAGACCCCCCGGCCGATGGACGCACCCATCGCCCGCAGCCACACGTTCAGCACCGCGGTCCCGGTCGCGGCCCGCGCGAACCAGGGCGCGGCAACGGTCTCGACGAACGCGTCGGACACCTCGTTGCGCCACACGAACGAGCTCCACAGCGGGTGCTCGACCCGGCCGATCCGGCCGACCGTCACCCACTTCGCCGCGACCGAGACCACCCCGGCGACGGCGCCAGCGGCGAGCAGCACGACCCCGCTGCCCAGCGCCGCCGCCCAGAACCCGACCCGCCCGGCGAGGGCCTGCAGGGTGAACAGCACCCCGAGCCCGATCCCGAACGTGATCACGACGGGCAGCAGCCTGCACGTCTCGACGAGCGCACGCGCCACCTTCAGCCGGGTCGGCGGCGCGAAGGTGCGTTCGGTGTCGCCGTCGCTGGCCGACCTGCGCAGCCGCACCGGGGGGCTGCCCAACCACGACGAGCCGGACTTCGCCTTGCTCGGGGCCGCGGACAGCACCGCGACCAGACCGTTCTTCGGCACCCGGCGGCCGGGGCCGGCCATCCCGGAGTTGCCGAGGAACGCGCGCTTGCCGACCTTCGCCTCCCGGATGTGCAGCCAGCCTCCGCCGAGCTCATAGGACGCGACCATCGTGTCGTCGGCGAGGAACGCGCCGTCCGCGACGGTGGTGAACTTCGGCAGCAGCAGCACCGTCGACGCCTCGACGTTCCTGCCGATCCGCGCGCCGAGCAGGCGCAGCCAGACGGGGGTCAGCAGGCTGGCGTACAGCGGGAACAGGAAGGTGCGGGCCGAGTCGAGGAGCCGTTCGGTGGCCCATACCTGCCAGCCGACGCGGCTGCGGACCGGGTGGTAGCCCTCGGTCAGCCCGACACCGAGCGCCCGCACCGCGACGACGGTCGCGGCCGCGAACACCAGCAGTGCCAGCAGCGTCGCGACCGGCAACCATGCGAGCGCGCGGGGGAGGGCGGCGCCGAGCGACGCGGTGTCGTGCACGGCCCACCCGATCAGGGCGATCCCGGCGGCCAGCGCGACGATCGGCAGCGACGCGATGAGCATCGACGTCAGCCCGTACACCGGCACCCACCGGGTGGCGCGGTCGGGACGCTCCGCGGGCCACGGATGCACGGCCTTCCCGAGCTTGACGGCGGGGGAACCGGCCCAGCTCTGCCCGGCCTTGATCCGCCCGATCACCGCGGACCCCGCAGCGACCTCCGCGTTCTTACCGACCTTCGCGCCGGGCAGCAGGGTCGACCGGGCGCCGACCGCGGCGCCCGCGCCGATCCGGATGCCGCCGACGTGAACGACGTCGCCGTCGATCCACTGCCCGGACAGGTCCACCTCGGGTTCGATCGAGCAACCGTCCCCGAGCTCGAGCATGCCGGTGACCGGGGGCAGCGTGTGCAGATCGA
Organism: Rhodococcus sp. NPDC058505; assembly: GCF_042720095.1. Taxonomy (NCBI): domain Bacteria; kingdom Bacillati; phylum Actinomycetota; class Actinomycetes; order Mycobacteriales; family Nocardiaceae; genus Rhodococcus; species Rhodococcus sp. NPDC058505. The sequence goes on from NZ_JBHXNB010000029.1 coordinate 35,734, forward strand.
CTCCGCGTCCGACCCTGGCGCCGAGCGCGCGGGCGTAGTAGATCATCCACGGTGCCCCGGACAGGTTCGCGGCGCCGCTGGCCTCGGTCAGCCGGTGCGCGACCCACAGCCGCAGGTGGACCGGGCCGCCGCGCGGGTAGGTGCCCGGTTGCAGTCCGCGCAGCAGCATCCGGCAGCCCGCGACGGCGATCGTCATCCGGCCGAGCGGGGTGATGAACAGCAGCACCCCGGCCAGGACCCACCACCACGGCACCGTCGGCGCCCAGGGCACGTCCGCGAACAGGGCGAGCAGGTTGTTCACGACCGCCAGCCAGGTCACCCACTGCAGGCCGGTCAGGGTGGTCAGCGGCACCGTCCACAGGACCTGCCGCCACTGCGCGGATCGCGGTGTCGGTTCGACGTGCCGCGGTTCGACGACCTCCGCGGGGGCGAGCGAGTCGAGGTGGGCGGCGAGCGACCCGAGTCGGGGGTGGTCGTACAGCTGCGCGACGGTCACCTCCGGGAATCGGTCCCGCAGCGCGGTCACCAGCTGCGCGGCGGCCAGGGAACCACCGCCCGCGGCGAAGAAGTCGTCGTCGGCGCCGGTGATCTGGGCCCCGAGGATCGCCGACCACAACCCGGCAACCCAGGCGGCGGTCCCGTCGAGGTCGGCGGCGGCCGCATCGTCGGTGTCGGCGCCCGGCAGCGGCCACGGCAGCGCGGCGCGATCCACCTTCCCCGAGGTCCGGGTCGGCAGCTCCGGGACCAGCGCGAGGCGCGGCACCAGCGCGGCGGGCAGCCGCTCGGCGAGCTGGATGCGGGCGGCGGCGACGTCGAAGTCGGGGTCGGTGCTGGCGAGGTAGCCGACCAGGATCGAATGCCCGGTCGCGGTGGTGCGGACCGCGGCCGCCGCGCCAGCGACGCCGGGCAGCTGCTGCAACGCGGTGTCCACCTCGCCGAGTTCGATGCGCCGGCCACCGATCTTCACCTGGTCGTCGGCGCGGCCCTGGAACAGCAGCCCGCCCGGCTCGAGCCGCACCAGGTCACCGCTGCGGTAGGCGCGGTCCCAGCCGAGCGACGGCATCGGCGCGTACTTCTCCGCGTCCTTCGCCGGGTCGAGGTAGCGGGCCAACCCGACACCACCGATGACGAGTTCCCCGACCCCGCCGACCGGGACGGGGGCGCCGTCGCCGTCGACGACCGCGAGGTCCCACCCGTCCAGCGGCAGCCCGATACTCACCGGTGACCTGCCGTCCATCTGTGCGGCGCACGCGACGACGGTGGCCTCGGTGGGGCCGTACGTGTTCCATACCTCGCGGCCGTCGGTGACGAGCCGTTCCGCCAGATCCGGCGGGCACGCCTCGCCGCCGAAGATCAGCAACCGCACCTCCTCAAGGGCCTCGGCAGGCCACAGCGCGGCCAGCGTCGGGACGGTGGAGACGACGGTGACCGACCGGGACACCAACCACGGGCCGAGATCCATCCCGCTGCGCACCAGGGCGCGGGGCGCCGGGACCAGGCAGGCGCCGTGCCGCCAGGCCAGCCACATCTCCTCGCAGGAGGCGTCGAAGGCAACCGACAGGCCAGCGAGGACCCGGTCGCCGGGCCCGATCGGATTGTCCCGAAGGAAGATCCGCGCCTCCGCGTCGACGAACGCGGCGGCGTTGCGGTGGGTGACAGCGACGCCCTTCGGGGTGCCGGTGGACCCGGACGTGAAGATGATCCAGGCGTCGTCGTCGAGGGTCGGCGGTCGCGGGATGCGCTCGGCTGCCTGCGCGGTGCCGGGCTGCACCCCCCGGCCGGTGAGGATCGCCGCGACCCGCGCCTCCCCGAACACCAGGTCGGCCCGCTCGTCGGGGTCGTCGGCGTCGACCGGGACGTACGCGGCGCCCGCGGCGAGGATGGACAGGATGGCGGTGTACAGCGACTGCGACCCGGACGGCATCCGGATGCCGACCCGGTCGCCGGCACCGATCCCGAGGTCCCCGAGCCACCGCGACCCCCGGTCGACCTCGTCGAGCAGTTCCGCGTAGGTCAGGGTGGTCTCGCCGTCGTCGATCGCGGGCGCGTCCGGGTGCGCCCGCGCGGTGGCGGTCAGGACGTCGACGAGGGTGCGCGGCGCGGGAGCGTGTGGCGAACGGAGGTAGGCCGCCGGGATTCGCGAACGGTCAGGGGAGGACTGCGGGTGCAACGCCGGGGATTCCTTGTCTCGTGTCTGCTGACGGGTCTCGTCGTTCTCTCACGTCAAGTTTGCGAGAGAGTGAACGGAAAACCGGCCGCGACATGCGTGGAGCCTACGCCGGGGCGTGGCCTACCTTGGAATCCGTGAACTCGAATGCGGTCGCCACGATCACCCGCCTGCGCGCGCTGATCGACCACCCGAGAACCGGTCCCGAGGAGCGCGCGACGGCGCAGCGGATGCTCGACCGGCTGCTCGCCAAGTCGGCGGGGACGACGGGTGGCGCCCGGCGGTCCGGCGCCGGACACACCCGGGCGGGTCGGCACGTGCGGCTCGACGTGATCGCGGACCTGATCCGCGACGACCTCGCCGCCGCGCGTGCCGGTGCGCCGCTGCCCGCGGCCGGTCCGGTCCTCGACGTGCACGACCCCGTCCGCGCGGCCCCGGGAACCGTCAGCTACGCGGTGACGGTGACCGGTGACGTGTCGCTCGACGTGACCATCGACGGCGTTCCACGGGCCTGGGGGTGGACCGACGCGGGCGGGGTCGACGCGGTGACGCCGCAGCTGCAGACCCTGGCCGAGCGGGTCGCGGACGTCGTGAACGGTCACAACACCGGCGGCGCCGATGGTGGGCGTCGGTTCTTCCTGCGGGTGCGGGTTCCGGAGCACACGCTCGTCTGGTGACTCGCCCCGCCGAGCGCACCCCGGCGCCCGTGCGCGATTTTTACCCATCGGGGTACACATCACGCACGGTGCCGGAGGCGCTAGTGCTGGGGGACGCGGAGGATCAGGGCATCACCCTGCCCACCACCACCACACAACGCCGCCGCACCGATGCCGCCGCCGCGGCGCTGCAGTTCCAGGGCCAG
>NZ_JBHXNB010000030.1:0-16165 GCF_042720095.1 Rhodococcus sp. NPDC058505
GGAAGTGTGCCTCGGCCTGACGGCGGTGCAGGTCCGCGAGCTTGCCCGCGGTGGTGTGGATATCGGGGGCCGCGGTCGCGGCCGGCTCCTGGACGGTGGTCACGATTGGAGTACCTCTCGACTTCGCTTTCAGGGGTGTGTACGACTCGATTCGGGGCCACACTACCCCGCGGCCTCATAGGTAACTAGGTGTGAATTGTTATCCCATGACGGACACGGAACCGCTGGCAGCGACCGACAGTAGACGACCTCGGTCGCCAATAACGGCAAACCGAGGTCGCACATTGACGCCACCCGACGCGGGTTCCGATCACCGCGTCCCGCGCGCCGAAACGAGCATCGGCGCGCGCATGTCGTAGTACGAAACCTCCCCCATCAATTCGGTCTCCTCCTCGAACAGCGACCGCAGGTCGTCGGGCACCTCGACGCTCTCGTGCAGCCGCGCGGCCGACTCGGAGGTGAAGTACACCGCCTCCACATATCCGTCCCCGCCGTCGCTGCACAGCGTCCCGCCGACGATCTCCGGGCGCAGGTCGTGCACACGGTCACCGACCCGCGACATCAGGTCCACCATCCGGTGCGGGTCGCTGGTGTGCCCCTCCAACACCTGGACGAAGCCGGCGGTGTCCGAGCCGCCGCCCATCCATTCGGTGACCTCCGCGCAGTCCATCACCGTCACCTGCCCGTCGAAGCAGCGCTCCGCCGCGGCCCACCACGCCCCCTGCTCCGGTCGTTCCGCATTGCGTCTGGCCGCGTCCGGCGACGCGAACCGGACCAGGCAGATGAAGGTGCCGTCCGCGCAGGTCCCGCTCGTCGAGCCGAGATACCCGGCCGCGCCCGCTGCCAGGTCGTCGTTCCATCGGTCCAGGCACCGCTGCAGCCCCGCCTGGTCGCCGACCCGACCCTGAATCACTTGAATGAACATCGCCCTCTCCTCACGCGGGCCCGGCCGGCGACCAGGCCTCTGCACCCTCGATCCTTCGCGGGAGCCGCGACCGGGGCAAGGCCCGCGACGCGCCGAAAGACCGGGAAGTATAGACCCGGCGTCGACAGGAGCGGCGCCAGCTGGCACGCTGTACCCGAGACCCGCACCTCGTCCTGAGGGCAGGCTCGCAGTAACAGGAGCAAAAAAGTGGCACAAGGCACCGTCAAGTGGTTCAACGCGGAAAAGGGATTCGGATTCATCGAGCAGGACGGTGACGGACCCGACGTCTTCGTCCACTACTCCGAGATCCAGACCAACGGCTTCAAGACCCTCGACGAGGGCGCACGCGTGGAGTTCGAGATCGGCCAGGGCCAGAAGGGCCCGCAGGCCACCGGCGTCCGCGCCATCTGAGCGAACCTCGCTTCCCGAAGGGCGTCTCCGCACGGCGGAGGCGCCCTTCGGCGTTCTCCGGGGTCCGGCACGGGATTATTCTGGGGTTCTCGACTGCGCCGCGAGGTGATCCATGGTGACGAGAACACGCGCACCGGGGCCGGACCGAAGCACGGGCCCCGATGCCTGAGCCGCAGCGCCCCGACCGCACGGCTCCCACCGGTGTGGCGGGCGACCTCGCAGCCGCGGGCTTCGTCGACGGCGAGGAGATCGGCCGCGGCGGCTTCGGCGTGGTGTATCGGTGCAGGCAGCCCGCCCTAGGCCGCACCGTCGCCGTCAAGGTCCTCAGCGGCGAGCTCGACGACGACAGCCGCGAACGCTTCCTGCGGGAGCAGCGCGCGATGGGAGCGGTGTCCGGGCACCCGCACATCTGCAACATCCTCCAGGTCGGGACCACCCGGTCGGGGCGGCCGTACATCGTGATGCCGTATCACCGGCACAACTCGCTGCAGGAGTCGATCCGCCGCGCGGGCCCGCTGGACTGGCCCGACGTGCTTGCACTCGGCGCGAAGATGGCGGGCGCGCTGGAGACGGCGCACCGCTCCGGGACCCTGCACCGCGATGTGAAGCCGGCGAACATCCTGCTCACCGAGTACGGCGAACCCCAACTGACCGACTTCGGCATCGCCCGCACCACCGGCGGCTTCGAGACCGCGACCGGGCAGATCACCGGGTCGCCCGCCTACACCGCCCCCGAGGTCCTCGAGGGGCGCTCACCGAGCGTCCGCTCCGACGTCTACAGCCTCGGGGCCACCCTGTTCTGCGCGCTGACAGGGCATGCGGCGTTCGAGCGCCGCAATGGCGAGCAGGTCGTCGCCCAGTTCCTGCGGATCACCAGCCAACCGGCGCCCGACCTGGCAGGCGGCGACGTCCCCGCCGACGTGTGCGCGGCCATCGAGTCCGCGATGGCGCCGGACCCCGACGCCCGACCGCCGTCCGCCGCCGCGTTCGGCGCACTGCTCCAGGACCTCGCGGTCCGGCACGGCCTCGGCACGGTCGAGATGGCCCTTCCTGCACCAACGTCGGGTGCCGGATCACCCGAGGACACCCGGATCTCGGCGGCACCGCGCCGCACCGGACCGCTCCGGTCGGGCGGCGACGTCCCGCACACCCTGACCCGGCGGCCAACGCCGCCGGTGCCCGCCACCCGGTTCCGGCCGCCGGTCATCGGCCGTGTTCTGGTCACCCGCACGCGGCTGATCGACCGACTCCGCGCCGGGGAACGGCGGCGGCTCACCCTCATTCACGGTCCGGCCGGATTCGGCAAGAGCACCCTCGCCGCGCAGTGGAGCGGGACGCTGCACGACGCGGGCGTGACGGTCGCCTGGCTGACGGTTGCACCGGACGACGACAACGTCGCCTGGTTCCTCGCGCACCTGATCGAGGCAATCGGCCGGGCCGCCCCGCACCTGAGCGAGGAACTCGGCCAGGCGCTCGAGGACCACGGCCGCGACGCCGAGGCGTTCGTGCTGACCACCTTGATCAACCGGATCCATGACGCACGGGAGCAGCTGGTGCTCGTCATCGACGACTGGCACCGGGTCGGCGGCACCGAGTCGCACTCCGCATTGGCCTACCTGCTCACCAACGGTTGTCACCACCTCCAGGTCGTCGTCACCAGCCGCACCACCGCAGGCCTGCCACTCGGCCGCATGCGCGTACTCGACGAGCTGGTCGAAATAGATTCGGCGGCATTGCGATTCGTGGAGTCCGAATCAGCGGCGTTGCTGGTCGAGCTCGGCGGGCTGACCCTGACCCCGGACGAGGTGGTGGACCTGTGCCGGTCCACCGAGGGGTGGGTGGCCGCCCTCCAGTTGGCGTCGCTGTCGCTGCGCAACGAGGAACACCCCGACGAACTGATCGGGCATCTCGCCGAGCACCCCGCGGTCGGCGAATTCCTCGCCGAGAACGTCCTGAGCACCCTCGAACCCGACCTGCTCGACTTCCTGCTCGCCACCTCGGTGACCGAACGGATCACCGGAGCACTGGCCTCGGCGCTCGCGGGCGTCCCGGACGGGCGGTCCCGTCTCGACCAGGTCGCGGCGAGGGACTTGTTCCTGCTGCGGCTCGGCGATTCCGACGCGTCCCTCCCGACCGGTGGCGGCGCCGACACCTGGTACCGGTACCACCACCTGTTCGCCACGTACCTGCGCCGACGCCTCGCCCGCGACCACCCCGATCGGGTCGCGCGCCTGCACCGGATCGCCTCGGAATGGTTCGCCGGGCACCACCTGCTCAGCGAGGCCGTCGACCACGCCGTCCGGGCGGGCGATCCCGAGCTCGCGGTGACGCTCGTGGAGCGGGACGGCACCTACCTGATCGAGCATTCCCGGATGACAACCCTGCTCGGTTTGGTCGACAAGCTGCCGCCGCCGACCGTGTCCGCCCGGCCGCGACTGCAACTGATGCTCGGGTGGGCCGATGTCCTGCTGCAACGACCGGGGCAGAGTCGCCGCGCGCTGGCCAGGGCGCGCGCGGCGCTGGACGCGGCACCGGATCCGGCGCTGTCCGTCGAGTCGGATGTGCTCGAGGGGGTGATCGCCGCATTCTCCGACCACCCGGACGGCATTGAACGCCACTCGCTGGCCTGCCTGGCCCATCCGGAGCGGCACAGCCCGTGGGTGGTTGCCGCCGCAGCGAACACCCAACTGTTCGCCGCGCTGTACCGGTTCGACTTCCCCGATGCGGTCCGCTGGCAGGAATGGGCCACGCCGTACCACGAGGCGATGAGCGGGTCGTTCGCGACGATGTACTCGTACTGCATGGTGGGGATCGCCGAGAGCGAGCAGCTCGAGCTCGAGTCCGCGGAGGTGTGGTTCCGGCGGGCGCTGCGGGTGGCGAGTGAACAGTCCGGGGCCCGGTCCCACTCGGCGCGGCTGGCCGCGGCGCTGCTCGGGAACCTGCTGTACGAGCGGAACCAGCTCGCCGAGGCGGAGGAACTGCTCGACGAGGGATTCCAGCTCGGCGGGGAGGGCGGGATCGTCGACTTCATGATCAGCCGCTACGTGATCGGCGCCAGGATCAAGGTCCGGCGCGGCGACCCGAGGGCGGCAGCGACGCGGCTCGCGGAGGGTGCCCGTGCCGCCGATGCGCTCGACCTTCCGCGGCTTCGGGCCCGGATCGACAACGAACGGATCCGGCTCGGCTTCCCGATCACCACCCGCACACGGGCGCCGCGGTATCCGACGCTCCCCGCGGTCGACGCGGTCACCGACGGCAGCGCCGAGATCACCGCCCAGCTCGAGGACGCGACAACCGCCCGACTGCTCGCCCGCACCGGGACCGCGGCCAATACCGCGCGTGCCTGCGATATCGCGCAGGCGTGGGTGGACCGGCTGGCCGGCGGCGGCCGCGCCAGGGCCCGGCTGCAGGCGCAGCGACTGCTCACCGGGTGCCTGTTCGCGGCCGGGCGCGCCGACGAGTCGGTGCGGGTGCTGGCGGAGGTGGCCGCGACATGCGCGCCGCACTCGATGGTGCGCTATCTGATCGACGGCGGGACGGCCGCGGTGACCGGGCTGACGGCGTTGCAGGCGGCCGCCCAGGCCGAGGCGTGGGATCCGACGTGGCCGCGGGTGCCGATCGAGTTCCTCGCCGACTGCCTCGCGGCGGTCGAGGCGGATGCCGCGGGACCCCCCACCGATCCCGGCCGGGAAACCGGCGAAGGCGCCGCCCGATGAGGGGCGACGCCTTCGCGGTCGGGGTTCGGCCGGTCAGCTGGCGAGCACCGGCATCGTGACGACCTGGCCTGCATAGGCGAGGCCCGCGCCGAACGCGAGCAGCAGGGTGGTGTCGCCCGGCTTCGCCTTGCCGGTACGCAGCATCTCCTCCATCGCCAGCGGGATCGACGCGGCGGAGGTGTTGCCGGTCTCGGCGATGTCGTTGGAGACGGCGACGGTCTCGGGCAGGTTCATGCTGCGGGCGATGACCTCGGTGATCCGGGCGTTGGCCTGGTGCGGGACGAACGCGTCGATGTCGTCGACGGTGAGGCCGGTGGTGTCGAGGGTCCGCTGGGCGACCTTGCCCATCTCGAACGCGGCCCAGCGGAACACGGAGGTGCCCTCCATGATGATCCAGGGCCGCTTCTGCTCCGGGTTGGTTGCGAAGTCGACCCAGTCCGGCTCCTGCCGGATCGCCCGGCCCTGCGCGCCGTCGGACCCCCACACGACGGGGCCGATGCCGGTCTCCTCGCTGCGACCGACGACGACCGCGCCCGCGCCGTCACCGAAGATGAACCGCACGCTGCGGTCGGTCGGCTCGGTGGAGTCGCTCATCCGCTCGACACCGATGACCAGCACGTGCTCCTCGGTGCCTGCGCGGACGAGGTCGGACGCAACGCCGAGCGCGTAGCAGAAACCGGCGCAGCCCGCGGCGATGTCGATCGCGCCAGCGCCTCCGGTGCCCAGTTCCTCGGCGACGAGCGCCGAACAGGCGGGAGTCTGCACCGGGTAGGTGGAGGTGGCGACGATGACGGTGCCGATCTGCTCACCGGTCAGGCCCGCGGCCTCGAGCGCCTTGCGGCCTGCCGCGATGGACATCTGCAGCACGCTCTCGTGCGGGCCCGCGAAGCGGCGGGTCCGGATGCCGGAGCGGGACTGGATCCACTCGTCGGTGGAGTCGATCTGCTCGCAGATCTCCTCGTTGGTCACGACCCGCTCGGGACGGTACACACCGAGCCCGAGGATCGCGGAGGGCCGAAGCTCCGTGGTGTTCGTGATCGCTGCACCCATTGACCTTGTTCTCCTTGCTTCGTCTCGGATGCTCGGGCGAAACCACGAACTCCTCGTCTGACACCGTACTGTGCCGACCTGACCGGGCCGCGACGTCCACTACGGACTGGACGGTCCACTCACGTCGACACAGGCGGTTCTTATCACCGCGACCCGCCCCGCAGGCGCGAAACCGACCAATGCGCTGGCAGATCCGCCACATCAGCAACACGCGACAACTCCCGCCCCACATATCCCGGCAGAGTGTCCGATCGGTCACTAGCATCGTCACCCGACGATCCCTTCGTCACATGGGACGTCCGGTCACATGGGTCGGGGCGCGACGCCTGCCCCACGCTCTACCGCACGACAGTTTCTTGCACACGGGTTTCCACAGCGCAAGTACAGCGACGGTCGAAGGGTGAACGCGACATGGGTGAACGGGTACCGGGTTGGCTCCGATCGGGCGGGCGGGGATCCACGGGACGACCAGTCGTCCGGGCCGGGGTACTGGCGGTCGCGGCCGCACTGGCGGTCGCCGCGCCTGCCGCCGCGAACCCCAACACGGTCAATCCGATCCCTGGCCTGAACGGCACCACCGCCCTCCCCGACCTCCGGGGCCGCACCAGCGCGGTTGCCCAGGCCACCGGGCTGCTCAGCGCGAACCGTACCCAGGACACCAACGTCCTCGGCACCGATCTCGGCATCATGTGGGACAACGGGAACGGCGAGATCCTCACCGCGTTCGGGGATTCCGCGGGGCTCGGCATCCCGAACCTGCTGAACGGGAGCCTGTGGTCGTGGCGGTCGAACGCCCTCTATCGCAGTGCCGATCGCAACCTCGCCGACGGCATGACGTTCGACAGCACGCCGCGTGACCTGCTCGGGCAGGCGAAGGAACTGGTGCCGAGCCCGAAGATCCCGTACGTCGAGATCAGCCGGATCCCGACGGCAGGCGTCGCGGTCGACGGCGTCCAGTACATGTCGCTGATGTCGGTGAACCACTGGGGCGAGCCTGGCAAGTGGGAGACGAACTTCTCCCGCCTCGCGGTCTCCACCGACAACGGCGAGAACTGGGTCGATGCGCCGGAGACGAGCAGGCCGAACGTCGACGGCAACCGGAACTTCCAGATGAGCGCCTTCATTAAGGACGGCGGGTACGTCTACCAGTACGGAACCCCGCCCGGACGCGGCGGGTTGGTCTATGTCGCGCGGGTGCCGGAGAAGCAGATCCGCGACCTCGGCGCGTACGAGTACTGGAACGGCGGGGAGTGGAAGAGGGGCGACGTCGGCGCCGCAGCACCGATCGTCTTCGGCGGGGTCGGCGAGCTGTCGGTGCAGTACAACCAGTTCCTCGGCCAGTACCTGATGCTCACCACCGACAACGCCAACTCGGTGGTGATGCGCCGGTCACCGTCCCCGACCGGACCGTGGGGGCCGCCCGAGGTGCTGCTCGAGGCGCGGGAGCTGCCCACCGCCTACGGCGCCTACATGCACCCGTGGTCGAGCGGCCCGGACCTGTACTTCCTGACGACGGTGCACTCGAATTACAACGTCCTGCTCCTGCGCACCACCCTGCACCGCTGACGGGGGGAGACGCCTCCGGCCCGCTACCGTCGCGACATGGATGCAGACGCGTGGGATCGCCGGCACGAGCGGGGCGAATCGCCGTTCGGTTCGGTGCCGGATGCGGCGGTGGTGGAGCACGTGGCGGCGCTGGCCGCAGGCCGGGCCCTCGACCTGGGCTGCGGCACCGGGAGGCACACGCTGTGGTTGGCCCTGCGCGCCTGGGAGGTGACGGCGGTGGACTTCTCCACGGCCGCGCTGACGCGCGCGGTGCGCTCCGCTGCTGCGCTCCCCCGCGCGAGCCGCGACCGCGTGACCTGGGTGCATGCCGACGTGACGGACCTCGCGGTCCCGCAGGCGTACGACCTCGTCCTCGCCTGCCACCTGCCGCTGTCGGCGGAATCACGCCGACGGGTCCTGTCCCGGGCCGCCACCGCCCTCCGCCCGGGCGGAACCCTGCTGGCGCTCGAGCCGGAGCGATCCCCGTCGATCACCGACTCCGGTTGCACCCCAGAGGAACTCGCGAACGACCTCGCGGGCCATCTGACCATCACGACGGCGACACTGACGCTCGCCGACCACCCCGGCCGCGACGGCGACCCGGCCTCGGACGCGGACCCCCGACAGGCCCTGGTCGTCGGTTTTCGCGGTCCTGTTGGCACCTAACTGAATCGCGAGTAACATCGGCTAAGTTACTGACGAGTAGCCGTACCGCGGGAACGCGGGGCGGTACCTCGACGAAGACTGAACAAGGCCAGAACGTGGGCATCACCAGGGGCTGGACCGCACCATCTCAGGGAGATAAGAAGACATGGGGCATTACAAGAGCAACGTTCGTGACCTGGAGTTCAACCTCTTCGAGGTACTCGACCTCGAGAAGCCGCTGAGCGAGGGCACCTGGGGCGACCTCGACGCCGACACCATCAGGAACATGCTCAGCGAGGTCGCACGGCTGGCCGAGGGCCCGCTCGGCGAGGCATACGCCGACGCCGACCGGAACCCGCCGGTCTTCGATCCGGAGACCCACGAGGCGACCCTGCCCGAGTCGTTCAAGAAGTCCTTCAAGGCGATGTGGGACGCCGAGTGGTACCGGATGGGCCTCGACGAGGAGATCGGTGGCGTGCCGGTCCCCCGCTCCGTGGTGTGGGCGATCTCCGAGATGATGCTCGGCGCGCAGCCCGCCGCCTTCATGTACCAGGCGGGCCCGTCCTTCGCGAACGTGCTGTTCACCAACGGCACCGACGAACAGAAGCAGTGGGCGGCCACCTGCGTCGAGCGCGGCTGGGGCGCCACGATGGTGCTCACCGAGCCGGACGCGGGCTCCGATGTCGGCGCGGGCCGCACCAAGGCGATCAAGCAGGACGACGGCTCCTGGCACATCGAGGGCGTCAAGCGGTTCATCACCTCCGCCACCTCCGACGACCTGTTCGAGAACATCTTCCACCTGGTCCTCGCCCGCCCGGAGGGCGCGGGACCCGGCACCAAGGGCCTGTCGCTGTTCTTCGTGCCGAAGTTCCACTTCGACTTCGAGAAGAACGAGCTCGGCGAGCGCAACGGCGCCTTCGTCACCAATGTCGAGCACAAGATGGGCCTCAAGGCGTCGGCGACCTGCGAGCTCACCTTCGGCGGCCACGGCGTGCCCGCCAAGGGCTGGCTGGTCGGCGAGGTGCACAACGGCATCGCGCAGATGTTCGACGTCATCGAGCATGCCCGCATGATGGTCGGCACCAAGGCGATCTCCACCCTGTCCACCGGCTACCTCAACGCCCTCGACTACGCCAAGCAGCGCGTCCAGGGCGCCGACCTGACCCAGATGACCGACAAGGCCGCGCCGCGCGTGACCATCACCCACCACCCGGACGTGCGCCGGGCGCTGGCGATGCAGAAGGCGTACGCGGAGGGCCTGCGCGCGGTGTACCTGTACACCGCGGCGCACCAGGACGTCGAGGTCGCCAAGCACGTCTCCGGCGCCGAGGGCGACCTCGTGCACCGGGTCAACGACCTGCTGCTGCCGATCGTCAAGGGCGTCGGCTCCGAGCGCGCGTACCAGTACCTGACCGATTCGCTGCAGACCCTCGGCGGCTCCGGCTTCCTGCAGGACTACCCGATCGAGCAGTACATCCGGGACGCGAAGATCGACTCGCTGTACGAGGGCACCACCGCGATCCAGGCGCAGGACTTCTTCTTCCGGAAGATCGCCCGCGACCGCGGCGTCGCGCTGGCGCACGTGGCGGGCCAGGTGAAGAAGTTCCTCGACCGCGAGGACGGCGACAACCGGCTCAAGACCGAGCGCGCGCTGCTCGCCACCGCACTCGAGGACGTGCAGGCGATGGTCGCGACCCTGACCGGCTTCCTGATGGGCGCCCAGGAGCAGCCGACCGAGCTGTACAAGGTCGGCCTCGGTTCGGTTCGCTTCCTGATGTCGGTGGGCGACCTCCTGGTCGGCTGGCAGCTGCTCGAGGCGGCGGAGATCGCGCTCGGCAAGCTGGACGCGGGCGCCTCCGACAAGGACAAGCCGTTCTACGAGGGCAAGGTCGCGACCGCGTCCTTCTTCGCGAAGAACGTCCTGCCCGAGCTCACCGCGTCCCGCGGCATCGTCGCCAACGTGGACAACGACCTGATGGAGATGGACGAAGCCGCCTTCTGACGGCGCAGATCGGCTCCCGAAACGAGGCCGCACACCGGATTCCGGTGTGCGGCCTCGCCGCATTCCCTGCTGGATCCGGGGGCTATCCGGTCACTCGCCCTCCGCCTCGCCTGCCGATGCGGACGGGGCATCCTCCGCCGAGGCGGGCGGCGCAGCAGGCGCAGCCGCGTCAGCAGGCGCAGGCGGGGGCTCCGGGCTGATGCAGCGGACGATCGGCACCGGGTCGTACTTCACGGTCCGGGTGTTGCGGGACAACTCCCGCCCGGACGCACGGTCGGTGATGACGCGGGTGTCCGAGGTGGTGAACCCCTGCGCACCCGACGACGCGATGCAGCCGGACCCGGCGGGCAGCGTGACCGTGTTCGGCGACGTGTATGCGTACCGGTCGCCGGTGATCGACTCGACGTCGACCGTCTTGGTTCCCCACAGCCGGACCGTGATGTCGGAGTTCGTCCCGATCGTCTCGATGAGCACACCGGTGTCGGTGTCGTTGGTGAACCGCAGGTCGATCGCCCCCTCGTACACCGTCGCCTCCCGCGCCTCCGGGTAGCGGGAAATGTAGTAGCTGTGCTCGGTGTGCCCGGCGTCCTCCATGCCGGCAAAGTAGGCGGCGTTGTACAGCGTGGTCGCGAGCTGACTGATGCCGCCGCCCACCGCGGTGTCCGGGCGGCCGTTGTTGATGATTCCGGAGGAAACGTAGCCCTCCGCGCTGCCACGCGGTCCGGTGTAATCGTTGAGCGAGAACGTCTTTCCCGGCTGAACCAGTGCGCCATCGATCTCGGCGGCTGCCAACCGGATGTTCACCCCGGACGCGTACTCGAAGCCACCGGTCGTGTACTCGGCAATCACCTCGGTGATGCCGAGCTTGTTCGCGGCCTCGGTCGTCAGCGCGGGCTGTTTCGGCTCGTACACGGCGTCGAGGCCGCCGCGGCCCGCGTCGGAGAACCCGGCGGGCAGCGACTCGAGCGTCTTGTGCCACTCGATCGTCTCGCCGGTCACCGCGGGCACCACCTTCGGCGCCCCACCGGACAGCGTGAACGACGCGTCCTTCGGCTGGATCTCGGTGGCGGCCAACTGCGGCCCGAGCACCCCGATCGCCGCGTCCACGTCGAAGTGCGGGCTGAGACCGCCGTCGCCGTCCGGGGTGAACGACAGCACCGATCCAATCCGGTCCCGTGGGAGCACCGCCTGCCCGCCGTCGCGCCCCGCGACCACCAGATCCGTTGCTGCCGCAGGCATCGCGACCTCGCGCAGTGCCCGGTCGACACCGGACTGGGTGACCGAGACGGGGTCGACGGTCACGGGGACCTCGACACCGTCGGCGGCCGCCCACCCGTCGGCGAGCGCCTCCGCGGCACCGGGCGCATCGAGCGTCTGCCCCTGCCGGGGGGACACCGCGACGGGTGTTGCGCCCTCGAACACGACCGAGCCCTCGACGGGCGCGCGGTCGGTTCGGGTGCGCAGCCCCTCGACCGCCGCCGCGAGGGCGCCGTCGTCACGGGTGGCGGCGACCCCGACCTCACGATGCGTGAACAGGGATGCCAGCCGGGTGATCGGATTGAGCGGTTGGTCCCCCGCACGGTCGAGGGTGGCGTCCCAGTCGACACCGAGACCGGCCTCGGCGGGAACGAGTTCGGTGGTCACGTCGCCGGCCCGGACCACGACCGGGCTGCCGAGGCGCGGGTCGAGCTCGGTACGCAGAACGGACTCGGCCTCGTCCGGTGACATTCCGCCGATGTCCACCCCGGCCACCGTCACACCCCGCGGGACCTGGTCCGAGGAGAGCGCGACATCGGCGATGTACCCGGCAACACCCACCGCGAGGACCCCGGCGGCGGCGCCGATCACGAGGCGGCGCCTGCGCCGGGTGTCCGTGTCCGGATCGGGAGCCGCGGCCGACGTCGGGGGTGCCTGCGGCGAGGTGGAGGAGGGCGGGGTGGTGGCGGGCGGGGGCGGCGGCACGGCGACCGGGGTGGCGGCGGGCTGCACCGGCGGGGGTGTGGCGGCACCCGGGGACGCGCCGGGAGTCATCTTCGGCAGCACCGTGGTCGGGACGTCCTCGGGGCGGATGTGCTCGGTGGGGGGCTCCGGATCGACGTCCGCCGGTCCGGTCGCATCGCCGCTGCCGCGGGCATCGCGCGGGTCGGCGGACGGCTCCGCGGTGGGTTCGCCGTCGGACGGGAGCGGAGGGCCGGGCACGTCACCGTCGGGGTGCACCGAATCGGGTGTCTCCCCGTCGGGCAGCCCCGATCCACGCTCCGCACCCGAGTGCTTGCCGATTCCGCCGGTCATCGTGCGGTCCTCCCGGTAGTGTCGTTCTGCTGGGCCAGGACCCGCTTCGACCCTCCAGGGTAGCGCGGCCGGACCGGGTACCCCGACGGCAGAGGTCCCGGCACGGGTGCGACACGCGAGTGTCCCGCGCTGCAACCGGGTCGGGGGTCTGGCTGCAACGCGGGACGACCTGACTATCGAGGTCCCGCAGCGGAGCGTTACACGGAATCCGAAAATTGTCGTGCATGATTGTGAGCGATCCCAGACAACCCCCGGTGAGCTGGGCAAACACCCGCGGCCACGCGGATCTCGGCCGTCAGGCGGGTGCGTCGGTCCGAGCTCGGGCGACGGTTCGATAGTTCTCGGCATCGAAGCGTCGCAGCCGCGACCGGTACCGCCAGGTGAACGTCGGCCACATCACCGAATTCCGGCCACGGGAATCCAGATACCAGCTGGCGCAGCCGCCCCGGTTCCACACCGTCGACCGAAGCGCCGCCTCCATTCGGCCGCTGTACTCGTCCTGCGCCAGGGCCGACACGTCGACCGACACGAGCCCGGCCGCCGCCATGTGCGCCAGTGCCGCCGTGACGTAGGCGGCCTGGCTCTCGAGCATGTACACGATCGAACTGTGGCCGAGGTTGGTGTTCGGTCCGTACATGAGGAACAGGTTCGGGAAGCCGTGCACCGTCATGCCCCGATGCGCGCTGGGGCTGCCGTCCCAGTGCTCCGCGAGGGTTCGGCCGTCGGTGCCGCGGACACGGCGGGCTACCGGCGGTTCGGTGGGGGTGAACCCGGTGCCGAAAATGATGGTGTCCACCGCACGCTCGACGCCGTCCTCCCCGATCACCCCGGTAGGAGTCACCCTCGTCAATCCGGAGGCCACGACATCGACGTCGTCCCGATCCAGGGTCGCTAGCCAGTCGTTGGAGAGGAGCATCCGCTTGCACCCGATCGTGAACGACGGCGTGAGGTTCCGCCGCAGCACCGGGTCCGATACCTGCCTCCGCAAATACCCCCGTGCGACCAACGCGAACAGCGGCAGCAGCCAGGTCAGGTACGCGAAGACGACGACGTACCCCTCCCGCTGAAGGTAGACGAGTCCGCGAGACATTTTCTGCGTCAACGGAAACCGTCGATACACCCGCTTTTCCGTCGCCCCGCGCCTTCGATTGGTCCGGGGTATCACCCAGGACGCGGTGCGCTGAAAGACGGTCACCCGCCGGACCCGGTCGACGATCCGGGGGACGAACTGCACCGCGGACGCGCCGGTGCCGACCACCGCGATCCGCTCCCCGGTCAGGTCATGGTCGTGATTCCACGACGCCGAGTGAAACACGGTGCCGCGGAACGACTCCAAACCGGCGATGGCCGGGATGTTCGGCGCCGAGAGCGCGCCGGTTGCGGCGACCACCACGTCGGCGGTGAGGTCACCCCGACTGGTCCGGACCCGCCACACCGCGGCCCGATCATCCCAGTTCGCTTCCAGGAGTTCACAATCAACAACGGTGCGAGCTCGGACACCGGTGCGTGTCGCAACCTCCTTGAGATAGTCGAAGATCTCGGGCTGTTCCGCGAAGGTGTGGCTCCAGTCCGGACTCGGCGCGAACGACAGGGAGTACAGCGTGGTCGGGACGTCGCACGCGCAGCCGGGATACGTATTCTGGCGCCAGGTTCCGCCGACCTCACCTGCCCGCTCGATGACGAGGACATCATCCGCCTGACCGTCCCGGACCAGGCCAGCAGCGACCGTCAGGCCGCCGAACCCGGCACCGACGACGAGAACCCTGGTGTGCGAGGGGAGCTCGAGGGTCATCGCTGGGTCACCGGCCTGTCCCGCGCCGCAGCCGAATACCGGATGTCGTGGCTCACACCGCGACGGTAACAACAAACGGACCGGGCCGCCCGCACATCCCGGCGCCGACCGCTACGGGCGGATCAGCACGTCCAGACCGCGCTGGAAGTCCGCGATGCGGCGGGAGAGCGCGTGGTGGCCGCCGTTGACGAGCTCGGACACCCGCACGATGCCCGCGGTGTCCGCCACCTGGTTCAGGTTGCGGGACGTCCAGTACCAGGCCGCGGTGGTGAAGGCGTTCTCCGGCGCTGCGAGCAGTTCGGGGTGCGCGATGAAGTCAACACCGGTGTACTCGCTCACCTTCTCGTAGTTGTGGCGGCCGGTGATCTGAATGGCACCGCGCCCCTTGTAGCGCTCACCGTCGCCCGGCTGAGTGTTGCCGAGGTCGGCGCGACCCTCGTAGGCACGGCCGGAGGCGTACTCCTCGAAGGTACGGAACGAGTCGGACTCGACGGCGAGCTGCGCAATGAAGGCCGCCTGCCGGACCGGGTTATCGATACCGCTGCGCGCCATCGCCTCGTTGAGCGGGGCGATGTATGCGGCGATCTTCTCGGCGGCGATGCCGGGCACGATCCGGGCCAGGTCCTCCGGGGTGACGCCGGCAGGCGGGGCGGGCGCGGGCTCCGGCGCGGGTTCGGCCGCGGGCTCGGCCGCCGACTCGGTCGCGGGTTCGGTCTCGGCGGCGGAATCCGTCACGAACGCACTCAGGGCCGCGAAGGCACCCGTGGCCGAGCCGTCGGACGCCGCTGCGTCGGCCGGGGTGTCGGTCGCCGATTCCGCCGAGGCCGACTCCGGCTTGGGCAGCGCCTCGAAACCGATCGTCGAGAACAGGGTGCCGCCCTCGAGGTACCGCGCGGGCGCGGAGATCGAGGGGCCTGCCGCGATGGCGGTGTCGGCGTTGGCGACCGCGGTGGCCCCGAGGCCCATGACGGAGGTGCCTGCGGTGATCAGTGCGGCGGCGGCAATGGCAGCGCGAACATGGCGCGAGTGTGAGACGTACATGGATGTGCTCCGGGTTGTCGGCCGGGAGAGACGATCGGCCTGGCGAACCTGCCGCAGGCGTTCCGGCGAGGACGTCCGTCCATCGCGGGTCACCATCACGCAGCAAGAAGGTCACAACCAGGTAACGTCGCAGGTCTCGAGGTTTTCAACCAAAAGTGATCAGCGACACAACCCCTTGCTAATGCACGGCAACACACACTCGGCACCTCGGCTCCGCGCCAGGGGTCGCAGACTCGGGCACGGACGGACGCCGGCCCGGCCGCACCGAGAACGCCAACGACACCCGATGCGCGGATCGGGAAGGCGACCGTCGAATCCCCTGCGCAAGACCCCTTTACCGCCCGAGCCCGGTGGATCCGCGGACACTAATGAGGCCGCGACTCCCCCTGCTTCGGCGCGTGATTCATACGGCGTCCGAATGACACACGGCGACAACGCATCATCCGGCGACCGCGGCACCGGAAATCCAGACCCGAACGGTCGGTATGTGTCCCACACAACACCAAAGGGTGCTTGCGCTCGAAAGTTCTGTACGGCATACGACACCGTGACAAACCACGTCTCGTGACAATCCCGAGACCAGAAGATCACGGAAGCACGCCCGCAAACGTCGGGCTACCCGCGGCCGCGGCCCGAACAGACAGAAGCGGGGGGGGGGGGGGGGGGCCGCGCCTCAGTAGCGGGGGGGGGGGGAGAGAGAGAGCTTATAGAGGGGGGGCGCGGGCCCCCCCCCCCCCCCCGGGAGA
>NZ_JBHXNB010000030.1:16175-35268 GCF_042720095.1 Rhodococcus sp. NPDC058505
CCCATACACAACAATATCCCGCACCCCCGCCCGCAACCGGGGGGCACCCGGGGGCCGCCCCCCCAACACCCCGCGGGGGGGGGGGGGGGCCGCCCCCCCGCTTCTGTCGCGGGACGGGTCTGCTACCGCTCGATGATCGCGGTGACGCCCTGACCGCCCGCCGCGCAGATGGAGATCAGGCCGCGCCCCGACCCCTTCTCCGCGAGCATCTTCGCCAACGAGGCCACGATCCGCCCGCCCGTCGCGGCGAACGGGTGACCGGCCGCCAGCGAGGATCCGTTGACGTTGAGCTTGCTGCGGTCGATCTTGCCGAGCGCCCCGTCGAGACCGAGGCGGTCCTTGCAGTACTCGTCCGACTCCCACGCCTGCAGCGTCGCGAGAACCACGGACGCGAACGCCTCGTGAATCTCGTAGTAGTCGAAGTCCTGCAGGGTGAGGCCGTTGCGCGCGAGCAGTCGCGGCACCGCGTAGGTCGGCGCCATCAGCAGCCCGTCCGGCCCGTGCACGTAGTCGACGGCCGCCGTCTCCGAGTCGACCAGATGGGCGAGCACCGGCAGGTTGCGCTGCGCGGCCCACTCGTCGGTGGACAGCAGCACCGCCGACGCGCCGTCGGTCAGCGGGGTGGAGTTGCCCGCCGTCATCGTCGCGTCACCGAGCTTGGTGCCGAACACCGGCTTGAGCGTGGCCAGCTTCTCCACCGTGGACCCCGGGCGCAGGTTGTCATCGCGAGTCAGGCCGAGGAAGGGGGTGACGAGGTCGTCGAAGAAGCCGCGGTCGTAGGCGGCGGCCATGTTCCGGTGGCTGGCGGCCGCCAGCTCGTCCTGGTCCTCGCGGCGGACCCCGAACTCCTTAGCCGTGATCGCGGCATGGTCACCCATCGACAGCCCGGTGCGCGGCTCGCCGTTGCGGGGGATCTCGATGCCGATCATCGACGGCCGGACGTTGCCGAGCAGCTTGACCCGGTCCGCGGTGGTCCGGGCGCGGTTGACGGAGAGCAGGAACTCGCGCAGCTCGTTGTTCACGCCGATCGGGGCGTCGGAGGTGGTGTCGGTGCCGCCGCCGATGCCCGCGTCGATCCGGCCTGCCGCGATGGCGTCACCCACGGCGACGACCGACTGCAGGCCGGTGCCGCAGGCCTGCTGCAGGTCGTAGGCCGGCGTGTAGGGGCTCAGCGCGCTGCCGAGCACGGACTCGCGGATCAGGTTGAAGTCGCGGCTGTGCTTGAGCACGGCGCCGCCGACGACCATGCCGAGCTGCTCGCCCTGCAGGTTGAACCGACTGACCAGGCCGTCCAGGGTGGCGGTGAACATGTCCTGGTTGGACGCCTGCGCGTACGCCTTGTCCGACCGCGCGAACGGGATACGGTTGCCGCCGACGATGGCGACGGGCCGCTGCTGACGGCCGCCGGCCTTCGGGGCGGCCGGCTTCTTGGTGGTGCGCGCTCTGGTGGTCACGGTGTCTCCATCTGGACTTCGGTCTCCGGCGGTCGAGGCTGCGCCTCGACACCAAACTTACTTCAGAGTAAGTTCGTTGTCGACACCGCACCCGGTGCCCGGGTGCACGAATTTCGACACGAAGGTGGACCCGTGGCATCCAGCAAGGGCGCTCCCGACCTCTACTCCCAGTTCCTCTCCTCCGCACCGGGCGCATTCATCGCCAAGCAGGCAGGCCTGCCGCAGCCGGAGAACCTGCGCCGCTACAAGGCGGGCGAACCCGCGCTCGCAGGCCCGGTTCTGATCGGCGGTCAGGGTAGGCTCGTCGAGCCGCTCCGCGCCTTGCTCGCCGACTACCCGGCCGCGCAGCCGCACGATGACCGCTACGGCGCCCTCGTCTTCGACGCCACCGGGATCTCCCAGGTCACGGAGCTCGTGCAGCTGTTCGAGTTCTACCAGCCGGTGATCCGGAACCTGGCCCCGTCCGCTCGCGTCGTCGTCCTCGGCACCACCCCCGAGGAGACCGCTGGCGTGGACGAACACATCGCGCAGCGGGCCCTGGAAGGCTTCACCCGCAGCGTCGGCAAG
Organism: Rhodococcus sp. NPDC058505; assembly: GCF_042720095.1. Classification (NCBI taxonomy): domain Bacteria; kingdom Bacillati; phylum Actinomycetota; class Actinomycetes; order Mycobacteriales; family Nocardiaceae; genus Rhodococcus; species Rhodococcus sp. NPDC058505. Next base: position 18,197 of record NZ_JBHXNB010000030.1, read on the forward strand.
GAGATCAAGCGCGGCGCAACCGCCCAGCTCGTCTATGTCTCCCCGAAGGCGTCGACCGGGCTGTCCGGTGTCGAGTCCACGCTGCGTTTCCTGCTGTCGGCCAAGTCCGCGTTCGTGTCCGGCCAGGTGATCCGGGTCGGCTCGGCCGACTCCGCCGCGCCGCAATCGTGGGACAAGCCGCTCGACGGCAAGGTCGCCGTGGTGACCGGCGCCGCCCGCGGCATCGGGGCGACGATCGCCGAGGTGCTCGCCCGCGACGGTGCGCACGTCGTGTGCGCGGACATCCCCGCCGCCGGTCAGGCACTGTCCGACACCGCGAACACGGTGGGCGGCACCGCCCTTGCGCTCGACGTCACCGCCGATGACGCCGCCGACAAGCTCGCCACCCACCTGCTCGAGCGGCACGGCGGCGCGGACATCATCGTGCACAACGCGGGCATCACCCGCGACAAGACCCTCGCCAACATGGACGAGTCCCGGTGGGACATGGTCATCGGGGTGAACCTGCTTGCGCCGCAGAAGATCACCGACCACCTCGTCGCCAAGGGGGCACTCAAGGAGGGCGGCCGGGTGGTCGACGTGTCCTCGATCGCAGGCATCGCGGGCAACCGTGGCCAGACCAACTACGGCACCTCCAAGGCCGGCGTCATCGGCCTGGTGCAGGCCACCGCACCGGTGCTGGCGGAGAAGAACATCACGATCAACGCCGTCGCCCCCGGATTCATCGAGACCGCGATGACCGCGGCGATCCCGTTCGCCACCCGCGAGGCGGGCCGCCGGATGTCGTCGCTGCTGCAGGGCGGCCAGACCGTCGACGTCGCCGAGACGGTCGCGTACTTCGCCAGCCCCGCATCGAACGCCGTTACCGGTCAGGTCGTCCGCGTCTGCGGCCAGTCCCTGCTGGGGGCGTGATGTCCGGGCGCACCGTCGAACTCACCCACCCGCCAAGCACCCTCGACGTCTACGCCAGGGCAGCGCTCGGCGCGCTGCCGGTGGTCGGCAAGGCGGGCGTCGGCACCCGCCTGCCGGCCGAGACGCTTGCCCTGCGCGGTCAGCGGGTCGACACCGGCAACCTGGCCGCCTACGCCCGCGTATGCGGGCTGCGGTTCGGCGACACCCTGCCGCTGACGTACCCGTTCACGCTTGTCTTCCCGACCGTGATGAAACTGATGGTCGGAGCGGAATTCCCCTTCCCGGCAATCGGTTCCGTTCATGTCGAGAACGTGATCGAGCGGTACCGGCCGACCTCGGTGAGCGAACCACTCGACATCGCGGTGCATGCGGAGAACCTGCGCCCGCACCCGAAGGGCACCCAGGTGGACCTCGTCAGCGAGATCAGCGTGGGCCGGGAACTGGTGTGGCGTCAGGTCAGCACCTTCCTGCGGATGCATCCGACCGACGCGCCGACGGAACCGCGGTCCGCGCACGCGGACGAGGTCCCGCCCGCGCCGATGCGAACCCTGCGCGTCGACCAGAGGGCGATCAGCCGGTACGCCGCGGTGTCCGGCGACCGCAACCCGATTCACGTCTCGTCGTTGGGCGCCAAGGCCTTCGGGTTCCCGCGGACCATCGCGCACGGCATGTGGAGCGCCGCGGCGATCCTCGGCGCGGTCGAGGGTCGGATCCCCGACGCGGTCACCTACCGGGTCCGGTTCGGCAAGCCGGTGGTCCTGCCAGCGACGGTCAACGTCTACGCCGACGAGGTGACCGGGAGCGGCCCGGGCAGCAGCGGCTGGGACCTGGCCCTGCGGCACCCGAAGAAGGGCTACCCGCACCTGACCGCGACCCTGCGGTAGGCGACTCCGCGCCTGTGAGTCCTTCTGGCCCCTCCTGGGACCAAAAGGACTCACGGGCGCGTCAGCGCTTCTTTCCGGCCAGGCCGCGCCAGGCGAGGTTCTCGAGCAGATCGGCGGCCTTCTCGACGGCGATCTCGCCGCCAGCGACCCGATCCGCGACCGCCTCGCCCGCACCGACAAGGGCGACGGCCATGATGCCGAAGTCGGTGTCCGGCTCGGGGTCCTTGGTGCTGGACTCGAGCAGCTTCGCGGTGAGCTCGATCAGCCGGTCCCGGCTGGTCCGCACCTGGGTCGCGAACGCCTGCTCACCCATCGACTGCCGGTACAGCACCATCCACGATGACCGGTGACTGTCGACGAAGCCGAGGAACCCGAGCAGCGCGGCCCGCAACTGTTCCCGCGGCGTCAGTGTCGGGTCCGCGGCCGGGGTGATGGCCTCGACGAACCGCTGCCCCTCGCGGGCGATGCACGCGGTGAACAGTTCGTCCTTCGACCCGTAGTACAGGTAGAGCATTGGCTTGGAGATCTCGGCAGCCGACGCGATCGAGTCCATCGACGTGTCGTGGAAACCCTTGGCGGAGAACACCTCCACCGCCGCATCGAGCATCTGCTGCTCACGCACCGCGCGTGGGAGTCGTTTCGTACCGCCGGCCATCGTTCCTCCAGAGTCCGCGGTCCGACCGCGGTCGGACCCCAGCGTCGATCTTACTCTAGAGTAAGAATGGGTGTGGTCCCCGATATTCTGCCCCGACACACCGGCGGCCGGGCACACCACCCCGGCGTCAGCAGCGCACGACACCCTTCGCGGTCGCCACCCGCAGCACCGACGCGTCCACCTGCGACTGCGGCAGCTGGCCCGCCGCCACCTCCGACTCCAGGTGGTCGAGCACCTGCGGGACCTCGGCCGTCGTCAACCACAACGCAACATCGGCGCCCGCCTCCAGCGCGGTGGACACCGCGTGCGCGATGTCCATCCGATCGGTGATCGCCCGCATCCCCGACAGGTCGTCGGTGAAGATCGGGCCGTCGAACGGCGGGGCGTCGTACCCGGTCCCGGTGCGCAGCAGCGACATCGCCGCCGGGCTGATGCTCGCCGGAACTCCCGGCTCGGTCAGCCCGGGCACGTCCAGATGGCCGACCATCACCCCGACCCCGGTGGTCACCAGGGTCCGGTATGGCACCAGGTCGATGGACTGCAGCTGATCGAGCGGCGGCGTGGTCACCGCACCGGTGTGCGAGTCGCCCGACCCCGACCCGTGCCCCGGGAAGTGCTTGATCACCGGCAGCACCCCGGCGTCGCGCAGTCCGCGCGCATATTCCCCGGCGTACTGCGTCACCACCTGCGGGTCGTCCGAGAACGAGCGGTCCCCGATCACCGTGTCCGCTGGCTGATCGCTCACGTCCACCACCGGCGCGAAGTCGACCGTGATGCCGAGGTCGTGCAGGCCGCGACCGCGCTCGAGCGCCATCTGATAGGTCTGCTCCGGCGTCATCGTCTGCGCCACGGTCCGCGCCGCCGGGTCCGCGCCGAGCAGATCCGCAACCCGCGACACCCGGCCCCCCTCCTCGTCGATGCTCACCATCACCGGCACCTTCGCGACGGCCTGCACCTGCGGCACCTGTCCGGACGCCAGCATCGACTCGTCGGTCCAGCTGCCGACGAAGATGCCGCCGACCTGCTCGTCCCGGACCACCGCGACGGCGTCCGCGGTCCCCGTCACGCCGACATTGAGCAACTGCGCGAGGCGCTGCCGCGGGGTGAGCCCGGCGAGGAAGTCCGCACCGCACGGGGCGGGCTGCGTCTGATCGCGGGCCCCGGTGACCTCGTCGATCGGCGGCGGCGCCGAGGACGACGGCGACGCGGTCGGGACGGACTCCGTCCCAGCGCCCCCACATCCGGCAACCAAGCCCAGGCCGAGCAGCAGGGGCAGGACACGGGCCGAGCGGGTGCGGGTCATGTCCTCGAGCCTAGCGACGTCACCGCTCCGGACGCCGGTCGACGGCAGAGCCACCCGTGGCCGCGGGCAGCGGGTAGCCTCGGAGACAGGATCGCTCCCGACCCGAGGAGGTCTCGATGCCCGCCGACCTGATGCTGATCGCGTACGACGGAACCGAGAATTCCAGGCGCGCAATCGAATACGCTGGCCGATTCCTCAGCGCCGGCCGTGCGATCGTGATCACCGCCTGGGAGCCGATGGTGCGGCAGGCCGCCCGCATGTCCGGCCTGTCCGGGGTCATGCAACCCGAATGGGTGCCCGACGAGGACACCGAGGACATCGCCCTCACCGACGCCAAGACCGTCAACGCCGAGGGGCTCGACCTGGCCCGCGACGCCGGACTGAACGCGGAGGGACGCACGATCGAATGCGTCAGCACCGTGTGGACCACCATCGTCGAGGCGGCCGACGAACTCGACGCCGACATCATCGTGACCGGCACCCGCGGCACCACCGGCCTGAAGTCGCTGCTGCAATCCTCGGTCGCCGACCACGTCCTGCGGCACAGCCACCGACCGGTCCTGGTCGTTCCGCCCGGCAAGTAGCGATCTGATCACGCCTGCCACCCCGAAACGGACCGGGTGGGTGATACCTTGGCGCGAACGTTTCCATCAGGCAGCAATTGGGAGATCCGAGATGAAGTTCCTTGTCCCCGGTGTGGCAAGTGCAGTGATCGGCGCGGTCCTCGGACTCGCCACGGTCTTCGGCGTCACCGCAGCCGCCTCGGACAACACCCGTCCGGACGTGGACCGGACCGGGAACGCGAACTCGTCGCTGCTGAACCAGGTGGAGTACGGCAGCCGTTAACAGCAGCACCACGGATGGGCGGCACGGTCGCCCGCCGGTCACGAACAGTCACGCCGCGATCACCGAGACGCCGAACACCGCACCGCTGAGCAGGCGGTGGCTGGTCGGCGCCTCGGTCGTCGCGTTTCTTCTCGCGTTCGCGCAGGCGCCGGGCCGCGTGGTCGCGGACACCAAGTACGACCTGACGCAGAATCCGCTCGGCTTCCTGGAGCGCGCCTCGCATCAGTGGTCGTCGCTGGCGCCGCTCGGCCAGGTGCAGAACCAGGCCTACGGCTACTTCTTCCCGCACGGCGCCTTCTTCGGTGTCGGACATGTGCTGCACATTCCGCCGTGGATCACCCAGCGGATCTGGTGGGCGCTGCTGCTGATCGCCGGTTTCTGGGGCATCGTCCGGCTCGCCGAGGCGCTCGGCATCGGATCCCGCAGTTCCCGGATCATCGCCGCGGTCGCGTTCGCGCTCTCGCCCCGCGTCCTGACCACCCTCGGCTCGATCTCCTCCGAGACGCTGCCGATGATGCTCGCGCCGTGGGTGCTGCTCCCGGTGGTCCTGGCCCTCGGCCCTGTGAGTCCTTTCGGCCCGCATGGGGACCAGAAGGACTCACGGGCTGCGCAGCTGCCTCTGCTGGCGGCGCGGTCGGCGGTGGCGGTCGCGCTGATGGGCGCGGTGAACGCGGTCGCGACGGGGGCGGCGTGCCTGGTCGCGGCGCTGTGGTGGGTCGCGCACCGCCCGAACCGTCGCTGGTGGGTGTTCACCGCATGGTGGCTGCCGCTGTGCCTGCTCGCGACGATCTGGTGGATCGTGCCGCTACTGCTGCTCGGCAGGGTCAGCCCACCGTTCCTCGACTACATCGAATCCTCCGGCGTCACGACGCAGTGGACCAGCCTCACCGAGGTGCTCCGCGGCACCGACAGCTGGACGCCGTTCGTCTCCCCGGAACGGATCGCGGGCGCCGTCCTGGTCACCCAGCCCGCCGCGGTCGTCGCGACGGGGGCGCTCGCCGCCGCCGGGCTGGCGGGCCTTGCCATGCGGTCGATGCCCGCGAAGGGCAGGCTGACGCTGATCCTGTTCGTCGGCCTCGCCGGTCTCGGCGCGGGCTATGTCGGCGAACTCGGGTCGCCGATCGCCGAGACGGTTCGCACCTTCCTCGACTCCGGCGGCGCGCCGCTGCGCAACGTGCACAAGCTCGAACCGCTGGTCCGTCTGCCGCTGGTGCTCGGTCTCGCGCACCTGCTCGCGAAGGTGCCGCTGCCCGGCTCGGTCCCGGCCCGGCGCTGGCGCAGCGCGTTCGCCCATCCCGAACGCGAACCGATGGTGGCACTGACCAGCCTGATCCTGGTCGCGCTCACCCTCGCCACCTCCCTCGCCTGGACCGGGAAGCTCGCCCCCCGCGGCGCGTACGACGAGGTGCCCGGGTACTGGCATGAGGCCGCCGACTGGCTCGGCGAGCACGCCGCAGGCTCCTCCCCCGACGGTTCCGACGCCGCCCGCGCGCTGGTGGTGCCCGGCGCCCCGTTCGCCGCGCAGGTGTGGGGCCTGACCCGAGACGAGCCGCTGCAGGCGCTCGCGACGACGCCGTGGGCGTCCAGGGACGCGGTGCCGCTGGTGCCGCCGGGCGCGATCCGCGCCCTCGACTCCGTGCAGCGGCTGATCGCCGACGGCAGCCCCTCCGCCGGGTTGGCCGCGACCCTGCGCGGACAGGGCATCGGGTTCGTCGTGGTCCGCAACGACCTCGACCCGGAGACGTCCCGCTCCACCCGCCCGCTGTTGGTGCACCGGGCGGTCGAGGGATCCCCCGGCCTGACCCGGGTCGCCGAGTTCGGCGAGGACGTCGGCCCCGGAGAGGTGGACGGCTTCGTCACCGACGGCGACCTGCGACCGAGGTACCCGGCGATCGAGATCTACCGCGTCGACGCCCCGGACGCCGCCCCCGCAGGCCCGTACAGCGTCGACCTGGGCGGGGTCCCGCTGGTGCAGGGCGGGCCGGAGTCGCTGCAGCGGCTCGCGGCCCGGCGCGCGCAGGACGGCGACGGCGTGCGAGCGGGGCCGGTGCTGCTCGCGGCGGACGCCGCGCGGGCGGGGCTGCCGGTCGACGCGGTGACGGTCACCGACACCCCCACCGACCGGGAGACGGACTTCGGTCAGGTCGACAACCACAGTTCCGCGCTGCGCAGCCCCGACGACCCCCGGCGCACCCACAATCTGGTGCCGGACTACCCGGTCGAGGGCACCGACCTGGTCACCGGACGGTGGGAGGGCGCCCGGATCACGGTGTCGAGTTCCGCTGCCGACGCCACCCAGCTGGGTGGGACCGCACCGGGCAGCGGTCCGGCCGCCGTCGTCGACGGCGACCGGGCGACCGGCTGGTTCAGCAACGGCTTGGAAAGCGCGCTGGGGCAGTGGCTTCGACTGGACTTCGACACCCCGGTCACCAGCGGGCTACTGCACCTGCGCACCAGCGCGGCCGCGCTGGGCGTCCCGGTGAAACAGCTGGAGGTCACGACCGCGAACGGCAGCACCGCCATCCGGGTCTCCGAACCGGGTGAGCCGATCGCCGTCTCGCTGCCGCCTGGCCGCACCGACTGGGTGAAGATCACCGCCACCCACACCGAGGATGGGTCCGTCGGAACCCAGTTCGGCATCAGCGAGCTGTCGGTCGAGGACTTCACCGACCGGGACCACCCGGCCCCGGTGCCGATCCGACACCTGACGGTGCTGCCGCCGACGCCCGCCGGTGCCACCGTCACCGGATGGGATCTCGGCCAGGAACTCCCCGGCCGCACCGCCTGCGTCGAGGCACCGGACCGGGTGCGCTGCCACGCCGGGCTCGGCCTGCAACCAGAGGAACCCGGCGCCTTCGAACGCACCCTGTCCGTGCCCGCCGACACCGCGGTGACGCCGCGACTGCTGGTGCGGTCCCGGCAGGGCCCCGAGCTGGAGGCGCTGCTCGCCGACCCGGCCCGCCCCCGCGCGAGCGGAGACGCCGCGGTCGCCGACGTGCGCGGGTCCGCGGCGGCGGCCGTCGACGGCGACCCGCAAACCAGTTGGACCGCGTCCCGTGACGGGCTCACCGGCAAGGGGCCGAAACCGACCGTCACGCTGACACTTCCGGCGCCGGCGCGGGTCACCGGCCTCGAGCTGACGCCGAGCACCGGCCCACTGCCCGCCGCCGCGACCAGGGTCGCCGTCGATCTCGGCGCCGGACCGCAGGTGCGGGACCTGACCGACGGGGACCGAATCTCCTTGACCCCCACCGTCACCGACCGGATCGTGGTCAGCATCGTCGACTGGGACGATGTCCTCGACCAAACCCCGCTCGGGTTCGCGCAGCCGAAACCCCCGGGTTTCGCCGAGATCGGTGTGCTCACCACCGACGCGGGCGGCGAGACGACGACCGTCCCGGGAACCGGGATCGCCGCCGTACCGCCCGGCGACCGCACCGTCACCCTCGGCTGCGGGGACGGCCCCGTCGTCTCCTTCGCGGGCACCGTACTGCACACCTCGATCACCGCAACCGCGCTGCAGTTACGTTCCGGCGCACCGGTTCCCGCGACGGTGTGCGCCGTCGACGGCCCGTTCGGCCCGGTCGACACGACCCTCCCGGTCCCGCTGCCCGCCGGCGCACCGTCCGTCGTGGTGGCGCCCGGGCCGGCGTTCACCGTCGACGGTCTGCGCCTCGACGCCGCCGCCCCCGACTCGGCTCCGCAGCGGATCGACCCGGCGCCGACCAGCGCGTGGACCGCGAACCATCGCGAGCTGACGGTCGAGGCGTCCGACACCGATCGCCTGCTGGTGAACCCGGAGTCGGAGAACACCGGCTGGGTCGCCACCGCCCCGGACGGCAGCACCCTGACCCCGGTCACGGTGGACGGGTGGCAGCAGGGCTGGATCATCCCGGCGGGCACCGACGGCACCGTCACCCTCGCCTTCCCCACCGACCGCTGGTACCGGCTCGGCATCGCCGCCGGGCTGCTCGCACTGATTCCGCTGTTCGGCCTGGCGTTCTGGCCGCGCCGACGCCCCGGGGACCCCGGCCCGGCGCCGCGCACCTGGCACGGCACCGCCGCGGCAACGGTCGGGGTGTTGGCCACCGCGACCGTGCTCGCCGGGTGGGTGGGCGCGGTGGTTGCCATCGCGCTCGCCGCCGCCGCCGCCGCGGTCGGCCGGTCCCGGGGACGGATCGCCGCGACCCGCGTGCTCGTTGCGGTCGCCGGGATCGGCGCCGCCACCGGCGCGGCGCTGCTCTCGACCGGCCCGTGGCGGTTCCCCGACGGCTACGTCGGGCATGCCTGGCTGGTTCAGCTGGCGGCGTTGCTCGGGGTGATCGCGGTGGGGTGGTCGGCGGTGCCGCTCTCGGCCCGCGCGCGGCGCGCGCTCTCCCACCGGGCAAGGGCCCGGCGGGCCGGTTCCTCGATCAGCGCGTAGCTCGCCGACGCCACCGCCAGGCTCAGCACCACGGTCACCGCCAGCACGAACACGAAGTTGCCCGCGAACGGCAGGATGCCGAACACCGGGAACACGATCGACAGCACCAGCAGGTGCCAGATGAACACGCCGTACGACCACCGTCCGACCGCCAGCGCGGCGGGTCCCGCGAGCAGGCGATGCCGGGTGCCGTCGTCCACCACCAACGGGGCGAGCAGCGCGAACGCCAGGGTCGCGCCGAGGACGGTCTTGACCGCGTACTGCCACGGCTCGGCACGCACGAGGCCCTCGGGCCCGGCGAGGTCGGTGCACGAGAGCGCGAACGCGACGACCGCGATTCCCATCATCACCCCGCGGCGGCGGAGGAACCGGTGCACCGGACCGTCCGGCAGCATCACCAGTTCCGCGAGCAGCATGCCCGCGCCGAACCACGGCAGGTATCCGGGCAGCCAGTTGTCGGCGTGGATGCCGTCGGGAGTGGGGACGGGCAGGAACGACCACCCCAGGCTGACGGCGGACGCGGCGAGCAGAACGGGGATCCGCCATCGCGCCGCCGCACCCCGCAACCGGACCAGCGCGAACGCCAGCAGCGGCAGCAGCGCGTAGAACGCCACCTCCACCGAAAGACTCCACATCTGGGTCAGGCCGTCGGTCAGGGTCAGCGGCACGAACACCTGCACCAACCCCAGGTTCGCCGCCCAGACCTTCCACCCGCCGCCCGCCGCAGGCAGGAAGATCAGGACCACCACGACCACCACCCAGTAGGCGGGCAGGATCCGGACCGCGCGGTGCAGGAAGTACCGGCCGGTTCCTGGCCGGTCGCCGAGACCGCGCGCCGCGGCGGCATGGGGGCGCCACAACAGGAAACCGGACAGCGCGAAGAAGACGGCAACCGCGAGGTCGAACCGGCCCAACACCCGGCCAAGGACGGGGAGGTCCGTCGCGGCGGTTTGGAAGGCGACGTGGGTGACCAACACGCCGAGCGCGGCGAGTCCGCGCATGCCCTCGAGTGCGGGAACGAAGCCTCGGGTCGCCCGGTGCGGGGCGTCCGGGAGGGCGGGAACTGCGGCGCGTGTGGTGGTATCCATTTCGCGTCCAGTGTGCCCGGCGACCGGCGGATAGGCCGTACCGACGAGTTTCGTACGGCGCTCGAAATCTGGCGTGCCAGCGCAATCGGGGCCGTGACACTGTTACTGTCTGGGCTCACTGGGTGTCACGATTCGGGCACTCTGCGATCGATGCGGCGCCAGTCACCGCATCCAGGGGTGGCTCGGGAACGGGCCCAGCAGGAGACGAAGGAGATTCGGTATGGCGGAACGCTCAGGGCCGAGCAGGACACTCGCCTGCATTCTGGTGGGGCTCGGCGCATTCCTACTGGCAGCCGCCCTGCTGATCCCGACCTACACCGTCGGCAAGCTGAAGAAGACCCCGCTCGACCTGGAGGTCACCACGATCGCCGCGGGTAACGGCGACGTCCTCGACGCCAAGTCGCTGACCTCCGGCCGCGCCGTGGTCGACACGAATGTCCCGCTCGTCGCGCAGCGCTACGTCACGGTCGTCGATCCGTCCGACGCCGACCGGATCACGGTCCAGGCCGGTCAGACGCTCCGTCGCACCGACAAGCAGGGCGACACCGGCCTGCTGACCGCCACCGTCGACCGGGTCACCCTCGACCGCGTCACCTCCATGCCGATCCAGGACCCGATCGGCACCATCCAGACGGACGCCAACAAGCCCGCCGAAGAGGTGGAGCACACCGGCCTGCAGTACAAGTGGCCGTTCGACGCCGAGCAGAAGGCGTACCCGTACTTCGACCTGAACTCCCGCACGACGCAGGACATCGACTTCGTCGAGGAGACCGAGGTCAACGGGATGAAGGTGTACCACTACAGCCAGAAGGTCGGCCCCGTCGACCTGTCGAAGGTCGTCTCCTCCCCGACGAACAAGCTCGCCCTGCCCGCCGACACCTGGGGTGTCGAGGGTGGCGCCGCCCCCATCACGATGACCCGCTGGTACGAGAACGAGCGCGACGTGTGGGTCGACCCGGTCACCGGTGTCGTCGTCAAGGGCCAGGAGAAGCTGTTCCAGTACTACTCCCGCACCGCGGGCAAGCCGGAGGTCACCGTCCTCAAGGCGACGCTGCCGTTCGATGAGGAGACCATCGAGTACCAGGTCCAGCAGGCCAAGGACGGCCAGGACAAGCTCGCCGTCTTCGGTCGTACCGTGCCGATCGTCGCGGCGGTTCTCGGCGTGATCGCCCTCGCCGCGGGCCTGTTCCTGGGCACCCGCGGTGGACGGGGCGGCGCGAAGCCCGCCGTCGCGGGCGGAACGCCGGTCAACCCGGAGTCGGGCCGCGGCCCGGAGCCGGACACCTACCAGGGCGGCTACTCCGATCCGGACACCGAGATGATCCCGCGGCACGACTACTCCGGGGACGAGACGATGGAGATCCCGCAGGTGAAGCCGGATCAGGATCCGCCGACCACCCGCCTGTAGCGCACGCAGCACAGGGCCCGCACTCGCTCACCCGAGTGCGGGCCCTTCGCGTCCCTCGAGTCCTCGAGTACTCGGGTGCGGTCACCCGGAGGGGGCCGCCGCCCGCTCCTTCCCGAATGCGCCATTCGATCGGTCTAACTGACCGAATCCGCCATTCGGTCGGTCTGACTGACCGGATCCGCCATTCGATCGGTCTGACTGACCGAATCCGCCATTCGATCGGTCTGACTGACCGAATCCGCCATTCGGGAAGGTGCACGGTGGGGTGACGAGGGCGCAGACCGGGGGCGCCCGTCAGGACGGCGCAGGCGGGGCCGCGAGAGCGGCGGGGCGGCCCGCTCCGCGCAGGACCAGCAGGCTCGCCGCGACCGCGGTGACGGCGGCGACGGTGGCCGCGACCGCGATCAGCTGGGCCATGCCGGTGACGGCGGTGAGCACCACAGCGACCTCGACGGCCAGCCCCAGCCAGGCGACCGCGGCAAGCGCGGTACGTTCGCGGGCGATCGCGGACAGCAGCGCGCCCTGCAGGACGGCCAGGCAGGCGCCGCTCAGCGCGAACGCCCACAGCAGTCCACGCACGGGCGCGTACGCCTCCCCCAGCAGCGCAGGCACCAGCGGCGCCGCGACCGCGGCCCCGGCGACGGTGACGGCGCCGATCCCGACCAGCACCCCGAGCGCGGACCGGACCGCGCCCGCCGAGTGCTCCGGGCTCGCCATCCTCGGATACAGCACCACCCCGACGGCGGCGGGCAGCCAGAACGCCACCTTGGTGGCGACCGCGCCGAGCGCGTACTGCCCGGCCTGCTCCTCCCCGAGCACCACCCGCGCAAGCAGGACGTCCACGGACGACAGCACGATCAGCGCCAGCTGCACCTGCGAGGCCCGCAGCACCGCCATCACGCCGATCGCCCGCCGCGCGTCGTCCGTGCCCCCGGCGATACCGGCCAGGACCCGGGCTCCGACCGCGACCGCCCCGGTCCCGACGGCCGACGCGGTCAGCGCGGTCCCCGGTCCGCCACCGAGCAGCAGGACCGCGATCGCGGGACCGACCTTCCCGATCCCGGCTACGGCCAGCAGGGCGGCGAGCACGCCGAACCGGCCGGTGCCCTGCAGCAGCCCCTGCTCCCCGGCGAGCAGCACCAGCATCGGTGCGGTGAGGAGGGCGGCGGCGGTCGCGGCGACGCCGGTGTCGAGGACGGTGGCGATCGGCACCACCAGCGCCGCGGCGACGACCGCGACGATTGCGGTGCATCGGATCCCGAGCCTGCGCAGCGTCGCCGCGTCCCTGCCGAGGACCGTGTCCCGCGCGACGACGGTCTGCAGGGCGAGGGCGGGCACCGCGAGGACGAGCTGGGCGGCGGTCAGCGCCGCGAACTCCCCGTAGCCGGCGGGCCCGAGCCACCGAGCGGCCAGCAGCGCGAGCAGGTAGGACAGGGCGTTCGCGGTCATCGAGCCCGCGGTCACCATCGTCATCCCGGCCACCGCGGAACCGGCAGCGGGGCGAGGTGTCATCCGCCCATGATCGCATCCGTTAGCGTGGCCCCATGATCGCGCGGCCCGTGTGGCTCCACCGGGTCGCCGAGCCCGGATACAGCCTGCTGTTGGCGCTGCTGATCCTCGGTCCCCTGCTCGGCCCCGGCTACCTGCTGCTGCGGGACGCGGTGAGCACACCGCGGTCGTATCTGACCGATTCGGCGTTGGGTCTGTCGGACGCGGCGGCGCGGGCGGTGCCGCAGGACGCGGCGGTCGCGGCGCTGTCGACGGTGCTGGACGGCGGGCTGGTGGTGAAGACGATCCTGCTGCTCGCGCTGGTCGCGGCGGGGTGGGGTGCGGCGCGGATGGTCGCCGCGACCCTGCCCACGGTCGGGCTCGGCGGCAGGCTGCTCGCGTCGACGGTGACGCTGTGGAACCCGTACGTCGCCGAGCGGCTGCTGCAGGGACACTGGAGCCTGCTGACCGGGTATGCGGCGTTGCCGTGGATCGTGGTGGCGGCGGTGCGGATCCGCGGCACCGCCCGCCTCCGGTCCGCCGCGGTGGTCGCGCCGCCCGCCCTGGCCCTGGCCGCGGCGGGACTCACCCCGACCGGTGCGGTGCTCGCGGCGACGCTGCTGCTGGTCCTGCTCGCGGTGCCGGGGGGTCGCAGCCGCCGCGGCCCGCGGGTGCTGGTCGGGGTGCTCCTCGCCGTCGCGGCGTCGGCGCCGTGGCTGACCGCGACCGTGCTGTCCGGTGCGGGCGCGCAGGGCGCGGACCCGGCCGGTGTCGCGGCGTTCGCGGCCCGTGCGGAACCGGGGCTCGCGACGCTCGGCAGCCTCGCCGGCCTCGGCGGCATCTGGAACGCGGCGGCGGTGCCCGGCAGCCGGGCCACCGGGTGGGCGCTGGTCGGCACCGTCATGCTGCTGGCCGTCGTCGCGTGTGGGCTGCCCGCGTTGGTGCGCCGCCGCGGCAACCCGGTGCTGGTCGCGGTGGCGGCGCTCGCGGCGGCGGCGGTGCTGCTGCCCGCGCTCGCCGCGACCGGGTGGGGGCTGGCGGCAGGCGAGTGGGCGGTCGTGCACGTGCCCGGCTACGGACTGCTGCGCGACGCCCAGAAGTGGGTGGCGCTTGCGGTGCCGTTCTACGCGCTGGCCGCGGCCGCCGGGGTCGGCGCACTCGCGCGGACGGCGGCGCGCGTCTTCGCCCCGGACCGGCCTGCGCACCGGCCACGGACCGGGGTGGCCGCCGCGGTCGCGATCGTCGCGGTGCTGGCGGCGCTGCCGGACCTGGCGTTGGGGGTCGGGGGCGCAGTGCGGCCGGTGCACTACCCGGCGTCGTGGCAGCGGGTGGCGGCACTGCTCGACGGGGCGGCCAGCGACGTCGCGGTGCTGCCCGCGGGGACGTTCCGCCGGTTTCCGTACTCCGGCCCCGCGCCGGTGCTGGATCCGGCGCCGCGGATGCTGCCGCTCGATGTCCCGCAGACCGGCCGGCTGCTCGTCCTGCCGCAGGAGCCGACGTTCACCGGGCCCAGCTTCGTCGAGATCACCGGGGAGGGCGGCCGGGCGGCGGAGATCGAACTGGTCCTCGTCGGCGGCGGCACCCCCGACGACCTCGCCCTGCTCGGCGTCGGGTGGGTTCTCGTCGAGAAGGACACCCCCGGGGTCCCCGGCGACACCGACCTGCTTGCCGACCTGGAGTTGGTGTACGACGACGACCACCTGGCGCTGTACCGGCTGCCCGGCTGGGTCGCGTTCGCGCCGGAATCGGCGACGCAGCGGCGGGTGCTGGTCGCCGCGCATCTGGTGTGGGCGGCGCTGCTAGCGGGCGGCGCCCTCGGGTGCGTACTCGGCGCCCGCCGCGCCAGCGTCGACTAGGACGTCCGGCCCGATCAGCCCGGACACGTAGCCGCCCGCCGCGGACGCGGCCAGCACCCGATGCACCCCGGCCGCGGTCTGCGCCCAGGAGAACTCACGCGAGCGTCCCCGGGCCTTCTCCCCCAGCTCGGCCCGCCGCGCGGCGTCCCCGAGCAACTCCGCAACGGCGGCGGTGAGGGCGGCGACGTCCTCCGCCGCGTCGACCGTGTCGCCGCCGACGACGACACCGGTGACCCCGTCGACGATGGAGTCGGTGAGGCCGCGGGAACTGCGGTAGCCGACCGTCGGGACGCCGTGCTGCGCCGCCTCGATCACCGCGAGCCCCCAGCCCTCCTTGCGGGACGGCATCACGTGCACCCAGGACCGAGACAGCAGTTCGTGCTTGCGCTGCTCGGGCACGTGGCCATGGAACGTGACGGCGTCTGCGATGCCGAGACCGGCCGCGCTCTCCCGCAGGTTCTGTTCCCACCACCCGCCGCCGACGACGTCGAGGTGCAGGCCGGGGATCCGGTCCCGCAGGGTCGCGACCGCGGCGAGCGCGTCCTCGATCTGCTTGTGCGGCACCAGCCGCGACAGCACGCAAATGCTCGGGTGGTCGGTGCGGGCGGCGGCGTCCCCGGTCGGGGCTGCCGCGGGCACGGGGTCGACGCCGTTGCGGACCACGGCGACCCGGTCCCGGTGGACGCCGAGCGCGTGGAGTTCCTCGGCGGACGGCAGCGACACCGTCAGGTACTGGTTCGTGCGGTGCAGTCGCGGGGACAGCCGG
Source organism: Rhodococcus sp. NPDC058505 (assembly GCF_042720095.1). Taxonomy (NCBI): domain Bacteria; kingdom Bacillati; phylum Actinomycetota; class Actinomycetes; order Mycobacteriales; family Nocardiaceae; genus Rhodococcus; species Rhodococcus sp. NPDC058505. The sequence goes on from NZ_JBHXNB010000030.1 coordinate 33,826, forward strand.
GACTCGACCCACCAGCCGATCTTCCCGACCAGTCGGCCGGCGACCGGCCACTGCTCGCGGTGGCAATGGTGCACGAGGACCGTGCTCGGCGCGCCGCTGACCAGGCGCGCGAAGAACGGGATGCCGTTCTGGGTGTCGATGACCGCGTCCGGGGCGATGCCCTTGAGCGGGCCGAACCCGAACCGGCCAGCGAGGATCGCGGCCAGCGCCCGCGGGTACACGGTGAACCTGCCGCCGCCGCGGCTGATCCGAATGCCGTCGACGACCTCCTCGCGGGGCGCGCCCGGATAGCCTGCGGTGCGCAGGGTGACGGTGATGCCGCGGGCGGCGAGCCCGGCGCCGACCTGCTCGAGGTAGCGCTCACTGCCGCCGCCCTGCGGGTGACCGGTGTCCCGCCAGCACAACAACAGAACCTCGCGCACGGCACTACTCCTGGACCCTCGGGCGTGTCGGCCGCGGCGGCGGCCGTTGCACACCTTATCGGCTCGGCAGCCGGTGATGGTGCGGTCCGCGCGAGGCGAGGCGGGGCCGATAGGCTGGCGCCCCGTGACCGCGCTCCCCGTGACCCGCCTCTTCGCCCGCCGGGCCACCCTGCGCCGATCGGTGCGCCTGCTGTCGGATTTCAAGTACGAGCAGACCGATCCGGACCTCTTCTACGGCGCCCTCGCCACCGATTCGCTGGAGCTGATCGGCGACCTGTACGCGGGCGCGACCGGCGGGTCGCTCGCGGGAACCACGGTCCTCGACGTCGGAGGTGGACCCGGCTACTTCGCGGACGCGTTCCGCGCGGCAGGCGCGACGTACGTGCCGGTGGAGCCGGATCCGTCCGAGATGCACGCGGCGGGCCTGCCCGCGCACGGTGGGCTGCGCGGGTCGGGGATGGCGTTGCCGGTGCGGGATGCGTCGGTCGACATCTGCTTCTCGTCGAACGTCGCCGAGCACGTCCCCGAGCCGTGGACGATGGCCGACGAGATGCTGCGGGTCACCAGGCCGGGCGGGCTGATGGTGCTCTCGTACACGCTGTGGTGGGGCCCGTTCGGCGGGCATGAGACCGGGCCGTGGCACGCGTTCGGCGGGGAGTACGCGGCCCGCCGGTACGCCAGCAAGCACGGCAAGGAGCCAAAGAACCGGTTCGGTGTGTCGCTGTTCGAGGTGGGCGCGGCCGACGGGCTGCGGTGGGCCCGCTCGGCCACGGACGGCGAGTTGCTCGCCGCGTTCCCCCGCTACCACCCGCGCTGGGCCTGGTGGCTGGTCAGGGTTCCCGTGGTCCGCGAGTTCCTGGTCTCCAATCTGGTCCTCGTCCTGCGCAGGCGCTGACCAGCAACCGTGCGTGATGTGCACCCCGGTCGGGGTGCACATAAAGCACGGTCGGCGCAACCCAATAAGCGGCGCGGGTGGGGGCTCTCGCGTTGGTACTGTATGTAATAAACAAAATAAGCAGGA
>NZ_JBHXNB010000031.1:0-34120 GCF_042720095.1 Rhodococcus sp. NPDC058505
CCGTGGGTGATGCCGTCGGATTCGAGGTAGTCGATGAGGGCGCGTTTGAGGACGGGGTTGTTGTGTCCGTAGTTGAGTGCGCCTGCGCCTGCGAAGAAATCGAGGTACTCGCGGCCGTCCTCGGCCCGCAGCCATGCTCCGCGGGCGGACTCGAACACGGTCGGCCAGGACCGGCTGTAGCTGCGGACCTCGGACTCGAGGGTGGTGAAAATGCTGGTGTTGATTGCGGTGGTCATCTATCGCGCTCCTTCGGTGCTCTCGTCCCCGACGACGTAGAGCTCTTCGGAATCATGCGTATCGGGAAAGTGACTGGGGGTGAACAGTTCTCGCTTCGTGATCGAGGTGTAGCGGTTGCGGGCCAACGCCGTGAACAACGCGATGGACGCGAAATTGTCCGGACTGATGGTCGTTTCGAGGCGGGTGACGCCCTGGTGGGCGAGGTGATCGAGGAGATTGCCGAGCATCGCGGCGGCGACCCCTCGTCCGCGGGCGTTCTCGTCGACGGCGACCTGCCACACGTACACGGTCTGCGGGTCGTCCGGTCGGACGAATCCGGTGACGAATCCGGCGACGTCACCGTCGACTTCGGCGATGGTGGAAGTGTCGTGGAAGTCCCGACACCACATGAGGTACGCATAGCTGGAGTTGAGGTCGAGCACGCGCGAGTCGCGGGCGATCTCCCACATCCTGGTTCCGTCCGCGATCGTCGGCCTGCGGCAGGCGACCGTCTCGTGCCTCGGGACGTCCATCGGTGTCGGCGGCTGAGGTGACAGGGTTGGGGTACTGCTCTCCGTTGCTGGGCTCATATGCAATCCGAACGTAACAACGGGAGCGTGACGGTTTCACCTCCTTCGTTCGAGACCGGTTGCGACACGACTGTTTCGATGCAGGTGAGACAGTGGTTGTGAGGTGTGTCACATTGCTGTATCGCCGGGGCGGTTTCCGGCGATATCCATTGCCCGCGAACGCGGATTCAGCTCACGCTCGCGAGTGCGAACGGGAGGACCCCGTCGGCCCCGGCGGACCGCAGTTCCCGTGCCGCAACCGTCAGGGTCCACCCCGTGTCGGTGACATCAGAGACCAGGAGGATCGGCCCCTCCACCGCGGCCAGGTCCGGCGCGGTCCATCCGCCCACCAGCCCGGCGACCCGATACGCCGAGTTCGCCGCCGACACCGGCGGGTGGCCGGGGGTGCGGTGCAGGACGCCCAGGTCGGTCAACCGGCCGACCTCGGCGAGCCGGGACGCGAGCGACGCCACCAGCTGCGGCCGGGTCTCGGACTCGAGCGCGACCACCGACGCCGGACGCACCTCCCAGTCCCAGGCGGCGAGGACCCGGATCGCGGCGTCGACGACGGCGTCCGGGATCGGGCCGTCGGGCGCGTCGAGCAGCGAACGCAACCGCGGGCCCCAGCCGAGGTCGGAGAGCCTGCCAATCACCCGCCCGGTCTCCGGTCCGTCGGTGATCTTCCCGGACAACGAGATTCCCAGTTTCGACAGACCGGTGGGCCACTGCTTGCGGGGCGCGAGGTCGACTCCGGGTCGGTCGAGACGGGCCCGCGTCCGGGTGACCGCGTCGTCATCCACGCTGGTGTCGACGGTGGCCCCGGTGCACGTGTCGCAGCGTCCGCACGGCGCGGGTGCGTCGGTGAGCAGCGGGTCGTCGAGTTGGCGGCGCAGAAACTCCATCCGACACATCGAGGTGCTCTGGTAGTCGATCATCGCCTGCTGCTCGGCCGTCCTGGCCTGCTCGAGCCGCTCGTAGCGCGGGGCGTCGTACTCCCACGGCTGGCCGGTGCCGATCCAGCCGCCGCGCACCCGGCGTACCGCCCCGTCGACGTCGAGGACCTTGAGCACCATCTCCAGCCGGGACCGGTTCAGCTCGACCAATGGCTCGAGCGCCTGCGTCGACTGCGGACGTTCCGGGTCGAGGACCGCAAGCACCCGGCGCACCACCGGCTCGCGAGGGAAGGCCACGGACGCAAAGTAGCTCCAGATCTGCCGGTCCTCATGTCCGGGCAACAGCACGACCTCGGCTCGGTCGGTGGACCGGCCTGCGCGGCCGACCTGCTGGTAGTACGAGATCGGCGACGAGGGAGCGCCGAGATGCACGACGAACCCGAGGTCCGGCTTGTCGAAGCCCATCCCGAGTGCCGACGTCGCGACCAGTGCCTTGACCCGGTTGCCGAGCAGGTCCGATTCGAGCTGCTCGCGTTCCGCGGTTTCGGTTTGCCCGGTGTATGCCGCGACCGCGTGCCCCTGCTCGGTAAGCAGCTCGGCGAGCTCCCGCGCCGCCGACACCGTGAGGGTGTAGATGATCCCGGAGCCGGGCAGCGAACTCAGGCGCTGCCCCAGCCATGCCGCACGCTTCGTCGCCTCGTCGATGCGAACCACCGACAGCGACAGCGACTCCCGCTCAAGGCCGCCGCGCAGCACCAGTGTCTCGGTGCCGCCGACACCGAGCTGCGCCGACACATCCGCGACCACCCGGTCGTTCGCGGTCGCGGTGGTGGCGAGCACCGGAATCCCGTCACCGAGTTCGGCGATCAGGGTGCGGATGCGGCGATAGTCCGGCCGGAAGTCGTGGCCCCAGTCGGAGACGCAGTGGGCCTCGTCGACGACCACCAGGCCCGCGTCCGCGGCGAGCGAGGGCAGCACCTGATCCCGGAAATCCGGGTTGTTCAGCCGCTCCGGGCTGACCAGCAGCACGTCCACCTCGCGGTCCGCGATGCGCTGGTGGATTTCGTCCCACTCGGTCATGTTCCCGGAGTTGATGGTCGCCGCGCGCACCCCGGCGCGCTGCGCCGAGTCGACCTGGTTGCGCATCAGCGCGAGCAGCGGCGACACGATCACCGTCGGGCCGTGACCCCTGGCCCGGAGCAGTTTCGCGGAGATGAAGTACACCGCGGACTTGCCCCAGCCGGTGCGCTGCACGACGAGGGCGCGCCGCCGGTGCACGACCAGCGCCTCGATGGCCAGCCACTGGTCGTCCCGCAGCCGGGCGGCGGGGCCCGCGAGTTCCCGCAGCAGGGCTTCGGCGTCGGCACGGAGATCGGTGGTCGCTGAGGTCATGCCGTCCATCGTGCCGGACGGGACCGACACGCTCGACCGGGCGAACCGGCTGGGGAATCGGCGGCGTGATCCGCGCGAACGCGGAACCGGCATGGTACGCCTGGACGATGAACCTGACCGCGCATCCCGTCCTCGCCGGATTCGACGCCATCGCCGACGATCTCGCCGACCTGTATCGGCACCTGCACGCGCACCCCGAACTGTCGCACGCCGAGCACCGCACCGCGGCCCTCGTCGCGGAGCGTCTCGCGGCGTCGGGCTATCAGGTGACCGGCGGCATCGGCGGAACCGGCGTGGTCGGGGTCCTGCGGCGCGGGGACGGCCCGGTGGTGCTGCTGCGTGCGGACATGGACGCCCTGCCCGTTCGGGAGGACACCGGCCTGGACTATGCGTCCACGGCGTCCGCGGTGACCGCGGCGGGGGAGACGGTGCCGGTGATGCACGCCTGCGGGCACGACATGCACGTCGCCTGCCTGCTCGGTGCCGCCGACCTCCTCGCCCGCGGGGGCGAACACTGGTCGGGGACGCTGATCGCGCTGTTCCAGCCTGCGGAGGAGCTCGGCGACGGTGCCCGCGCGATGATCGACGGCGGGCTGTACTCGGTGATCCCGGCGCCGTCGGTGGTGCTCGGACAGCACGTGATGCCCGGCCCGGTCGGCACCGTATTCGCCAGCCCGGGCACCGCGATGGCGGCCGCCAGCAGCGTGCAGATCAGGATGTTCGGACGCGGTGGGCACGGGTCGATGCCCGACCAGGCCATTGATCCGGTGGTGATGGGTGCGTCGACGGTGCTGCGGCTGCAAACCCTGGTCTCGCGGGAGGTGTCGCCCACCGACCCCGCCGTGGTCACCGTCGGGTCGTTCCAGTCCGGCACCAAGGAAAACGTCATCCCGGACGAGGCGGTGCTCAAGGTCAACACCCGCGCGTTCGAGACCCGTGTCGCCGAGCAGCTCACCGCCGGGATCACCCGGATCGCGAACGCCGAGGCGGACGCGTCCGGCGCACCGAAGCGGCCGGAGATCACCGAGTTGAACAGCTTTCCGCTCACCGTGAACGACCCCGACGCGACCGGCCGGACGCTCGGGGCGCTGCGCGGGCTGCTCGGCGACGACAAGGTGTTCGAGATCGGCCCGGTCGCGGGCAGCGAGGATGTCGGCGACCTGGCCACCGAACTCGGGATTCCGCTCGCCTACTGGTTCATCGGCGGATTCGAGACAACCGATGGAACGCCGCTGCCGTCCAACCACTCCCCGCGGTTCGCCCCGGTGATCCGCCCCACCCTGGACACCGGGGTTGCGGCGCTGGTGGCGGCCGCGCTGGAGTGGCTGGACTGACCTCGCGCCTCAGTCCGCGTACATCGCCTCGAACTCGGCGGCGAAGTTCGCGCAGACCACCGTCCGTTTGATCTTCAGCGTCGGGGTCAGCTCGCCGGTCTCCTGGGACAGGTCGCGGCGGGCGATGGTGAACTTCTTGACCTGTTCGGGGGGTGCGAGTGCCGCGTTCGCGGCGTCCACCGCCTGCCGGACGAGGTCGACGACGGACGGATGCTGCGCGAGGGCGGCGATCGTGTCCGGCAGGCCCTGTGCCTGCGCCCATGGCAGCACCGTTTCCGGGTCCAGGGTCACCAGCACCACCGGGTAGGGGCGGCGGTCGCCGTACATCACGGCCTGACTGATCCACGGCGACCGTTTGAGGTCGTTCTCCAGGTTCGCCGGGGTCAGGTTCTTGCCGCCGGAGGTGACGATGATGTCCTTCTTGCGGCCGATGATCGAGACGTAGCCGTCCCCGTCGATCGACGCGAGGTCGCCGGTGTGCAGCCATCCGTCGACGATCGCGCCGAACGACGCGTCCGCCATCTTGTAGTAGCCCTGGAAGATGTTCGCGCCCTTGAGGAGCAGTTCGCCGTCGTCGGCGATCCGCGCCTCGACGCCGGGCAGCGTGCGGCCGACGGTGCCGAACCAGTGGTGTCGGGTGGTGTTCACCGTTGCACCGGTGGAGGTCTCGGTCATCCCGAAGCCCTCCATCAGCGGGACGCCGCAGCCGTAGAAGAACTCCAGGATGTCCTTCGAGATCGGGGCCGCACCGGTGATCGCCAGGTCGAGGTTCCCGCCGAACAGCGCCCGCACGCCCTGGAATAGGGCGGACTCGGCGGCGTCGAACCCGGCCCGGAGATCGTCGGGGACCGGTTCGCCGGCCTGCTCCAGGTCGCGGACCCGGACGCCGAGCGCCGCGGCGGCGAGGATGCGGTCCCGTTCCTCGGCAGGCTTGGAACCGACCGCGAGGGTGTACACCTTCTCGAACACGCGTGGCACCGAGGGCAGGTGGGTGGGCCGGGTCTGCATCACCTCGGCGACGATCCGGGTGGTGTCACCGCCCCAATAGGCGATGATGCCGCCGCGGTCGAACGTGAGGAGCTGGAACAGCAGGGCGAACGCGTGCGCGAGCGGCAGGAACAGGTACAGGACCATGTCCTTGTCGGAGGTGTCACCCTCGAGTTCGTCGAGGGTGAGGTTCGCGGTCATGATCGCGCGGTAGTTGCCGTGCGTGAGCACGCAGCCCTTCGGCGGGCCGGTCGTCCCGGAGGTGTACATGAACACGTAGGGATCCGCAGGCTCGACGGCGGCCGCGCGGCGGCGGAGTTTCTCGGCGCCGGCGGCCCGGCCGCGGCGGCGGATCTCGTCGGCCCCGGTTGCGCCCTCCGCCGCACCGTCGAGGATCACGATCCACTCCAGTGCGGGAAGCCGGTCTCGGACGGCGGTGATCTGTGCGACCTGGTCGGCGTTCTCGCACACGATGCCGCGGGCCTCCGAGTTGCCCACCACCCACGCACACTCCTCGGCGGCGTTGGTGGGGTACACCGACACGTGGACGCCGCCTGCCGCGACGATCCCCAGGTGGGCGATCGACCAGTCGGGGCGGGTCGTGGCCAGGACCGCGACCCGGTCGCCAGCGTCGAGGCCGCGGTCGATCAGGCCCGCGCCGAAATCCGTCACCCGGTCGGCGAGGTCGCGGTAGCTGAACTGGTCCCACCGGTCCGGCGCGTCCTGCCATTGCGCGGCGGGTCGGTCGCCGTACGCGTCGGCGGCGCGGAACGCGAGGTCCGCGAGGGTGGGGCCCGCAACTGTTCGGTTCATCCGTGCTCCGTCCCGATCGGCGACCTGTGATCTGGCTCACTCGGGCCGCGGTGGGGCGATGCTATGCCACGCGAACTACTGGCGCGCCGGATTGGGGCCGGGGTGTCGCGCGAGCAGGTCGTCCACCTCGGCGGCGGTGGGGGAGGACGCGGCCGCGCCGGGGCGGGTGGTCGCCAGCGCGCCTGCCGCGACGGCGCGGCGCAGGGCCGTCGCGGGCCCGAGGTGCCAACAGGCCGCGAGCGTGCCCGCGAACGCGTCGCCCGCGCCGGTCGTGTCGGCGACGGCGACGGCGGGCGCTGCGGCGGGCACGGCGGCGCCGTCCGGTCCGCGCCAGCGGGCGCCGTGACCACCGAGGGTGGTGATCAGGTGCGGCACCCGGGCCAGGGCGGCGTCACCCAGCTGGACGGCCTCGGTCTCGTTGACGATCAGGACGTCGACGTTGTCGAGTAGGGCATCCGGAAGCTGCTGCGCCGGTGACGGATTCAGAAACACGGTGACTCCTGCGGCATGGGCGTTGGCGGCGCCGGCGGTGACCGTCGGCAGCGGGATCTCCAACTGGCACAGCAGCACGTCCGAGCCCGCGATCCGGTCGAGTTCCTCGTCGGTCAGCGCCTCCATGGCGGCGTTGGCGCCGGGAACGACGACGATCGAATTCTCACCCCCGGCGTCGACGGTGATCGCGGCGACGCCGCTCGGGCCCGACGCCTCCCGGAGCAGCGTCACATCGACCCCGCCCGCCTCAAGCGCGTCGCGGAGTTGCGGGGCGAAGGCATCGGTGCCCACCGCGCCGAGGAAGGCGACCCGTGCGCCTGCGCGCGCCGCGGCGATTGCCTGGTTGCCGCCCTTGCCGCCGGGGCCGGTCGTGAAGCCGGTGCCGAGCACCGTCTCGCCGCCCGCCGGGCGGGTCGGGGTGGTGGTGACGAGATCGATGTTGACGCTGCCGAGGACGGTCACACGCGGGGACATCGGCCCAGGGTAGGTCCCTGGCCGGTGCCTCCGCGCGGCGATCGCTCAGGTGTGGTCGGCCGGCACCGCACGGCGCGGCAGTCCGGACGTTGCCCGTGCGGTTCGTGTGCGGATGCGGCGCAGGATGATTCGCGCCTCGGACTCGGTCTCCACGGCGGGTGCGCAGCCCTCGAGTGGGCGGCGGGCGGTTTCCGGGATGAGGAGGACCGCCACCCCGCCGATCAGTGCAGCACCCATCATGTAGATCGGCGCAACCAGATTGCTCCCGGTCGCGCCCTCGAGCGCGGTGATCGCGAGCGGGGTGGTGCCGCCGAACAGCGACACCGCGAGGTTGTACGCGATCGCGAGCGCGCCGTACCGGACCCCGGTGGGAAATAGTGCGGGCAGGACCGACGGGAACACGCCGACGAACAGCAGCAGCAGCGCACCGAGCGTCGCGAGTCCGACGATCACCGGCAGGTAGCCACCCTGACCGATCAGCAGATAGGCGGGTAGTGACAGGGTGAAGAACCCGATGAAACCGATGAGCAGCAGCGGCTTTCGGCCCACCCGGTCGGAGAGGGCGCCGACCCGGGTGATCACGGCCATCATCGCGACCATCACCACGATCATCAGCAGCAGACCGTGTGTCTCGTCGTACCCGAGCGTGCTCGACAGGTAGGTCGGCATGTAGGTGAGCAGGCCGTAGTGCGCGATGTTGTAGGTCGCGACGAGCACGATGCACAGCACCATCGGGCGCCAACTGCCGGTCACGATCTCCCGCAGTTTCGCGAGCGCACTCACCTGCTCCGGCCGGTCGGTGGTGTCCGCGCGCGATTCCTCGAAGGCCCGGAAGGCGGGTGTCTCCTCCAGGCGCAGGCGCAGGTACAGCCCGATCAGGCCGAGCGGGCCCGCGATCAGGAACGGGATCCGCCACGCCCAGTCGACCAGCGCGTCGTCCGTGGTGAGCGCCTGGATCAGCGTCACCAGGGTGGCAGCGGCGACGTAGCCGACGAGGGTGCCGAGTTCGAGGAAGCTGGCGAAGTAGCCGCGCCGACGATCGGGCGCGTACTCGGCGACGAAGGTGCTGGCGCCGCCGTACTCGCCGCCGGTCGAAAAGCCCTGCAGCAGCCGGAACAGGACCAGCAGCACCGGGGCCGCGACGCCGATGGACGCATGGCTCGGGATCAACCCGATCGCGAACGTGCTGGCCGCCATCATGATGATCGTGGTCGCGAGCACCCGTTTGCGGCCGATCCGGTCCCCGAGTGGCCCGAAGAACAGGCCGCCGAGCGGTCGCACGATGAAGGCGGCGGCGAAGATCGCGAACGTGGACAGCAGCTGGGTGATGCCCCCGGCCTCCGGGAAGAACACCTTGCCGAGGGTGGCGGCGAGGTAGGCGTAGACGCCGAAGTCGAACCACTCCATGGCGTTGCCGAGCATCGTTGCCTTGACGGCCCGCTTGACGGCGGTCTCGTCGACGACGGTGACCTCGGTCGATGCGGCGATCTCGCTGCTGCTGATCTGGGCTTGTCGGGTCATGTGTGTGCGCTCCTCGGCGCAGGTGCCGCACCAGCGGGGCACGCACCTGATGCACGCATCTTTTCGTCGCCCGCTCGGCGGCGGCGCTGGTCGGGTGTCGGCGGCGCGCGGCCCTGTGGCTCACTCCGACCCCCGTCGGATGGCTCTGGCTCGCGGCACTGCTCCGAAACCGTTTCCGGTGCACCGTATGTCGGACGGGCGCATGGTTCGGAGCCACCAGCGCGGAACGAAGCAACGCTAACAATCGATCGTGCTGGTGTCGAACTCCGCGGTCTCCGGGCACGCCGCCGCCGACCCCGGCATCGGGCGATCGTTACCCTGTACCCATGACGGCCGTGAACGAGACTGCGCAGGTGACCGACGACATCCGGGAGGCGGTGCATGCGGCCGCGCGTCGGGCGCGCGTCGCGTCCCGCGCGTTGGCACTGCTGACCACGGCGCAGAAGGACGCGGCCCTGCATGCCGCCGCCGACGCCGTGCTCGCCGCCACCGACACCGTGCTCGTCGCGAACGCCGCCGATGTCGAGAACGCGCGCGCCGCGGGCACCGAGGAGTCCCTGATCGACCGGCTCCGGCTGACCGCCGACCGGATCGACGGCATCGCGTCCGGGCTCCGTCAGGTCGCGGGCCTCGCCGACCCGGTGGGGGAGGTCGTGCGCGGCAGCACCCTCCCCAACGGACTCGAGATCCGGCAGCTGCGGGTGCCGCTCGGCGTGGTCGGCATGGTCTACGAGGCCCGGCCCAACGTCACCGTCGACGCGTTCGGGCTGGCCCTCAAGTCCGGCAACGCGGCGCTGCTGCGCGGGTCGTCGTCGGCGAAGAATTCCAACGCCGCGCTGGTCGAGGTGCTCCGCGACGCGCTGACGGCCCAGGGTTTGCCCGCCGACGCCGTGCAGCTGCTGCCGAGTGAGGACCGCTCCTCGGTCACCCACCTGATCCAGGCCCGCGGTCTCGTCGACGTCGTCATCCCACGCGGCGGCGCCGGCCTGATCGGCGCCGTCGTCCGGGACGCCACCGTGCCCACCATCGAGACCGGTGTCGGCAACTGCCACGTCTACCTGCACGCGGCCGCGGACCTCGAGATGGCCGAGCGGATCGTCATCAACGCCAAGACGCGGCGGCCCAGCGTCTGCAACACCGCCGAGACGATCCTCGTCGACGCGGCGATCGCCGACGTCGCGGTCCCGCGGCTGCTGCAGGTGCTGCAGAGCAACAGCGTCACCGTGCACGGGGACCTGCCGGGCCTCGTCCCAGCCACCGACGCCGACTGGTCCGAGGAGTACCTGACCCTCGATGTCGCGCTCGCCGTCGTCGACGACCTGGACGCGGCCGTCGAGCACATCGACCGCTACGGCACCGGCCACACCGAGGCCATCGTCACCGCCGATCTGGCCGCGGCACGCGAGTTCACCGCCCGCGTCGACGCCGCAGCGGTGATGGTCAACGCGTCCACCGCGTTCACCGACGGCGAGCAGTTCGGGTTCGGGGCCGAGATCGGGATCTCCACCCAGAAGCTGCACGCCCGCGGACCGATGGGGTTGCCCGAACTCACCTCGACCAAGTGGGTGGTGTGGGGCGACGGCCACACCCGCCCCGCCTGACCTCTGCACGAAAGGCTCCCACCGTGGATCGAGCGCTCCCAGCAACCCCTCCCGTGTTCAGCAGCGTCGACGACGTCATCGCCCGCCTCGCCGAGACCGGGTATCTCGCCGACAGGGGCACCGCGACCGCGGTGTTCCTCGCCGACCGGCTGGGTAAGCCGCTGCTCATCGAGGGCCCGGCCGGTGTCGGGAAGACCGAACTGTCGCGGGCGGTGGCGCAGACCTCCGGCGCCGAACTGGTCCGCTTGCAGTGCTACGAGGGTGTCGACGAGGCGAGGGCGCTCTACGAGTGGAACCACGCCAAGCAGATTCTGCGGATCCAGTCCAGCGCGGAACACAGTTGGGAGGACACCCGGCAGGACGTGTTCGCGGAGGAGTTCCTGCTGTCCCGCCCGCTGCTCACCGCGATCCGGCGCGAGGACCCGACCGTGCTGCTGATCGACGAGGTCGACAAGGCCGACGTCGAGATCGAGGGCCTACTGCTCGAGGTGCTCAGCGACTTCGCGGTCACCGTCCCCGAACTGGGCACGATCACCGCCACCCGCAAGCCGTTCACCGTCCTCACCTCGAACGGCACCCGGGAGCTGTCCGAGGCGCTCAAGCGGCGCTGCCTGTTCCTGCACCTCGACTTCCCGGACGCCGACCTCGAACGGCGGATCCTCGCCAGCCGGGTCCCCGAACTGCCGGAGGCGGTCGCCGACCAGTTGGTGCGGACCATCCGCGTCCTGCGCGGCATGCAACTCAAGAAGCTGCCGTCCGTCGCGGAGACCATCGACTGGGGGCGTACCCTGCTCGCCCTCGGCATGGACACCCTCGACGACGACGCGATCCGCACCACGATGGGTGTCATCCTCAAACATCAGTCGGACCAGCAGCGGGCCGCGGCCGAGCTGCGGCTCAACTAGGCACCCCCGATGTCCGCCGCACCCGGACACCACCCGGCAGCGCCGTACGGGCTGCCCGGGCATCTCGTCGACTTCGTTGAGGCGCTGCGCACGCGCGGTATCGCCGTCGGCCCCTCGGAGACGGTCGACGCGGGCCGGGTGATGGCGGTGCTCGATCTCCTCGACCGGGAGGCGCTGCGGGAGGGTCTCGCCTGCGCGCTACTGCGCAGGCCCACCCACCGCGCGACCTACGATGCGCTGTTCGACCTGTGGTTCCCGGCGGGGCTCGGCGTTCGCACCAGCGGGGTGGATATCGACATTCCCCGCGGCGACAGCGGCGAGGTCGACTTCGAGGCGCTGCGGGAACTGATCGCGGGTCTGCTCGTCGACGGCTCGCCGGAGGCGCTCGCCCGGATCGAACTGCTCACCGCGCGGCTCGTCGAGCAACTCGGGCAGTACCAGTCCGCGAAGGGCCCGTCCTTCTCCGCCTACCAGGCGCTGCGGGACGTGGCGCCCGAGACGCTGGTCTCGCGGATCCTCGACGGGCTGCTCGGCAACGCCGACCGGTCCGAACGTGAGGCCGGCGACTACGCCACCGAGATCGCCCGCCGGACCGCGGCCCAGCGGGTCGCGGACTTCCGGAAGATGGTCGAGGTGGAAACGCGGCGCCGCTCCGCCGAACAACTCGGCAAGGAGCGGGTCGCGACCTACGGGGTGCCGAAACTCGCGGAGGAGGTCGACTTCCTGCGCGCGTCGGACACCGAGATGGTCACCCTGCGGCGCACCGTCACCCCGTTGGCCCGCAAGCTTGCCAGCCGGCTCGCCGCCCGCCGCAAACGGGCCCGCGCCGGCGCGATCGACCTGCGCAGGACGCTGCGGAAGTCGATGTCGACCGGCGGCGTCCCGATCGAGCTGGTGCTGCGCAAGCCGCGTCCTGCCCGCCCGGAACTGGTGGTGCTGTGCGATGTCTCCGGATCCGTCGCCGGGTTCTCGAACTTCACCCTGCTGTTGGTGCACGCGCTGCGGGAACAGTTCTCCCGGGTGCGGGTGTTCGCGTTCATCGACACCACCGACGAGGTCACCCGCTTCTTCGACGCGGGCGCCGATCTCGGCTCGTCGATGTCCCGGATGATCCGGGAGGCCGACCTGATCGCCTACGACGGGCACTCCGACTACGGCAACGCGATCGGCGTGTTCGCCGAACGCTACGCGCACACGCTGACCGGCAGGACGTCGCTGCTGATCCTCGGCGACGCCCGCAACAACTACCGGGACACCAACGTGGCCGCGCTCGGTCACCTGGCGACCGTCGCGAAACACACCCACTGGCTGAATCCCGAGCCGAGGGGGCAGTGGGGGCACGGCGACTCGGCGGCGCCGGTGTACGCCGACGTCGTTCCGATGCACGAATGCCGCAACGCGCAGCAACTCGCCGCGGTCGTGTCGGGACTGCTGCCGGTCTGACCTCCCCGGCTGCGAAGTAAGCTCGATTCCCGTGCGGAACGCTGACAATGCAGGCTCCCCTCGCCGTCGACTGGGGGTGATGGGTGGCACCTTCGATCCCATCCACCACGGGCATCTCGTCGCGGCGAGTGAGGTCGCCGACCGGTTCGGTCTCGACGAGGTGATCTTCGTCCCCACCGGCGACCCCTGGCAGAAGGCGGGCAAGGACGTCAGCGCCGCGGAGGACCGCTACCTGATGACGGTCATCGCGACCGCGTCCAACCCGAGCTTCTCGGTCAGCCGGGTGGACGTGGACCGGCACAAGGCCACCTACACCGTCGACACCCTCCGCGACCTGCGCGAGCAGCATCCCGACGCGGACCTCTACTTCATCACCGGCGCCGATGCGCTCGAGACGATCCTGTCCTGGCAGAATTGGGAGGAGATGTTCGAGCTGGCCAAGTTCGTCGGGGTCAGCAGGCCGGGCTACGAGCTCGGCGACGACCATCTCGCCGAACACCTCGCCGACCGCCCCGACGCGCTGACGCTCGTCGAGATCCCCGCGATGGCGATCTCGTCGACCGACTGTCGTCGGCGGGCGAGTGAGAACCGGCCCGTCTGGTACCTGGTACCGGACGGGGTGGTGCAGTACATCTCCAAGCGCAACCTGTATCGACCCCGGAACGCCCAACGCCTCGACGGCGCGGTCACCGTGTCGGGGCCGGCACCACACCAGAACACCAGCGACACCCAGAATCGGGAGAACACCTAAGTGAGCGCATCCGCCGAAGCCCTCGAGATGTCGCGGATCGCCGCGCTGGCCGCCGACGAGAAGCTGGCCAACGACGTGGTGGTGCTCGACGTGTCCGAGCAGCTCGTCATCACCGACTGCTTTGTCATCGCCTCCGCCTCCAACGAACGCCAGGTCAACTCGGTCGTGGAGAACATCGAGGACAAGCTGCGCGAGGCCGGGCACAAGCCGGTCCGCAAGGAGGGCACCAGGGAGGGCCGCTGGGCGCTGCTCGACTACGTCGACCTGGTGGTGCACGTCCAGCACGACGACGAGCGCAACTTCTACGGGCTCGAACGGCTGTGGAAGGACTGCCCGGTCGTGCCCGTCGACGGCATCGAGCCGCGGACGTCCGAGTGGGGCGCGGACTCCGACGGCGCCGTCGCGGACGAGTACGCCGCCGAGCTCGGCGAGCCGGAGTCCGGGAAGTGACCCAGGCGCCGACCCGGAATCCGGCCGCGGCCGCGCGGCAACTGATTCTGGTGCGGCACGGTCAGACCGAGTACAACGCGGGCGACCGGATGCAGGGGCAGCTGGACACCGACCTGTCCGAACGGGGTCGGGTGCAGGCCAAGGTCGCCGCCCGCGCGCTGGCCGACCGGCGCCCCACCGAGATCATCAGCTCCGATCTGCGTCGGGCGCTCGACACCGCGACCGCGCTCGGGGAGCACGCCGGTCTGCCGGTCGCGACCGATCCGCGGCTGCGGGAGACGCATCTCGGCGAGTGGCAGGGCCTGACCCATTCCCAGGTCGACGAGCGCGACCCCGGTGCCCGCGCCGCATGGCGGGTCGACGCCACCTGGGCACCGCCGGGCGGCGAGAGCCGCATCGACGTGGCCGACCGTGCGGTGCCGGTGGTCGAGGAGCTGCTCGCCACCCGCGCCGACTGGGCCGAGCGGCCGGTGGTGCTCGTCGCCCACGGCGGCCTGATCGCCGCACTCACCGCGGCCCTGCTGGATCTGCCGGTGGAGCGGTGGCCGGTGCTCGGTGGCCTCGGCAACACCGGCTGGGTGCAGCTCAGCGGTCACGGCGAACCCGACGCGGTGTCGTGGCGGCTGGACGTGTGGAACGCCTCGGCCGAGAACGCTGCGGTGGCCGGCGATGTCCTCTGACCTCGCCGCGGCGGCGGGCAGGCCGACGCTGCTGGTGATCGCGGACTCGCTGTCCTATTTCGGCCCCAAGGGCGGCCTTGCCGCCGATCACCCGCGAATCTGGCCGAACCTGGTCGCCGCCGAACTCGGGTGGGACGTCGAGCTCGTTGCGCGGATCGGCTGGACCAGTCGTGACGCCTACTGGGCACTGACCCAGGATCCCCGCGTGTGGGCGACCGTGCCGAGGGCAGGCGCCGTGGTGTTTGCGGTCGGTGGCATGGACTCGTTGCCGTCACCGCTGCCGACCGCACTGCGCGAGCAGCTGAGGTACGTGCGGCCACCCGCGCTGCGCCGCCGGGTCCGTACTGCCTATCAGTGGTTGCAGCCGCGGCTGTCGCCGCTCGGCTGGCCGGTCGCGCTGCCGCCGCGACTGAGCGTCGAGTACCTGGAGGAATGCCGCACCTCGCTGGAGTACATGCGGCCGGAGCTGCCGGTGATCGGGTGCCTGCCGTCGGTGCACCTGTGTGAGGCGTACGGGAAGGTGCACGCGGGCAGGCCCGCCGCGGTCCGGGCGCTGCAGGCGTGGGGCGCGGACACCGGCGTGCCGCTGGTCGACCTGGCGCAGGCGGTGCGGCCGAACATCTTCTCCGACGCCGCGAATCCCGATGGGATCCATTGGGGTTGGGACGGTCACCGCGCGGTGGCGGACGCGATGCTGCCGACGATCCGGGCCGCCGTCGCCGCGGCGTCCGTCGCCACCCGGTAGCGGCATGCCCGTCGTCGTCGTCACCGACTCCTCGGCCTGTCTGGCCCCGGATGTCGCCGCGGAACTGGGGATTCGGGTGGTTCCGCTGCACGTGCTCGTCGACGGCCAGGATCTCCGTGAGGGCGTCGACCCGATGCCGGACGACCTGTTCGTCGGCGCGGGGGTCACCACGTCCGGCGCGTCGCCGGGGGAATTGACCGAGGCGTACGGGCGGGCGCTCGCCGACAGCGGTGGCGATGGCGTCGTCGCCCTGCACATCTCGCGCCAGCTGTCCGGAACCTGGGAGGCGGGCAGGCAGGCGGCGCAGCAGCTGGGGGAGCGGGTTCGCATCGTCGATTCCCAATCCACCGCAATGGCATTGGGTTACGCGGTGCTGGCGGCGGCCCGGCTGGCAGCGACGGGGGCCGGGCTGCGCGCGGTGTACGAGCGGGCCGTCGAGGTCGCCGACCGGGGTCGGGTGCTGATCATGGTCGACCGGCTCGACCACCTGCGCCGCGGCGGTCGGATCGGGACGGCAGCGGCACTGCTCGGCACCGCCCTCGCGATGAAGCCGGTGCTGCATCTCGTCGACGGCAAGCTGGTGCTGCGGGAGAAGACCCGCACGGCTACGAAGGCGCTCGGCAAGCTTGTCGACGGTGCCGTCGACCTCGCCGAGGACGGCGACGTGGCGGTCGCGGTGCACCACGTCGGCGCCGCCGACCGTGCCGCCGAGGTCGCGGCGTCGCTGCGGTCGCGGCTGCCTGCGGCGAGCGAGTTCGCGGTCTCCGAACTGGGGCCGGTGGTCGCCAGCCATCTCGGTCCGGGCGCCGTCGGTGTCCTCGTGGTGCCCGGCGGGGCGGGGCTGATCCGCGACGGCGCCGAGCCCGACCCGGCCGAGTAGTCCACAGGCCTCGAATTCATCCACAGGACGCCCGTTCTCGGTGCCGGATCGGTCGGGTCACGGGGCGGGCGCTCCTATGGTCGGGCCATGGGCAGCGCCGACGACACACGTGAGCGGATCCGGAGACGACTCGACGTCCTCGCCGGGCGGGAGCCGGCCGCCGAACCCGACCCGGACGCCGGGACGGGTGTGGGGGCGGGCGAGCGGCCGGGCTGGCTGGATGACGAGCGGGAACCGGGCGGCGAACGGTGGCGGTTCGCGCCGGGCAGGCGCGGGGTGGTGGCGTTGGCGGTCGTCGCTCTGGCCGCCGCCGGGATCGGCGGGGTCGTGGTGGTCCGGGACCGCCCGGTGGCCGAGGTCGTTGCGCCGCTGCCACCCGACGACGGTGCCGGTGCCCCGGCCGCCGCGGGGGCAGCGCCTGGCCCGTCGTCCACCGGTGCGCCGGCGCCGACCACCGAGATCGTGGTCAGCGTCGTCGGTCTCGTGCACAACTCCGGGTTGGTGCATCTGCCGGAGGGGGCCAGGGTCGCGGACGCCTTGACCGCCGCGGGGGGTGCGCGTGACGGCGCCGACCTGTTGGGGCTGAACCTGGCGCAGCGGCTCGCCGACGGTGAACAGATTCTTGTCGGCCTCGCCCCGCCGCCGGGCGCCGCGCCGGTGGCGGGCAGCGCGACCGTCGGTGCCGGTGCCGGTGCCGGTGCCGGTGCCGCGGTCGGCGGTGCGGCGGCACCGGTGAACCTCAACACCGCCACCGAACAGCAGCTCGACGAGCTGCCCGGCGTCGGCCCGGTGACGGCGGCCGCGATCATCTCCTGGCGCACCACCAACGGGCGCTTCACCGACGTCGAGCAGCTCGGCGAGGTGGACGGCATCGGCCCCGCCCGCCTGGAGAAGCTGCGCGAGCTCGTGACGGCGAGATGACCGATCCGCGGCCGCGGCCGATCGACCTGCGGCTGCTCCCCTCCGCCGCGGCGTGCTGGGCGGCGACCGCGACGGGAATCGTCGGCGGCTGGCAGGCGGCGATGTGGCTCGCGATCGCGGCGCTGCTCGCGGTCGGGGCGGTGACGGTGGCCGCCCGCGGCCGGTGCACCCCGGTCGCCGGTGCCCTCATCGCGGCCCTGACCGTGTGCGCCGGGTTCGCCGCCGCCACCGCGCTGCGCGCCCATGCCGTCGCCACCCACCCGCTCGCCGACCGCGCCGGGTACGTCACCGTGACCGCCGACCTGGTTGATGACCCGAAACCGGTCCGCTCCGGGCGCGGGGACACCGTGATGGTGCGTGCGACGCTCCGGAGCATCGGGCCGGGCCGCGACGCGATGTCCGTCGGCGGTGCCGCCGTCGTGTTCGCGCCCGCGGACCGTTGGCGGGACCTGCTGCCCGGCCAGCGGGTCCGGCTGCGGGGCACCGTCGACGCGCCGGACCGCTCCGACCTGACCGTCGCGGTGATCCGGGCGATCGGGCCGCCGCGATTGATCGGCGACCCGTCCCCGGCGCAGCGCGCGGCCGGGCAGGTGCGGGACAGGTTCGCGGCCGCGGCGGCCCGCGCACTGCCCCCGGACGCGGCGGGGCTGCTGCCCGGCCTCGTCGTCGGCGACACCACCGCGCTGACGCAGTGGGTGCGCGACGATTTCACGGCCGCGGGCCTGAGCCACCTCACGGCGGTCTCCGGCGCCAACGTGTCGATCATCCTGGGCGCGGTGCTCCTGCTGACTGCCGCGCTGGCGCTTGGCCCGCGCACGTCGGCGGTGCTCGCCGGGATCGCCCTTGTTGGCTTCGTGATACTCGCGCGACCGTCGCCCAGCGTGCTGCGAGCGGCGGCGATGGGCGCGGTGGTGCTGCTCGCGATGATCGTCGGTCGCCGTCGGCAGGCGATGCCCGCGCTCGGGGGTGCCGTCATCGTGCTGCTCGCGCTGTACCCCCAGCTGGCCGTCAGCGCAGGTTTCGCGCTGTCCGTCGCGGCGACCGCCGCACTGGTGCTGATCGCTCCGCGGTGGGCGCGATGGTTGCAGCGTCGGGGCTGGCCACCGCGGCCAGCGGCGGCGGTCGCGGTCGCGGCCGCCGCGCACGTCGCGACGATGCCGATCGTCGCCGCGATGACGGGCACCGTCGGCACGGTGGCGGTCGCGGCGAACCTCCTTGTTGCGCCGGTGATCGCGCCGATCACGGTGATCGGCGCCGTCGCGGCCGCGGCGGCGACCGCCTGGGTGCCGCTCGGGGCGGCGGTCGCGTCCCTCACCGCACCGCTGCTGTGGTGGCTGCTGTGGGTGGCGCGCACCGCGGCCGACCTCCCCGGCGCCGTGCTCTCCGTGCCGTCCGGGGCAGCCGGATTCGTTGCCGCCGCGAGCGGTGCGGCTGCGTTCGTCGTCGCGGTCACGGTGCGGCGCCTGCGGGTGGTGCTCGCCGCCGCCGTGCTCGGGGTCGCCGCGGTGTGGCTGCCGGTCCGGCTGGTGTGGCCCGGGTGGCCACCGGCCGGGTGGGTGGTGGTCGCGTGTGACGTCGGGCAGGGGGACGCGCTCGTCCTCGATGCGGGCGGCGGGTCCGTCGTTGTCGTCGACGCGGGCCCGGAGGCCCGCCTCGTCGACGACTGCCTGCACCGGCTCGGCGTCCGCTCGGTTGCGGCGGTGATCCTGACGCATCTGCATGCCGATCACATCGACGGGCTGCCCGGGGTCCTGCGGGGGCGGACGGTGGGACAGCTGGTGACCGGTCCGATGAGATTGCCGGAGAACGGTTTCCGGCAGGTGCAGCGTGCGGCGTCGGCAGCCGGTGTGCCCGTTGCTGCTGCCCGGGCGGGGCAGACGCTGACCGCGGGGACCCTGACCCTCCGGATTCTCGGCCCGACGCTGCCCGCGCCGCGCGATCCCGCGGACGGTGACGATGCCGCCAACGACCAGTCGCTGGTGTTGTCCGTCGACACCACCGCGGGCCGGATCCTGCTCACCGGGGACGTCGAGGCGGACGGGCAGCGGGACCTGCTGCGGGACCGGGTTCCGGTCGCCGCGGACATCGTCAAGGTCCCGCACCACGGTTCGCGCACCACCGCCGCCGAGTTCCTCCGCGCGGTGGGGGCGGGCCTGGCGATCGTGTCGGTCGGCGCCGACAACACCTTCGGGCATCCGAACCCGGCCATCCTGCGCGTCCTCGACGAGATGGGTGCGGTGACGGTGCGCACCGATCGGGGCGGGGACGCCGCGGTCCTGCGCGCGGGCGACGCGGTCGCGGTGGCCCGGCCCTGACCTGGTCCGACCCGGCCGGTGGTCGGGGCAGGCATGGCTAGACTCGACCCATGCCGACGAATCCCGCACCGCGACCGGGTGACGCGGACGCGCCTGCGGAGCGGACGGGGAGCGGGCACGAGGCCCGCTGGGAACGGCACAACCGGGAGCGGCAGACCCGGATCCTGCGGGCGGCGGTCGAGTTGCTCGAGGAAGCGCCCCCCGGGGCCGACATCCCGGTGAAACTGATCGCGCAGCGCGCCGGGCTGGCGAAGTCGGTGGTCTACCGCCAGTTCAGCGGCCGCGACGACCTCGACTGCCGGATCCGCGCACACATGATCGACGAGTTCATCCGCACCCTCGAGGCGCGGCTGGACATCTCCAGCGGGTCGGTCGCGCAGATCCTCGAGCGGACCATCCGGGCTGCGGTGGACTGGATGAGCGATCACCCCCGGCTCAACGAGTTCGCGCGCACCGGGCCGGTGGACCGGGCCGCAGGTGTCGACGCGGTCAGCACCCTCACGGCGCGGATGGCGGCGCGGTCCCACGACCTCATCGCGTCGATCGCCGCGGCGATCGGCGTCGACGATGGGGCGTTCGCGACGGTCCCGTTCGCGGTCGTGACCATGGTCGAGGGCACCCTCACCCAGTGGGTGCGTGACCCGGCGCCGACCCGGGACCGGGACCAGATCGTCGCCGACCTCGCTGGCTACGCCTGGTTCGTGCTGGATGGTGTCGCCCGGTCGGTCGGTGTGGTGCTCGATCCCTCGGCCGAACTGCGGGAGGTCATCGCCCGGTTGGCCGTCGGCGCCGCGCGGTGACCGCTCAGCCAGCCCGGCGGGTGCGCCGGTCGGGTTCGCTGCGGTAGCGAGCGGGCGGGCCGTCGATGTGCAGCCTGCGCCACAGCTGCCGCGCGACGGGCGTCATCAGTCCTAGTTCCGCGGCAAGGGCCCGCATCTCGCCGAAGTAGCCAGCGAGGATCGCCCGCGAGTGGGCGCCACGCCAGAACGCCTCCTTCATGACCTCGCGCGGGATGTCGAACTCCTTGGCGAAGGCGCGGGGCGGCGCCATGATCTCACCGGCCAGCCACCGCATCGCGAGCGGGAAGGTGACCGCACACACCGCGCGCGAGGGCGCACCCATCCCGGCGACATGGGCCTTGAGGAACTCGCCAGCGAACGAGATGTGCCTGGCCTCCTCGGCGATGTGGATCTCCATGGTGCGCAGGACCGCGGGCGGAACGTCCACGCCCTGCCGGATCAGCGCCTTCTGGTAGTGGTCGATCGGTTCCTCGCCGCCGAGGATTCCGATGAACAGGATCACGTGTGCATAGCCGCCGGCCACCCCGATGAACGGGGACAGCGCCCGAAACGGTTTCCGCATCCCCGGCACGTCGACGCCGATCCGGTTCACCAGTTCCTGGAACATCTGGATGTGGTTGCACTCCTCGGTCATCTCGTGGAGGCAGTAGCGGAACTCCGGCGACTGGTTCGGGAGTTTCATGATGTACTGCATCATTCCGCGGATCAGGATGCTCTCGAATGCGGCGCCGACCTTGATCGAGTTGGCCTGCCGCCACCGCCCGATCGCGATCTGACGCTCCAGCGGCTGGTCGCGGTACCACTGCGTCGCGCCGAGCGGATCGATCTCGGCGGAGAGGACCCAGCGGGGATCGTCGGGGTCGATCGCCAGTTCCGGTGCATCCCAGTCGATGTCGAGGTAGGGATCGAAGCGTCGCTGCACGGACCCCTCGGACAGGGTGTGCAGCCAGGCGCGGTAGTCCGGGCTGAGCAACTCGGCCGGTGCCGATGCCGACGGTGTCATCGTGAACCTCCATCGTCTGGGCGACGCCGGGTGACCGATGTCGCGGCGCGCGGTCAGGTGATGGTGCCTCAATTTACTGAGACTCGGAGTCCCACGCAAGGGTGCGATGGCGCCGATTCCCGGCCCGGGCTCGGCGGCGGCGCGGGCTGTCGGGTCACCGTGGGACGATGCACGGGTGACTCCGTCCCCTCCCGCGCCGGCCCCGCTGCACCTCGTCCTCGGCGACGAGGAACTCCTCGTCGAACGCGCCGTCGCCGCGGTCGTTGCCGCGGTCCGGGCCTCCTCCGACACCCCGGCCGACATTCCGGTCAGCAGGCTGCGCACGGGCGACACCAGCCCCTCCGAACTGGCCGAACTCCTCAGCCCGTCGCTGTTCGCGGAGGACAAGGTGATCGTGCTCGAATCGGCAGCCGAGGCGGGGAAGGACGCCGTCGCGCTGGTGCTCGACGCGGCGGCGGCACCACCGGATGGGTGCACGCTCGTGGTGCTGCACTCCGGCGGCGGACGGGCGAAGGCGATGGTCGCCGCACTGCAGAAGGAGGGGGCGCAGGTCCACGAGTGCGCGAAGATCACCAAGGCGGGGGAGCGCGCCGACTTCGTCCGCTCCGAGTTCCGCGCGGCCGGGGTGCGGGCGTCGCCCGAGGTGATCGAGACGGTGATCGACGCGGTCGGATCGGACCTGCGGGAGCTGGCGGCCGCGTGCTCGCAGCTCGCCGCGGACACTGGCGGCCGGATCGACGCGGCCGCGGTGGCTCGGTACTACTCCGGCAAGGCCGAGGTGTCCGGATTCGACGTCGCGGAACGCGCGGTCGCCGGGGACCGGTCGGGTGCGATGGAGGCGCTGCGGTGGGCGATGTTGCGGGGAGTCCCGCATGTCCTGCTCGCCGACGCCCTCGCGGACGCCGTGCACACCATTGCTCGCGTCGACTCCGCAGGCCGGGGCGATCCGTTCCGAATGGCATCGGGGCTGGGGATGGCGCCGTGGAAGGTGAAGAAGGCGCAGGGGCAGGCGCGGGGGTGGCGCCCGGAGACGCTCGGCGCTGCGCTCGAGGTGGTCGCGCAGCTCAACGCCGACGTCAAGGGCGCGGCCGCGGACCCCGACCATGCGGTGGAGTACGCCGTCCGCCGCGTCGCCGACCTGCACGGCTAATCCGCAGGCCTGCCGAGGCCCGACACGCGAAAGACCGCCCGGTCGAGGACCGGGCGGTCTCCAGCGATGACAGCGGTGACGGCAATGCCGTCACGAAGGTGTCGTCAGAGCTTGTTCGCGGCCAGCGCGAGCGCCGACTTCTTGTTGGCGGCCTGGTTGGCGTGGATGACGCCCTTGCTTGCTGCCTTGTCGAGCTTGCGGCTCGCGGTGACGAGGAGCTCGTTGGCCTTGTCCTTGTCGCCCGCGGCGGCTGCCTCGCGGAAGGAGCGGATTGCGGTGCGCAGCGAGGACTTCACCGACTGGTTGCGCAGTCGCTGACGCTCGTTGGTGCGGATCCGCTTCACCTGGGACTTGATGTTGGCCACGCGTAAAATCCTGTCGTCTTCGCTGGTTTTCTTCTGGTTGAGAAAGCTTCGGGTGCGTCCACGCACCGACCGGCCACGTTACCAGCCCTGCCCGGTCCAGCCCAAACCCGGTCATCGGGGCGGGTGCCGCTCGGCTCACCGCGGGCCGGTGCGCGGACTCCCGCCCGACTCGCCCGCGAGGTCGTTGTCGATGACAATGACCTCACGTAACGTCCGAATTCAGGCATCTCCCCATCGTGATCGACGTCGAGTAAAGGTGGCACATGTCTCTCACAGTCCAGGAGCAGACCGAGACCCGGGTGATCTCGGATGCAAAGAAGTATCTCGCGGAGGGGATCGGCACCTTCGTGCTGGTGTTCGTCTCCGTCGGCACCGCCGTCATCGCGGGAAGCAAGGTCGGGAACCTGGGCGTCGCGCTGGCGTTCGGTCTCACGCTGGCCTTCCTGGTCTACGCGATCGGACCGGTGTCCGGCTGTCACGTCAACCCGGCGGTCACGTTCGGTCAGTTCCTGATCGGGCGGATCGAGGGTGTGAAGGCGCTGATGTATGTCGGGGCCCAGGTGATCGGTGGCCTGGTCGCCGGCGCCGTGCTGTTCGCGGTCGCCAGCAGCCTGCCATCGTACGACCGGGCGGCCAGCGGGCTCGGCGCGAACGGCTGGGGTGATCACAGTCCGTCCGCGGTGCAGGGTCCGCTCGGTGGCGTGCTGCAGAGCGGCTACGGCATCGGCGCGATGATCGTCGTCGAGGTGCTGCTCACCGCCCTGCTGGTGTTCGTGGTCCTCGCGTCCACCGACCAGCTCTCCGACGTGCCGCTGGCGGGCATTGCGATTGGCTTCACCCTCGCGGTCATCCACATCATGTCCATCCCGATCGACAACACCTCGGTGAACCCGGCCCGCAGCTTCGCGGTCGCCTGGTACCAGGACGGTGCACCACTGCAGCTGTGGGCGTTCATCGTCTTCCCGCTGATCGGCGGCGCGGTCGGGGCGTTCGCCTACCGGTCGCTGTTCGGCCGCAGCGCCAACGCCTGACGCCGTCCGCCCGAGGGGGCGCCGTCGGCCGGTCCATCCGGTCGGTGACGCCCCTCGGCGGTCGACGGCCCAGTGTCAGGTCCAGCCGAAGTCGCGGCGGAGCCGATCCGCGACCCGATCGAAACGGTCCCGGTCGAGGACGGCGCCCTCGCGGCGGATGCCGTCCTCGGGGACGTCGAGCACCCGGTCCAGGCGAACCCAGCTCGGCCGGTGCGCGCCGTCCCACGACCCGGACCCGAGCGCGATCCAGTCCCGCTGCCCGTCGCGTTCCGAGTTCGACGACAGCATCAGCCCGAGCAGGGTGCGGCCGTCGCGCCCGACCACCAGCACCGGACGGTCCTTGCCCTGGCCCGCGTCCTCCTCGTAGCTGACCCAGGTCCAGACGATTTCCCCCGGATCGGCGCGGCCGTCCAGGTCCGGGGCGTAGTCGACGGTCCTGGCCCGGTGCGCGGTCGGCACCGCGGTGGCGGACACCGGCCGACCGGGTCGCGTCGGCGTCGGCCCGGCCTGCCTCGGTCCGGGCAGCACCCCGCTCTTCTGCAGCCCCTTGAGCAGCCGCGGGCCCTCCCTCAGAGCGATGTCGCCGAGCTGTCTGCCGATCCGTGTCCACCTCGAAGCCATCTGTTCAACCTAGTGGCGGGGCCGAACCGGCCGGGGACGGCACCTGGCCTATCCTGGATCCCTAGTGACTGCGGCCCGCATCGGGCCGCCGCCGACTTCAGGAGCCCACCATCGCCACCTTCGCCGACACGACGTTCACGGACCCGTCGCGGATCCGGAACTTCTGCATCATCGCGCACATCGACCACGGCAAGTCGACGCTGGCGGACCGGATGTTGCAGCTCACGGGGGTCGTCGAGGAGCGCGCGATGCGCGCCCAGTACCTGGATCGGATGGATATCGAGCGGGAGCGCGGCATCACGATCAAGGCGCAGAACGTGCGGCTGCCCTGGACGGTCGAGCACGAGGACGGCAGCACCGAAGAGATCGTCCTGCACCTGATCGACACCCCCGGTCACGTCGACTTCACCTACGAGGTGTCCCGCGCACTTGAGGCCTGCGAGGGGGCGGTGTTGCTGGTCGACGCCGCGCAGGGCATCGAGGCGCAGACGTTGGCCAACCTGTACCTGGCGATGGAGAAGGACCTCACCATCATCCCGGTGCTCAACAAGATCGACCTGCCCGCCGCCGACCCCGACCGGTACGCCGCCGAGATCGCGCACATCGTCGGCTGCGAACCCGGAGACGTGCTGCGGGTGTCCGGCAAGACCGGCGTCGGCGTCCGGGAACTGCTCGACGAGGTCGTCAAGCAGGTGCCCGCCCCGGTCGGCGACGCCGACGGCCCGGCCCGCGCGATGATCTTCGACTCCGTGTACGACGCCTACCGTGGCGTCGTCACCTATGTCCGAGTGGTGGACGGCAAGATCCGTCCCCGCGAGAAGATCACCATGATGTCGACCGGCACCACCCACGAACTGCTCGAGGTCGGCATCATCTCGCCCGAGCCGAAGGCCACCGCGGGTCTGGGGGTCGGCGAGGTCGGTTACCTGATCACCGGGGTGAAGGACGTCCGCCAGTCCCGGGTCGGTGACACCGTCACCACCTTCCGCAACGGCGCCTCCGAGCCGCTGGTCGGCTACCGCGACCCCAAGCCGATGGTCTACTCCGGCCTGTACCCGATGGACGGCTCCGACTACCCGGTGCTGCGGGACGCGCTCGACAAGTTGCGCCTCAACGACGCGGCACTGGCGTACGAGCCGGAGACGTCGGTGGCGCTCGGCTTCGGCTTCCGGTGCGGTTTCCTCGGGCTGCTGCACATGGAGATCACCCGGGACCGGCTCGAGCGGGAATTCGGCCTCGACCTCATCTCCACCGCGCCGAACGTGGTGTACCGGGTGACGATGGAGGACGGCTCCGAGCATGAGGTGACGAACCCGTCGTACTGGCCCGAGGGCAAGGTGCGCGAGGTGTATGAGCCGATGTCCAAGTGCACGGTCATCGCCCCGAGCGAGTACACCGGCGCGATCATGGAGCTGTGTCAGTCCCGCCGCGGTGAGCTCGGCGGCATGGACTATCTCTCCGAGACGCGCGTTGAGCTGCGGTACACGCTGCCGATGGGCGAAATCATGTTCGACTTCTTCGACGCGCTCAAGTCGCGGACCAAGGGCTACGCCAGCCTCGACTACGAGGAGTCCGGCGAGCAGCAGTCCGCGCTGGTGAAGGTCGACATCCTGCTGCAGGGCGAGGCCGTCGACGCGTTCAGCGCGATCGTGCACAAGGACGCCGCGTTCGCGTACGGCAACAAGATGACCACCAAGCTGCGCGAGCTGATCCCGCGCCAGCAGTTCGAGGTGCCGATCCAGGCCGCGATCGGCTCGAAGATCATCGCCCGCGAGAACATTCGCGCGATCCGCAAGGACGTGCTCGCCAAGTGCTACGGCGGCGACATCAGCCGCAAGCGCAAGCTGCTCGAGAAGCAGAAGGAAGGCAAGAAGCG
This sequence comes from Rhodococcus sp. NPDC058505, assembly GCF_042720095.1. Classification (NCBI taxonomy): domain Bacteria; kingdom Bacillati; phylum Actinomycetota; class Actinomycetes; order Mycobacteriales; family Nocardiaceae; genus Rhodococcus; species Rhodococcus sp. NPDC058505. The sequence continues at coordinate 26,229 of NZ_JBHXNB010000031.1, forward strand.
GATGAAGACCATCGGCCGGGTCGAGGTGCCGCAGGAGGCCTTTGTCGCGGCGCTGTCGAACGAGTCGGTGGCGGACAAGCCCAAGAAGTAGATGCGCTCCGCGCCCGTGAGTGATTTTTACCCCGATCGGGGTAAAAATCACTCACGGTGCGACGAAGTCGCGGAATGGAGTCGGTGTGCTCGAGACCTGGTTGACGACGACATTGGGACTCGAGGTGCCGATTCTCGGCGCCCCGATGGGTGGACGGGCGGGCGGTGCCCTTGCCGGTGAGGTGTCGAAGGCCGGTGGCCTCGGTCTGCTCGGCGCAGCCAGGTACGCCACCCCGGACTGGGTCGCGGCCGAGTCGGCCGTCGCCAAGGCGATCGGCGGTGACCTGGGAATCGGGCTGATGACCTGGGCACTGCACGACAACGACACACTGCTCGACGCGGCGATTGCCGCCCGCCCCGCCGTGATCTCGCTGTCATTCGGCGACCCTGCCCCGTTCGTTGCGCGGGCAAAGTCGGCGGGCGCGCTGGTCTGCTCGCAGGTCAACACCCTCGAGGACCTGCGGGTGGTCGAGGCCGCCGGGGTCGACTTCGTGGTCGCCCAGGGCACCGAGGCGGGCGGGCACACCGGCCGGATCGGTACCCTGCCGCTGCTGCAGCAAATCCTCGAATCGACCGACCTTCCCGTCGTCGCCGCGGGCGGCATCGCCACCGGACGCGGGCTGGCCGCGGTGCTCGCGGCCGGGGCCGAGGGGGCCTGGGTCGGAACGGCGTTGCTGGCCAGCCCGGAGACCATCGGCCCCGAGTTCGCCCAGCAGAAGCTGGTGGACGCGGATTCCGCCGACACCGTCTACACCTCGGTCTTCGACCAGGCCAGGGACCAGCCGTGGCCCGCCCGGTGGGGTGGCCGCGCGCTGGTCAACGAGTTCACCGGCACCTGGCACGAGCGCGGCGCGGACAACGAGACCCTTGCGGACGCCTACGACCCCGCCAACCCGGATCTGGCCGTCGTCTACGCGGGCGAGGCGGCCGGGCTGGTCAACGAGATCCGGCCGGCGGGTGAGGTGGTCCGCACGATCGCGTCCGACGCGGAGCGGCTGCTGGCCCGCTTCGCCTGACCCCGATCGACTGCCCTCCGGACTGACCTGACTGCCCTCCGGACTGACTGCCCTCCGGACTGACCGAATGTGGAATTCGGTCAGTCAGACTGATCGAATACCACATTCGGTCGGGGGTGCGGGGCCGGTCGGGGGTGCGGGGCCGGTCGGGGGTGCGGGGCCGGTCGGGGGGTGCCGGCCGGTCGGGGTGGGCGGTCCGGTTAGGTGGGGGAGTGCGCGGGCTGGAAGGTACCGGTGTCCACGGCCTCCTCGGCGCGGATCACGTGCACGACCGCGTTGATCAGGGCGAGGTGCGTGAACGCCTGTGGGAAGTTGCCGAGATGTCGACCGGTGCGGGCGTCGATCTCCTCCGCGTACAGCTTCAGCGGGCTGGCATAGCCGAGAAGCCGTTCGCACAGCCGCTTCGCTCGGGCGAGTTCGCCGATCTCCACCAGCGCCGACACCAACCAGAACGAGCAGATCGTGAACGTGCCCTCCTCGCCGGACAGCCCGTCGTCGGTGGTGTCGACGCGGTAGCGCAGCACCAGGCCGTTCTCGGTGAGCTCGTCGGCGATGGTCAGCACCGTGGCGCGGACGCGGTGATCGTCGGCGGGCAGGAACCGCAGCAGTGGGACCAACAGCAGGGACGCGTCCAGCGACGGGTGCCCATACCGCTGGGTGAACACGCCACGCTCGTCGACGCCGTGCTCGAGGATGTCGGACTTGATCTCGTCCGCGATCGCCGACCACTGCTGCGCGTACGACTTTTCGCCGCGCAGCGCGGCGAGCTTCGTGCCCCGGTCGAGCGCCACCCAGCACATCACCTTCGACGAGGTGAAGTGCTGCGGTTCGCCGCGCACCTCCCAGATCCCGCGGTCCGGCTGCCGCCAATGCCTGATCGCCTCCTCCACCTGCCGCTTGAGTAGCGGCCACAGCGCGTCCGGGACCTGGTCCCGTGACCGCACATGCAGATACACGGAGTCCAGCATGGTGCCCCAGATGTCGTGCTGCTTCTGGTTGTATGCGCCGTTTCCAATCCGGACCGGCCGGGCCCCGTCATACCCGGACAGGTGGTCGAGTTCGGCCTCCTCAAGCGTCTTCTCGCCGCCGATCCCGTACATCACCTGCAGCGGGTGCGGGTGCCCGTCCTCGCCCTGCGAAACGTCGGAGATGAAGGCGAAGAAGTCGTTGGCCTCCCGGTCGAGTCCGAGGGTGTAGAGGCCCCACAGCGCGAACGTCGAATCCCGAACCCATGCGTACCGGTAGTCCCAGTTCCGTTCCCCGCCTGGCGTTTCCGGTAAGGAGGTGGTCGACGCCGCGAGCAGTGCGCCGGTCGGGGAGTAGGTCAGGCCCTTGAGGGTCAGTGCGCTGCGCTGCAGGTAGCCACGCCACGGGTGGTCGGGGAACCGGCCGATGGTGATCCACTGCCGCCAGCATTCCGCCGTCTTCCACATTTTCTCGGCGGCATCGGAAAACGACTGCGGTGCAGGGAGGTTCGACCACGACAGTGCGACGAACACATTGTCGCCTTCCTGCATCCGGGTCCGCGCCCGTGCTTCCCTGCCCTCAAGGCCCAGCTTCAGGTTGGACGTGAGGCGCAGGGTGGGGTTGGCGCCGAGACCGCTGCCGTCACCCGTGGCGGTCGCCTCCTCGTACACCGCGCCGGTGTACTCCCATTTCGCCGGGACACGGTGGTAGTCAAATGACGGCTCGCAACTCATCTCCAGTTCCACCACGCCGCTGACGCACTTCACGGTGCGCAGCAGGATGTGCTCGGCATCCCAGTCCGTCGGGGTGCGGCGGTGACTGCGCGAACGCTGCTCGTTGTTGTGCCACGGTCCCATCACCAGGGCGTCGCGGACGATGAGCCACCCGGTCTCGGTCTGCCAGGTGGTCTCCACGATCAGCCCGCCCGGCAGGTAGCGGCGGGCGGCAGGCACGTTCTGCCCGTACGGCCCGATCCGGAAGTGCCCGGCGCTGCGATCGAGAATCGACCCGAACACGCTCGGCGAATCGGGCCGAGGCACGCACATCCACTCGACCGACCCGTTGCGGGCGATCAGGCAGGTGGTTTCGCAGTCCGACAGGAACGCGTAGTCGTCGATCGGCGGGAAGGTGGTGCGGTGGGGTGCGGGCTCGATTGTCGCCGGAAGGTTCGCGGGGAGGGTCTCGGCGCCGGTGATCCGGCCGTGCACGTCGGGGTCGGTGGCCGTCATCTGCATATCATCGGCTCGGTCGGCGCCGTCGTCCACCGCTGACGGCGGGGCCGTCGTTCACGTTCGACGGCGGGGCCGTCGTTCACCGCTGACGGCGGGGCCATCGTTCACGTTCGACGGTGCCGCGTAGGGTGGGGGCGTGAATCAGATCGCCAGTTGGTGGGACGGCCTCGAATTGTGGCTGATCGGGCTACCGTACGTTCCGCAGCTCCTGCTGGTGTTGGTTGTCGCGTTGCCCGCCGCGTACGGGCTCGCCAGGGTCTTCGACATCACGCTGGCCCGTGCCCTGACCCTGCTCGGACGGGACCGGGCCCGGTCCGGCGACGCGGCCCGGGTCGGTGAGCCCTGATGCCCCGTTCCCGCGTCACCCTCGTCCTGATCGTCCTGCTGGTGCTGGTCCTCGTCGGGTGGCTGTTCACCCGCTGATCGGGTGAACGCCCGCCTGTTGGATTCATCACCACGCGCTCTGCTAGATTCGTCCGCGTGTCTGCCACTGCCGTACACCAGGTCCGCCATGAACTGGCGTTGATCGCTGTCGGCATGCTCGCAGTCGCCGACATCGACTGTTGTTGATCTCCTCCGCCTTGCTCGACTGAGCCGGCCCGTCCGCCCCACGCAGAGGGCACCTTTCCCACATTCCTGTGCCCGCGAACCACCGCAGCCCACCTCGGCGGCGGCGGTCGCGGCGGTCGCGATGACCGAACTTCCCTCGCCGTGCGCGGCGAATCCGTGAAAGGCATATCGATGAGTGTTCGTGCCCGACTCACCCGCTCCGGCGTTCTGTTTGCCGCCGCCCTCACCGCGGGAGCGGTCGCGTTGACGGCCTGCGCAGGCGGGTCGAGCGACGTGGTAGGCGGTGAGTCCGGTTCCGGTGACGGCAGCGGCGGCACCGTCAACCTGTTTGCGTACGCGGTGCCCAAGCCCGGTTTTGACAGAATTCTCCCCGGATTCAGGGACACCGAGGCGGGCGCCGACGTGAAGGTCCAGCCGTCCTACGGTGCCTCCGGCGACCAGTCCCGCAAGGTGAAGGACGGCGCACGGGCCGATGTCGTGAACTTTTCCGTCGAACCCGACATCACCCGCCTGGTCGATGCCGGATTGGTGAGCCCGGACTGGAACGCGGACGCCTACAACGGGATTCCGTTCGGGTCGGTCGTCACCCTGGTGGTGCGCGAGGGCAACCCGAAGAACATCCGGGACTGGGATGACCTGCTCGCCCCCGGCGTTGAGGTGGTCACCCCCAACCCGTTCAGTTCCGGCTCGGCGAAGTGGAACCTGCTCGCGCCGTACGCGGCCAAGAGCGACGGCGGGACCAATCCGCAGGCCGGGCTCGACTACGTGAAGGCGCTCGTCACCGATCACGTGAAGGTGCAGCCGAAGTCGGGTCGTGAGGCCACCGAGACGTTCCTGCAGGGCAGCGGTGACGTGTTGATCAGCTACGAGAACGAGGCGATCTTCACCGAACGGAACGGTGATCCCGTCGAGCACGTCACCCCGCCGGTCACCTTCAAGATCGAGAACCCGGTCGCGGTGCTGCAGAACAGCAAGGCGCTTGAGCAGGCGACCGCGTTCCGCGACTACCTGTTCACGCCGGAGGCCCAGACGCTGTGGGCCGAGGCCGGATTCCGTCCCGTCGACCCGGCCGTCGCCGCCGAGTTCACCGACGAGTTCCCCGCCCCGGAAACCCTGTGGACGATCGCGGATCTCGGTGGCTGGAAGGCCGTCGACGAGACCCTGTTCACGCAGGGCAGCGGGTCGATTGCCGTGATCTACGAAGCCGCGAACCGGTAGCCTCGCCATGTCCGACTCCACGATGACGGAGGGATCGGTGTCCGAGATCGTCGCCACCCCGCCGACCGAGTCCACGCCGGCCCCCGCCGCACCGCCGCGACGGCGCCGCCGATGGTTCACCGTCACCGGCACCGTCGGTCCGCTCGGGATCGGCGTAACGATGCTGTGGCTCAGCGTGATCGTGCTGCTGCCGCTCGCGGCGTTGACGGTGACCTCGTTCGAAGACGGACTCGCCGGATTCTGGGACGCGGTCACCAGTCCCGCGTCGTTGGCCTCGCTGCGCGTCACCATCCTGGTGTCGGTGGTCGTTGCGCTGATCAACGTGGTCATGGGCACGCTCATCGCATGGGTGCTGGTGCGTGATGAGTTCCCCGGCAAGCGGATCGTCAATGCGTTCATCGACCTCCCGTTCGCCCTGCCGACCATCGTCGCGAGCATCGTGCTGCTGTCCCTGTACGGGCCGAACAGCCCGATTGACGTGCAGCTCAACGCGACCCAGCCGGGTCTTGTCGTCGCCCTCGCGTTCGTGACACTGCCGTTCGTCGTCCGGTCGGTACAGCCGGTGCTGATCGAGACGGACCGCGAGGTCGAGCAGGCCGCCGCCTCGCTCGGCGCGAGCAACTGGACCATCTTCGTCAAGGTCGTGCTGCCGACCTTGACGCCCGCGATCGTCAGCGGCGCGGGCCTGGCGTTCGCCCGCGCGATCGGCGAATACGGTTCGGTGGTGTTGATCGGCGGCAACATCCCGGGCGAGACGCAGGTGACCTCGCAGCGAATCCAACAGCTGATCGAGATCGACCGGCCGGTGGACGCCGCGGCCGTCTCGGTGGCGCTGCTGGCGATCGCCTTCGTGACCCTGCTGGTGCTGCGGGTGTTCGCGAGCCGCAACCAGCGTCGTGAGGAGCAGGCGTCGTGAACGTGTCCACCCCAACCCGGCTGAGTCTGCGGGTCGCCGCCCTCGGCTACCTGGCGCTGCTGCTGCTGGTGCCGATCATGGTGATCCTGTGGCGCACCTTTGAGCGCGGTATCGTCGCCTTCTTCGAGGCGATTTCGACGCCCGCGGCGATCTCGGCGCTCAACCTGTCCCTGTTGATCGTCGCGATCGTGGTGCCGATCAACGTCATCTTCGGGGTGATCACCGCGCTCGCTCTGGTACGGGGACGCTTCCCCGGCCGCGGCCTGATGCAGGCGGTGGTCGACCTGCCGTTCGCGGTGTCGCCGGTCGTCGTCGGTGTATCGCTGATCCTGCTGTGGGGTGTCAACGGCTGGTTCGGTGGCCTCGACTCGCTCGGGTTCCGGGTCATCTTCGGGTTGCCGGGGATGGTGCTGGCGACCATCTTCGTGACCCTGCCGTTCGTGGTGCGCGAGGTGGAGCCGGTGCTCCACGAGATCGGTGACGAGCAGGAGCAGGCCGCCGCGACACTGGGCGCCTCGAAGTGGCAGACCTTCTGGCGGATCACCCTTCCCGCGATCCGCTGGGGCCTGACCTACGGCATCGTGCTGACGGTCGCCCGCTCGCTGGGCGAGTTCGGCGCCGTGATCATGGTGTCGTCCGGTTTCCCCGGCGTCTCGCAGACCCTGACCCTGCTGGTGCACTCGCGCTACATCGACGACCACAACACCTACGGCGCGTACTGCGCGGCGACGCTGCTGATGGGCATCGCCCTGGTGACGCTGCTGCTGATGACGCTGCTGGATCGCAAGAGGAGCAAGGCATGATTTCCGTCATCGGCGCCCAGAAGAACTACGGCGACTTCGCGGCACTGGACAATCTGTCGCTGGACATCCCGTCGGGCTCGCTGACCGCGCTGCTCGGCCCGTCCGGGTCGGGCAAGTCGACGCTGCTGCGGTCGATCGCCGGCCTTGAGCACCCCGACGCGGGCACGATCACGATCGCGGGCAAGGACGTCACTGGGGTGCCGCCGCAGAAGCGCGACATCGGGTTCGTGTTCCAGCACTACGCGGCGTTCAAGCACATGACCGTCCGGGACAACGTGGCGTTCGGCCTCACGATCCGCAAGCGGCCGAAGCCGGAGATCGAGAAGAAGGTCGGCGAGCTGCTCGGGATCGTCGGTCTCGACGGCTTTCAGCACCGCTACCCGGCGCAGCTGTCGGGCGGCCAACGTCAGCGAATGGCGTTGGCCAGGGCGCTGGCGGTGGACCCCCAGGTGCTGCTGCTCGACGAGCCGTTCGGCGCGCTGGACGCGAAGGTCAGGGAGGACCTGCGCACCTGGCTGCGGCGGCTGCACGACGAGGTGCACGTGACCACGGTCCTGGTGACCCATGACCAGGAGGAGGCCCTCGATGTCGCGGACCGGATCGCGGTCCTGAACCGGGGTCGGATCGAGCAGGTCGGCACCCCGCGGGAGTTGTACGACAGCCCGGCGAACAATTTCGTGATGTCGTTCCTCGGACCGGTCGCGAAGCTCAACGGTCAGCTGGTGCGCCCGCACGACATTCGCGTGGGCAGGGACCCGAGCATGGCGGTCGCGCAGAAGGCGGGCACCGCCGAATCCGCCGGTGTCACGCGCGCGACGGTGGAGCGCGTCGTGCACCTCGGCTTCGAGGTGCGGGTCGAGCTGCGGAACGCCGCGACCGGGGACCTGTTCGCCGCCCAGGTCACCCGCGGCGACAGCGAAGCGCTGCAGTTGCGGGAGGGCGAGACCGTGTACGCGCGGGCGACGCTGATCCCGAACATCCCTGCTTAGGGGTCGCCGCCGTGGGGGGGGGCCCCAGGGGCAGGAACCCCGCCCCCCCCCCCCCCCCCAAGGCCGGCAAGCCCAACCAAAACACCAACAAC
>NZ_JBHXNB010000032.1:0-30523 GCF_042720095.1 Rhodococcus sp. NPDC058505
CTGGCCCTGGAACTGCAGCGCCGCGGCGGCGGCATCGGTGCGGCGGCGTTGTGTGGTGGTGGTGGGCAGGGTGATGCCCTGATCCTCCGCGTCCCGCAGCGCTGACCGGGGAGGCATTACTCCGGTCGCGGCCCCGACGCATCCCGTCGGGGCCGTGATGTCTCCCACAGCAACGACGGATCGTCGTAGATGCCCGGCACAATGGCGGTCATGGCGAACATCTTCGATCTCAGCACCCCGGCCAAGCGGTTCCGATTTGTCGCAATCCTTGAGGCATTCACCTGGGCCGGTCTGCTCCTCGGCATGGCGTTCAAGTACCTGCCGGAGAACGGCAACGAGATCGGCGTGAAGATCTTCGGTCCGTTCCACGGTGCCGTGTTCGTCCTGTTCATTGTCGTCGCGCTGCTGACCGCACGTGCCCTCAAGTGGAACCTGGTCACGACCGGGCTGGCGCTGCTCTCGAGCATCCCGCCGTTCTTCACGATCCTGTTCGAGTGGTGGGCGAAGCGGACCGGTCAGCTCGGCGAGCTGTCCGCAACCCCGGCCGCCGCTGCCACCGCACGCGAGCTCGACGCCGTCTGATCCGCATGCCCAGCGCCCCCGAACCGTCCGCGGTCCGGGGGCGCTGTGCTGTCCGGGGCGCTGGCCTGTTGTGACAAACTGGCACCGTGACTCGACCCGGTTCTCGTCAGCCCGCACGTCCATCCGCCGCGATGGCGGCAGCCATGTCCGGTGCAGTGGATCTGTCCGGCCTGAAGGATCGACCGCAGCCGCCTGCCGCGCCGACCGCATCGACCCCGGCAGGGGACGGCTCGGCAACGGGTCTGGCGCCCGTCGTCGACGTCTCCGAAGCCACCTTCGAGGCCGAGGTTCTCGAACGGTCGATGCAGGTGGTCGTGCTGGTCGCGTTGTGGTCCCCGCGCAGCGACGCGAGTGTCGCGTTCGTCGGTGAGCTGGAGTCGCTCGCGTTGGACGGCGACGGGACCTGGGTGCTTGCGAAGGTCGACGTCGACGCGAACATGCGGATCGCGCAGGCGTTCGGTGTGCAGGGCATCCCGACCGTCGTCGCCGTTGCGGCAGGCCAGCCGATCGCAGACTTCCAGGGTGTGCAACCCGTCCACGAGGTGCAGGGCTGGCTCGGGCAGGTGCTGGCCGCGACCGCGGGCAAGCTGTCGGGTCCGCCGCCCGTCGACGGTGCCGAACCGGAACCCGAGGACCCGCGGTTCGTTGCCGCCGAGGACGCGCTCGCCGACGGCGATCTTGACGGCGCCGAGGCGGCGTACCAGGCAATCCTCGACGCCGAGCCGGGCAACAAGCAGGCCGTCGCCGCGCAGCGTCAGGTGCGGTTCCTGGCGCGGGTGCAGAACGTCGCCCCGGACGCGGTCACGGCCGCCGCCGCGGAACCCGCGAACGTTGCCGCCCAGCTCGACGCCGCCGACGCCCTGCTCTACACCCAGCAGCCGGAGGAGGCGTTCACGCTCCTGATCGACGCGATCAGGAGGTACGCCGGTGAGGACAAGACCACGGTCCGCACCCGGCTACTCGAACTGTTCGAGCTTTTCGACCAGGCCGACCCGCTCGTCGTCGTCGCCCGCCGCAAGCTCGCCTCCGCGCTGTACTAGCGGAGCGCTACTGGTACCGGTTGGTGCAGGCGTCGCGCCCGCCGAGGACCCCGGACCGGAAGGCGTCTACCCGGGCGAAGCCGCTCGGGACGGTGACCCCGTCGATGTCGGATGCCATCAGTCCGTCGGTGAGTAGTCCGGACACCGCCTCGTCGAGGTCGCCCGGCGAGAGGCTCAGTCCGCCCGCCGAGCCGGACGCCGTTGCCGCGGTCCACACCCCAGACAGGCAGGCCGCCCGCAACGCTGTCTTGGGGTCGGTGAGGGAGTCGCCGGTGTGCTGCTGCACGGCGAGCGTGAATCGGGACGCGACAAGGACATAGGCGCCGAAGTCGCCGCGGATGTCGCTGGCGAGGTCGTCGACGTTGCCGTCGTGTGGTGTCCCGCGTTCGACGAGGGCGGGCATCGACACCCCGATCGTGCGGGTCGCGGGGCAGTACGACACCGGCTCGGTGGTGGTCGCGTCCGGGCACCCGGTGTCCGCGCCGGCAAACGAGACCCGGGGGCGTTCCGGCAGCGCGAACACCGACTGCAGCGAATCCACGGTCAGGTCGACGGTCCGCTCGGTCACCGCGGTCTCGCCGATGTCGCCGGGCGTCGTGAACTGGTGCGGTAGCTGCGCGCGCCTGGTCTCGACCTCGGCCTCGTCGATCCCGGTGCACGCGCGGGCGCCGTCGGTGAACCCGATCTGGAAGGCGGTGACCCGCTCGAACGCGGTGCCGTGGACGGCACTCGGATCGTTCGGGTCGGTGTCGCGGACGGCGACCATCGCCGCCATCACCGAGTTGAGGCCCTCGGAGGTGTTGAGGGTGAACTGTGCGGACCGGTCCGCCGCGACATACCGCATGTACGCGCCGGAAAAGCAGTCCGCCTGCTGCTCGAGCACCAGGGTCGGGTCGTCGTCGCCGGCCAGCCCCGAGTCGTGCTGCACGGCGTGCCCGTACTCGTGTGCGATCACCATCACCACCGCCATCGGGCCGAACGTGTCCATCAGCGCGGGCAGCAGGGTGGTGCGGTCCCAGCCGATCGAGCCGTCACGGATGCAGTAGCCGGCGTTGGCGACGCCGTGGGTGCTGTCGCCGCAGAACGTCCCGGACCGCGCGGGGGCAACGCCCGGGTCCCACGACATCAGGTCCGTGACCGGCCGGAAATCCCCGGCGAACGCGCGCGGGTACTCGACGGTCCAGAATGCGGCGAGGTCGTCGACGGCCGCGCCGGCGAGACGGTCGGCGGCGGACCCGTCGCCGCCCCGGACGGCGAGTGACGGCTCCGGGGCGCCGGGCCGCGGACCGTTCGGCCCGGTGGTGGCGGCCAGACCGGCGACGGTGAACGGGTCGTCGTAGATCGACACCGCGTGCCCGTCCACGAGTTGACCGCAGCCGGCGACCAGGACGGTGGCGAGGGCGGCCGCGAACGCGATCGGGAGCCGGGTCACGGCAGTTCCCGGTGCAGCCAGATCGCGGCGTTGCCGGGCAGCGTCACCTCGGCGGACGCGGGGCGTCCGTGCCAGGGGGTGCCGGTGGCGGTCACCTCACCGAAGTTACCCAACCCGGTTCCGTGATAGGCGGCGGCGTCGGTATTGAGGATCTCCCGCCAGCGACCCGGCTCGGGCAGGCCGACCCGGTAGTGCTGATGTGGGGACCCCGAGAAGTTGAACAGGCACGCGACGATCGAGCCGTCGGTGCCGTACCGCAGGAAGCTGAGCACATTGTTCTCGGTGTCGTTGGCGTCGATCCACGAGTAGCCGCCCGGCGAGGTGTCCAGCGTCCACAACGCCGGATGGGCGCGATAGACGGCGTTGAGGTCGCCGACGAGGGTGCGCACCCCCCGCTGCAGGGCACCGGTGTGCGGGTCGTCGAGCTGCCGCCAGTCGAGGCCGCGTTCCTCCGACCATTCGGTGCGCTGCCCGAACTCCTGGCCCATGAACAGCAGTTGCTTGCCCGGGTGCGCCCACATGTAGGCGAGCAACGCCCGCAACCCCGCGGCCCTGGTGCGGTCGTCGCCGGGCATCCTGGACCACAGCGTGCCCTTGCCGTGCACCACCTCGTCGTGGCTGACCGGCAGCAGGTAGTGCTCGCTCCACGCGTACATCAGCGAGAACGTGACCTCGTGGTGGTGGAAGCTGCGGTGCACCGGATCGCGGCCCAGGTAGCCGAGGGTGTCGTGCATCCAGCCCATGTTCCATTTCATCGAGAAGCCGAGGCCGCCGACCGTGGTGGTGCGGGTGACGCCCGGCCACGCGGTGGATTCCTCGGCGACGGTCACGACGCCGGGGTGGTGCTTGTGCACGGTCGCGTTCATCTCCTGTAGGAACGCGACGGCCTCGAGATTTTCCCTGCCGCCGTGGATGTTCGGGGTCCAGCCGCCGGGGGGTCGGGAGTAGTCCAGATAGAGCATCGACGCGACCGCGTCGACCCGGAGCCCGTCGACGTGGAACTCGTCGATCCAGTACAGGGCGTTCGCGACGAGGAAGTTGCGGACCTCGGCACGCCCGAAATCGAAAACGTAGGTCCCCCAGTCGAGTTGCTCGCCTCGCTGCGGGTCGGCGTGCTCGTACAGGGGCTCGCCGTCGAACCGGGCCAGCGCCCACTCGTCCTTGGGGAAGTGCGCGGGCACCCAGTCGACGATGACCCCGATCCCGGCACCGTGCAGGTGATCGACGAACCAGCGGAAGTCGTCGGGGGAGCCGAACCGGGCGGTCGGCGCGTAATAGGAGGTGACCTGGTACCCCCAGGAGCCGCCGTACGGGTGCTCGGCGATGGGCAGCAACTCCACATGGGTGAATCCGCACGCGCGCACGTACTCCGCGAGCTGCCGCGCCAGGTCGCGATAGCCCAGCCCCGGACGCCACGACCCGAGATGGATCTCGTAGATGCTCATCGGTTCCTGGTTGGGTTCGCGGCGGCGCCGCGCCGCGACCCACTCGGCATCCGACCAGACGTGGTCCGACCGGGTCACCCGGGACGCGGTCGCGGGCGGAACCTCGGTCGCGAATGCCATCGGATCGGCCTTGTCCCGCACCGACCCGTCCCGGCAGTGCACCCGGAACTTGTACAGGTCGCCGGGCCGGACCCCGGGGACGAACACCTCCCACACGCCGGTCGACCCGAGCGCCCGCATCGGGGCCTGCCTGCCCACCCAGCCGTCGAAGTCACCCATCACCGCGACCCCCGCCGCGTTCGGTGCCCACACCGCGAACGACGTGCCCGGCACCGCACCGTCCGGGGTGGTGTAGACGCGCGGGTGGGCGCCGAGGACCTCCCACAACCGCTCGTGCCTGCCCTCGCCGAGCAGGTGTAGATCCAGGTCGCCGAGGGTCGGGAGAAAGCGGTAGCCGTCGGCGACGACGGTGGTGTCCCCGCCCGGGTACTCGACGACCAGGCGGTAGTCGACCAGGTCCTCCACCGGAACCACCGCCCCGAACAGGTCGTCGGCGAGCCGGACCAGCGGGTGGTCGGTGCGGCCGATGCGCGCCGCGACCGCGACCGCGTTCGGCCGCAACGCGCGGATCAGGGTGCCGCCAGGATGGCTGTGCGCACCGAGGAGCGCGTGCGGGTCGTGGTGGGTCCCGGCGAGCAGGCGGGCGAGGGCGCCGGGGTCGGGCGCGGCGCCGCGGGGAACGATGGCGCTCACGACGCGGGCGGGCGGTGCGCAAGGTGCAGCCGCGCCGGGTAGGGGATCGGGGGCAGTGCGAGGATGTGTGCGACCGCGCGCCAGGGCTCGAGCCGGACGAAATTGGTCTGCCCCCAGTCGAACTGCTCGCCGGACACCTCGTCGAGCACGGTCATGCGGTCGTGCCAGTCCCGGCCGAGCGCGGGCATGTCCAGCCAGATCATGCCCTGCTCGGCGGCGTACGGGTCCAGGTTGACCACGGTCAGCACCGCGTCGCCGGTCACCGGGTCGAACTTCGAGTAGGCGATCAGCGAGTCGTTGTCGACGTGGTGGAAGGTGATGTTGCGCAGCTGCTGCAAGGCCGGGTGCGCGCGGCGAATCCGGTTCAGGGTGGTCAGCCACGGCTCCAACGATTCGCCGCGGGCCCGGGCGCCGTCGAAGTCGCGGGGCCGGAGCTGGTACTTCTCCGAGTCCAGGTACTCCTCGCTGCCCGGGTGCACCGGGAGGTGTTCGTAGAGTTCGTACCCGGAGTAGACGCCCCAGGTCGGGGCCAGGGTTGCGGCGAGGGCGGCGCGCAACGCGAACATGCCGGGCCCGCCGACCTGCAGGCTCTCATGCAGGATGTCGGGGGTGTTGACGAACAGGTTCGGCCGGGCCTCGTCCGCCTTCGCGGCGATCTCCTGCCCGAACTCGATCAGCTCCTGCTTGTACACCCGCCACGTGAAGTACGTGTACGACTGCGAGAACCCGCGTTTGGCGAGCCCGTACATCCGGGCCGGGCGGGTGAATGCCTCGGACAGGAACAGCACATCCGGGTCGGTGGTCTTGACCTCCGCGATCAGCCATTCCCAGAAGTCCGGTGGCTTCGTGTGCGGGTTGTCGACCCGGAAGATCCTGACACCGGCCGCGATCCAGAACCGGACCACGCGCAGCACCTCGGTGTAGATGCCGTCGCGGTCGTCGTCGAAGTTGATCGGGTAGATGTCCTGGTACTTCTTCGGCGGGTTCTCCGCGTACCCGATGGTGCCGTCGGGCAGGACGGTGAACCACTCCGGATGTGCTGCCGCCCAGGGATGGTCGGGGGCGCACTGCAGGGCGAGGTCGAGCGCGACCTCGAGTCCGAGCCGGCCCGCCCGGCTGACGAACGCCCGGAAGTCGGCCATCGTACCCAGGTTGGGGTGGATCGCGTCGTGGCCGCCCTCCGGCGATCCGATCGCCCACGGCGATCCGACATCGTCCGGTCCCGGAGTCAGTGAGTTGTTGGGGCCCTTGCGATTCACCCGTCCGATCGGATGGATCGGCGGCAGGTACACCACGTCGAATCCCATTGCCGCGATCCGGGGCAACGCGTTCGCGGCCGTGGTGAAGGTGCCGTGCCGCGGCCGCCCCTCCGCATCCCGTCCGCCGGTGGACCGGGGGAAAAACTCGTACCAGGATCCGAACAGGGCTCGGGTGCGATCCACCCACACCTGGAGCGCCCGGCCCCTCGTCAGCAGGTCCCGCAGCGGATGGGCGCGCAGCAGGTCGGTGACCGCGGGCGCGAACGCGGGCGCCACCCGCTGCGGCAACGGCTGCGTGCTCCGCAGCGCCGTCGCGACGGCGAGGCAGCGGTGCCGATCCCCGCGGGGCACGACGTGCGAGGCCCGCTCGAACAGCCGGGCACCGACCTCGAGGTCATTGGCCAACTCGGTCGGACCCTGCCCGACCGCCAGCTTGGCCTCGACCGCGGACCGCCAGGTGGCGAGCGGGTCGCTCCACCCCTCCACCCGGTAGGTCCAGGTGCCGGGGCAGGTGGGGGTGAAGGCCGCGGCGAACGTGTCGGGCAGCGGGCCGGGCAGCATCGGGATCCGGATGCTTCGGGTGAACCCGGGGCCGCGGACCGCGAGCGTCGCGGCGACCGCGTCGTGCCCGTCGCGCCACACCGACGCGGTCACCGGAAAGGTCTCGCCGACCACGGCCTTCGCCGGGTGTCTGCCTCCCTCGATGTCGGGGACGACGTCGTCGATGCCTATCCGCCCGGTCATGCAGGAGACCTTACGGGCTGCGGTCGGGTGTCCGCGCGGGACGCGGCGTCCGCAGGACAGGACCAATGCCCGCCGGATCGGTAGTCTTCGCCAGGTGAAAGCCTTGCGTCGGTTCACCGTCCGTGCCCACCTGCCCGCCCGGCTGTCCGCGCTGGGCCGGCTGTCGACGAACCTGCGCTGGTCGTGGCACCCGCCGACTCAGGACCTGTTCGCCCGGATCGACCCCGACCTGTGGACTCGGGTGCGCCACGACCCGGTCCGGATGCTCGGAGAGGTCGCGCCGGCGCGACTGGACGCGCTCGCCGCCGATGCCGGGTTCGTCGCCGAACTCGACCGCCTCGAATCGGATCTCGACGACTACCTCGACCGGCCGCGCTGGTACCAGAATCAGCAGGCGAAGGACCGCGACCTGGCCAGCGGAATCGCGTACTTCTCCATGGAATTCGGGGTCACCGAGGTGCTCCCGAACTACTCCGGCGGCCTCGGCATCCTCGCGGGCGACCATCTCAAGGCTGCCTCCGACCTCGGGGTGCCGCTGATCGGCGTCGGGTTGCTGTACCGGTCCGGGTACTTCCGGCAGTCGCTGACGGCGGACGGGTGGCAGGCCGAGCACTACCCGTCCCTGGACCCGCAGGGCCTGCCGCTGCGGCTGCTTGCCGAACCGGAGTCCGGGGCGCCGGTGCTGCTGCACGTCGCGATGCCCGGTGGGCGGGTGCTGCGGGCGCGGGTGTGGATCGCGCAGGTGGGCCGGGTTCCGCTGCTGCTGCTCGACTCCGACATCGCCGAGAACGATCCGGAACTGCGTGGGGTGACCGACCGCCTGTACGGCGGCGACCAGGACCACCGGATCAAGCAGGAGATCCTCGCCGGGATCGGTGGGGTCCGCGCGGTCCGGGCCTACACCCGCGCGGAGGGCCTCGGCGACCCGGAGGTGTTCCACATGAACGAGGGGCACGCCGGGTTCCTCGGCGTGGAGCGGGTGCGGGAACTGGTCACCGGGACCGGGCTCGACTGGGGTGCGGCCCTTGCCGCGGTCCGGGCGGCGACCGTGTTCACCACGCACACCCCGGTGCCTGCGGGGATCGACCGGTTCCCGGTGGATCTGGTGCGGGGCTACTTCGGCGGTGCCGCGGGCGAGAGCGAGTCGGCGCTGCTGCCGGGGCTTGCGGTGGACCGCATTCTCGAACTGGGTCGCGAGTCCGACCCGTCGGTGTTCAACATGGCGCACATGGGATTGCGGCTCGGCCAGCGCGCGAACGGGGTCTCGAAGCTGCACGGCACCGTCAGCAGGGGAATGTTCAGCGAGCTGTGGCCGGGCTTCGACGCGGACGAGGTGCCGATCGGGTCGGTCACGAACGGGGTGCATGCCCCGACGTGGGCGGCCCGCGAGTGGATGGAGCTCGCGCATCGGGTCGCAGGCCCCGAGTCCGTCGAGGAGGCGCGCGGATGGGAGCGGCTGACCACGGTGGACGCCACCGAACTGTGGGCGACCCGCTCCGCCCTGCGCGGGCAGCTGGTCGACGAGGTGCGTCGCCGGGTTCGGGCGTCGTGGCGCGAGCGGGGTGCGACCGAGGCTGAACTGTCATGGACCCGAGAGGTTTTCGATCCGAACGTGCTCACCGTCGGGTTCGCGAGGAGGGTGCCCACCTACAAGCGCCTCACGTTGATGCTCCGGGACCCGGAGCGGCTGCGGGCGCTGCTGCTCGACCCCGATCGCCCGGTACAGCTGGTGGTTGCGGGCAAGAGCCACCCCGCCGACGATGGCGGCAAGGCGCTGATCCAGCAGATCGTCCGGTTCGCCGACCGGCACGACGTGCGGCACCGGATCGTGTTCCTGCCCGACTACGACATGTCGATGGCCCGCTACCTGTACTGGGGGTGCGACGTGTGGCTGAACAATCCGCTGCGTCCACTCGAGGCGTGCGGCACCTCCGGGATGAAGTCGGCACTCAACGGGGGGCTGAACCTGTCCATCCTCGACGGATGGTGGGACGAGATGTTCGACGGCGAGAACGGGTGGGCGATCCCGACCGCGGACGGCGTGCTCGACGAGGCGCGCCGCGACGACCTCGAGGCGCACGCGATGTACGACCTGCTTGAACAGTCGGTGCTGCCGAAGTTCTACGACCGTGGGGCGGACGGGGTGCCCACCCGCTGGGTGGAGATGGTCCGGCACACCCTGCAGTCGCTGGGGCCGAAGGTGCTGGCGTCCCGAATGGTCCGCGACTACGTCGTCGACCTGTACGCACCCGCCGCGCGGGCGTCCCGGCTCGCGATCGCCGACGGGTACGCGGGGGCCAGGCAGGTGGCGCACTATCGCGAACGCGTCGATGCGGCGTGGCCCGCCGTGCAGGTGGTGCAGGTGGACGGCTCCGGGCTGCCGGATACCCCGGTGATCGGCGCCGAGCTGTCACTGCGCGCGTACCTGCAGCTCGGCGGCCTCGACCCGGCCGAGGTGACCGTGCAGGCGGTGCTCGGCCGGGTCGGGTCGGACGAGGATCTCACCGACGTGGTGACGGTGCCGATGTCCCACACCGGCACCGACGAGCTGGGCGAGATCTACGTCGTCGACACGGCACTCGCGCATTCCGGCGCCGTCGGGTACACGGTCCGGGTGCTGCCGCACCACGAGCTGCTGGCAGGCGACGCCGAGTTCGGGTTGGTCACCGCCCCGGCCGGGTAGGTCTCCCCGCTCGACGACTGCGCGCCCTAACCGCCAGCCAGCCGTTCCAGCGCCTTGCGGACCACCAGCGGATCCGAGGTCTCCCAGAACGGGGGGAGCGAGGCGCGCAGGTAGCCGCCGTACCGGGCCGTCGCCAGTCGGGAGTCGAGCATCGCGACCACGCCCCTGTCGTCGACGCTGCGCAGCAGCCTGCCGACGCCCTGCGCCAGCAGCAGCGCGGCATGGTTCGCGGAGACCGCGAGAAACCCGTTGCCGCCCCGGGATTCGACGGCTCGCTGCCGCGCAGCCAGCAACGGGTCGTCCGGGCGGGGGAACGGAATCCGGTCCAGGATCACCAGCGACAGCGACGGACCGGGCACGTCGACGCCCTGCCACAGCGACAGGGTGCCGAACAGGGACGTCGCCTCGTCCTCCGCGAACGTGCGCACCAGCTGCCCGGTCGCGTCGTCGCCCTGGCACAGCACCGGGGTGTCCAGGCGCTGACGCATCTCCGCAGCGGCGGCCTTCGCGGCCCGCGTCGAGGAGAACAGGCCGAGAGTGCGGCCCCCGGCGGCGGTGACCAGTTCCTCGATCTCGTCGAGGAACCGCGGCGACAGCCCGTCCCGGCCGGGTGGCGGCAGATGCTTGGCCACGTACAGGATTCCGGCCTTCGCATGGTCGAACGGTGAGCCGACGTCGACGGCGTTCCACTTGACGGTCGACTCGTCGGACGGCGCCTCGGTGCCGGTCGCCATCGCGGTGTCGCTGCGGACCGACGCCTGCGCGGGCAGTCCCCACTCCACCGCAAGACCGTCGAAGTTGCCGCCGACGGTGAGCGTCGCCGAGGTCAGCACCACCGTCGACTCGTCGAACAGGCGGCTGCGCAGCAGGCCACCGACCGACAGCGGCGCGATCCGGACCAGCTTCCCGCGCCGTTCCTCGTCGGCCAGCCACACCACGTCGCGGTGCTTCGCCGGATCCGGTTCGTCGAACGCGGTGAGGACTCGGACGGCGCTGTCATGCACCTCGTCGACCGCGGACAGGGCCGCGGCCCGCGCCGCCGCCGACTCCGGGTCGGCCGCGGCCTGACCGGGACGGGACGGGCCGATCGCGGTCCGCACCGCCCACGCGGCGTCGCGGACCAGCGCCAATGCCTGCCCGGCGCCGTCGGGCAGACGCTCCCAGCGGCCCGACGGCAACTCCTCGAGCACCGCGGTCCAGGCCTCGGCCGACGCCTCCAGCCGGTCCGCGTCCTGCTCCTCGACCAGCTTCGTGCACCGCCGCGCGGCCGCGCTGATCGTCGCGGGCGCCAGCTCCGCCGTCGCGACGCCGGTCACCCGGTCCACCAGTTCGTGCGCCTCGTCGACCACAACAACGTCGTGGTCGGGCAGCACTGCGATACCGGAGATCGCGTCGATCGCGAGCAGCGCGTGGTTCGTGACGACGACGTCCACCTGCGCGGCCTCGGCGCGGGCCCGTTCGGCGAAACAGTCCTCGCCGATCGGGCAGCGCGACTTGCCGAGGCATTCGCGGGCGGTGACGCTGACCTGACGCCACGCCTGGTCGGAGACGCCGGGCACCAGTTCGTCGCGGTCCCCGGTCTCGGTGTCCGAGGACCACGTCGTCAGCCGCTGCACCTCCCGGCCCAGCCGGGACACCGCGAACGCGTCGAACAGCTCGGCCTCCGGGGCTGGCTGCTCCGCCATCCCGGTGTGCACCTTGTTCATGCACAGATAGTTGTTGCGGCCCTTGAGAATCGCGAACCTCGGTTCCCTGCCGAGCGGCTTCTTCAGGGCCTTCGCCAGTCGCGGCAGGTCGCGGTCAACGAGCTGCCGCTGCAGCGCGATCGTCGCCGTCGAGATCACCACGGTGCGCCCCGACTCGACGGCGTGCCGCACGCTCGGCACCAGATACGCGAGGGACTTGCCGGTACCGGTGCCCGCCTGCACCGCCAGATGCTCCCCGGACTCGATCGCGTGCGCGACCGCCGATGCCATCGTCAGCTGGTTCCGGCGTTCCTTGCCGCCGAGGGCGTGCACCGCCTCGGACAGCAGGTCGGGGACGGTGGGGAGTTCGCGCACCCGACGAGCCTACTGGCAGGGCCCGACGCGGCCGTCACCTCACGGCGCGGCGGTCCTATCGCCTGCGGCGCGGGGTTGGCGCCGACCACCCGACCAGGGTCACCCCCGCCGTCTGCATCGCGTCGAGCGCGGTGCGGGTGGTGTCGGGCGCGACCCCGGCGGTGTAGTCCAACAGCACCCGGGTGTCGAAGCCCTCGCGGACCGCGTCCAGCGCCGTCGCGCGGATGCAGTGGTCGGTGGCGATGCCGACGATGTCGACGGCGTCGACGGCGCGGTCGTGCAGCCATTCGGCGAGCGTGTCACCGTCGTCCGACACGCCCTCGAACCCCGAGTACGCGGCAGCGAAAGCGCCCTTCCCGAACACCTCCTGCACCGGACGAACGTCCAGGTCCGGATGGAACTCGGCGCCCGGTGTGCCGACCACACAGTGCGGCGGCCAGCTGTCCCGGAAGTCGGGGTGGGCGGAGAAGTGCGGACCCGGGTCGATGTGCCGGTCCGCGGTGGCGACGACCGCGGCGTACCGCGGCCGGCCGGGGGACGCGAGATAGTCGCTGACCGCCTCCGCCACCGCCGCGCCGCCGGTCACCGCCAGCGACCCACCCTCACAGAAGTCGTTCTGCACGTCCACGATCACCAGTGCCCTGCTCATCACCCCATCCTTCACCGGACGAAGCGGGTGGGCACCGCGGGCTCCCCGTGCGAAAGCTTGAGGCCCTCCCACGGCAGGCTCACCAGGTTGCGTGCCAGCAGCTCCCGCGCGTCGCCGAGGCCGGGCAGGTTCGGCTCGACCTCGCCGCCGCGGACCAGCGGGATCATCAGCGGCCTGCCCGTCGGGCCGTCACCGTCCGGGACCGGCGCGTCGGCCGGATACACGACCTCCTCGACGATCGTTCCCGTCGCCCGGGCGAACCGGATCGCGCACTTGCTGCCACCCCGCGACGCCTTCTGGCTGCTGCGCTTCTCCACCGGGATGCCCTCGACCTCGACCAGTTTGTAGACCATCCCCGCCGTGGGTGCCCCGGACCCGGTGACCAGCGCCGTCCCGACCCCATATGCGTCGACCGGCTCGGCCCGCAGCGACGCGATCGCATACTCATCGAGATCCCCGGACACCACGATTCGCGTCTTCGTCGCGCCGAGCTCGTCGAGCTGCTTGCGGACCTGCCGCGCCCACACCCCGAGATCGCCGGAGTCGATCCGGACTCCGCCCAGCTCCGGTCCGGCCACCTCGATCGCGGTCCGGACACCTGCGGTGATGTCGTAGGTGTCGACCAGCAGGGTGGTGTCGACGCCGAGCGCCTCGACCTGCCCGCGGAACGCCGCCGCCTCGTCCGGCCCGTCCGGCGTCGTGTGCAACAGCGTGTACGCGTGCGCACTGGTCCCGGCGCCAGGAACCCCGAACCGGCGGACCGCCTCCAGATTCGACGTCGCGTCGAACCCGGCGAGATAGGCCACCCGCGAGCACGCCACCGCCGCCTCCTCGTGCGCGCGCCGCGACCCCATCTCGATCAGCGTCCGGCCGTCGGCGGCACTGACCATCCGGGCCGCCGCCGACGCGATCGCGCTGTCGTGGTTGAGGATCGACAGGATCAGGGTTTCCAACAGAACGCACTCGGCGAAGGTGCCCCGCACCGACAGGATCGGCGAGCCGGGGAAGTACAGCTCGCCCTCCCGGTAGCCGTCGATGTCGCCGGTGAACCGGTAGTCGCGCAGCCACGCCACGGTGTCCGCGTCGAGGAACCTCGACACGACCTCCAGTTCGGGCTCCCCGAACCGGAACGAGTGCAGCGCGTCGAGGAGTCGTTCGACGCCCCCGACCACGCCGTACCTGCGGCCGTCGGGAAGCCGACGGGCGAACGCCTCGAAGGTGCAGCGACGGCCAGCGGAGCCGTCGGCGAGCGCGGCGGCGAGCATCGTCAGCTCGTACTGGTCGGTGAGCAGCGCGGTGCTCGTCGCGGGCCGGGACCACTGGGTGTTCGTCACCCGATACACCCTACGAGCAGTGCCGTTCCCGGACCGGCGGCGCGCGGTGTTCCCCCGTCGGCGTTTCGCATCGGCGGTTTTGCTTGCGCGGTGTTCAATTGGTCCGGGTCGCGTCGTAGTCTGGACGTATGGCTCCGCGCCCGTACCTCACACTCATGGCCGTGCCGCTGGCGAAGATGCCCATGCCAGCGGAGACCGTTCTGCCCGAACAGGCGGAGGTCACCGACGAGGACGAATCCTTGAATCGTCCCTGGGTGACGGTGGTGTGGGACGACCCGGTCAACCTGATGCACTACGTGACGTTCATCTTCCAGAAGCTCTTCGGCTACAGCAAGGCCAAGGCCACCGACCTGATGATGCAGGTGCACAAGGAAGGCAAGGCGGTCGTCTCGTCGGGGTCGAGGGACAAGATGGAACACGACGTGCAGCGTCTGCACGCGGCCGGTCTCTGGGCCACGATGCAGCGTGACAGCTGAGCCACCCACCGACCCCGACAAGGACGTCCAGGTATCCCGTGCGCACATGGAGCCGTAAGAATTCACTGAGCGGAGTCAAGATCCGGTCCGAGATGGACGCCAGGGAGGCGTCGGTGCTCAGGTCGCTGGTGACCTCGGTTCTCGGCCTGCTTGAGGACCGGGCGTCGTCCGCGCCGCAGGACGACCTCGCCGCGCTGACCGGGCTGCGGACCGGGAACTCCACCGCGCCGACCGACGAGACCCTGGCCCGGCTGCTGCCGGACTTCTTCGGGTCCGGCACGGACGCCGTCGACCCCGGGTCCCGCGACGCCAACGACAACGGCGCCCTGCGGAGCCTGTACGAACCGGACATCATCGACGCGAAGGTCGCCGCGGGTGCGGTGATCCTGCAGACCGTCCCCGCCGACGGCGGCAAGGTGGTGCTCACCCCCGAACAGGCCGAATCGTGGCTCTACGGCCTCAACGACGTGCGGCTTGCGCTCGGCACCACCATCGGGATCGACGCCGACACCCCCGACGAACTCGACCCCGAGGACCCGCGCGCGCCGCACCTCGACGTGTACCACTGGCTGACCTGGATGCAGGACTCGTTGGTGCAGGTCCTGGTGTGACCCAGGGCAGCGGGATTCCGGGGCCGCGCAACGCACTGACCGACGTCGCGGGACTGCTGGTCGGCCACCACCACGAACGGGACGCCGACGCCGAGCTCGGATCGGGCCGCGCCACCGGCTGCACGGTGATCCTCGCCGAGCACGGCGCCACCGCCGCCGTCGACGTTCGCGGTGGCGGGCCGGGCACCAGGGAGACCGACCTGCTCGACCCGAGCCACAGCGTCCAGACGGTCGACGCGGTCCTGTTGACCGGTGGCAGCGCGTACGGGCTCGCGGCCGCCGACGGCGTGATGCGATGGCTCGAGGAGCGTGGCCGCGGCATCCCGATGGACACCGCGGGCCACGTCGTCCCGATCGTGCCCGGCGCGGTGATCTTCGACCTGCCGGTGGGGGACTGGGCGGTCCGCCCGACCGCCGACCACGGCTACCTCGCCGCGGATGCGGCACGGGCCGAGGTTCGGCGCGGCAGCGTCGGTGCGGGTGTCGGGGCGCGGGCCGGGATCCTCAAGGGGGGTGTCGGGACCGCGAGCATCGTCCTGGGGTCGGGCCCGGCCGAGGGCGCGACCGTCGCCGCCCTGGTCGTCGCGAACCCGGTCGGATCGGTGTTCGACCCGGCCACCGGACTGCCGTGGGGGGTGTCCGCGCACGCCGCCGCCGAGTGGGGCCTGCGGGTGCCCGACGCCGCCGACCTCGCAGCGGCCCTCGACCTCGGCAGCAAGGGCACCGTCCTCAACACCACCATCGGTGTCGTGGCCACCGACGCCCCGTTGAGCAAGGCGGCCTGCCGACGGGTCGCGGTCGCCGGGCACGACGGCCTGGCCCGCGCGATCCGTCCCGCCCATTCCCCGCTCGACGGCGACACCCTGTTCGCGTTGTCCACCGGCACCCACGACCTGCCCGCGCCCGCGTCGCCGGTGCCCGCCGCGTTCCCGCCCGACCTGCCGGTGCTCGACGCGGTGTGCGCGGCCGCCGCGGACGTCGTCACCCGCGCGATCGTCGACGCGGTCCTCACGGCCACCGCCGTCGCCGGGATCCCCGGCTACCGAGACCTGTTTCCGTCGGCGTTCGAGGCCTGAGCGCGCGCACCGGGAACCGCTCCGGGCCCGGTCCCCGTGGGTAGGCTCGGGTCATGACCCACCCGACCTCGTCCTTTCCGGTCCCCGGGCCGTCGAATCCGCCCGCGGGCACGGCATCCCGCCCGCAGTGGCAGCAGGCGGCGATCACGATCAGCGCGTTCGTGGTCGGGTTGTACCTCCTCGAGTTCATCGACATGCTCGTCGGCAACCGGCTCGACGGGGGCGGCGTCGAACCCCGCACCGTCGGCGGCCTGTGGGGCGTGCTGTTCGGGCCGGTCCTGCACTTCGGCTGGGGCCACCTGATCGCCAACACCCTGCCGCTGCTCGTGCTCGGGTTCCTCGTGATGCTGTCCGGTATCGGGCGGGGGCTCGCGGCGACGGCGATCATCTGGGTGGTCGGCGGACTCGGCACCTGGTTGACCGGCGGCTCGGGCACCAACCACCTCGGGGCGTCGGTCCTGGTGTTCGGCTGGCTGGCCTATCTCATCGCGCGGGGGCTGTTCACCCGCCACTTCGCGCAACTCGCGATTGGTGTCGTGGTCCTGCTCGTCTACGGGGGACTGCTGTGGGGGGTGCTGCCCGGGCAGCCGGGGGTCTCGTGGCAGGGGCACCTATTCGGTGCGGTCGGCGGCGTCGTCGCGGCGTGGGTTCTTGCCTCCGACGTGCGTGCGGAGCGGGCGGCGAAGGCCGTCCCGAACTAGCCGTGGTTGCGCGGTGTGACGGCCCGCGCAGCACCCGGGACGCGGCGTGTTCGTCTCGAATCGGGCGGATCCTTTTTCGTCGCAGGCCGGTCGTGGCAGCATGACCGGTATGCGCATCACCGTCCTGGGTTGTTCGGGCAGCGTCGGCGGTCCCGACTCGCCCGCGTCGGGCTACCTGCTCACCGCACCGGACACCCCACCGGCCGTCCTCGACTTCGGTCCCGGCGTGCTCGGTGCCCTGCAGCGGTACGAGGATCCGGGGGCGGTGTCGATCTTCCTGACCCACCTGCACGCCGACCACTGCCTCGACCTGCCCGGGCTGCTGGTCTGGCGCCGCTACCACCCGAACCCGCCGAGCGGACGCGCCCTGATCTACGGACCCGCCGACACCCACCACCGGATCGGTGTCGCGTCGGCCGAGTGTGCGGGAGACCTCGACGACATCTCCGACACCATCGACCTACGGCACCTCACCGACGGGGGCACCGTCGACTACGGCACGCTCACCGTGCAGTCCAGGCGCATGTTCCATCCGCCGGAGGCATACGGGCTCCGGTTCACCGACCCCGCCGGCCGCACCCTCATCTACACCGGCGACACCGGCATGTGCGAGGAGGTCGTCGAGCTGGCGACCGGCGCCGACGTGCTGCTGTCCGAGGCGTCCTGGACGCACCGGGCCGACCGGCCTGCGGGCATCCACCTGTCCGGCACCGAGGCCGGTCGGGTCGCCGCCAGGGCCGGGGTCGGGGAACTTCTGCTCACCCACATTCCGCCGTGGACGTCCAGGGAGGACGTGATCGCGGAGGCGAAGGCCGAGTTCGCGGGCCCGGTGCACGCGGTCAGCGCCGGCGACGTCTTCGACATTTAGGGCATGTCTCCCACTCCCCTTTTCGGCGCCCCTGGCGTCCAATCGCCGCCCGGCGGCGTTGTCGTCGGCGCCGATACAACAGCGGTATCGGCTTCTCCTCCGCCTTGCCGGACGACGATTGTCCGGCCAGGTGCATCCGAGAGGGATTAGGAGACACGCCCTAGTCAACTAGGCTCACCGGGGTGAGCAGACGACTGGACGGTAGGGCGGACGACGAGCTCCGCGAAGTGAGGATCACCCGGGGGTTCACCAGCCACCCCGCCGGGTCGGTGCTGGTCGAATTCGGCAACACCCGAGTGATGTGCACGGCGAGCGTCGAGGAGGGCGTGCCGCGCTGGCGGAAGGGATCCGGGCTCGGCTGGCTGACCGCCGAGTACGCGATGCTGCCCGCCGCCACCCACACCCGCAGTGGACGCGAGTCCGTCAAGGGCAAGGTCGGCGGCCGCACCCAGGAGATCAGCAGGCTCGTCGGGCGGTCGCTGCGCGCCTGCATCGACCTCGCCGCGATCGGCGAGAACACCATCGCCATCGACTGTGACGTCCTGCAGGCCGACGGCGGTACCCGCACCGCCGCGATCACCGGCGCCTACGTCGCGCTCGTCGACGCGGTCAGCTACCTGCGGGCCGCGGACCTGCTGTCCGACCCGCAGCCGATCTCGTGCGGCATCGCCGCCGTCAGCGTCGGCGTCGTCGACGGCCGGGTCCGCCTCGACCTGCCGTACGAGGAGGATTCGCGCGCCGAGGTCGACATGAACGTCGTCGCCACCGACACCGGGACGCTCGTCGAGATCCAGGGCACCGGTGAGGGCGCGACCTTCCCGCGCACCACCCTCGACCGGCTGCTCGACTCGGCGCTCGCCGGCTGCGAGCAGCTGTTCGAAATCCAGAAGCAGGCGCTGGCCCTGCCGTACCCGGGCGAGCTGCCCGAGCCGAAGTCTCCGGAGAAGAAGAAGTTCGGTGCCTGAGACCAGGCTGCTCGTCGCGTCCCGGAACGCGAAGAAGCTGAACGAGCTCCGGCGGGTGCTGGAGACGGCGGGCATCGAGGGAATCGAACTGGTCGGGCTGAACGAGGTCCCGGAGTTCCCGGAGACCCCCGAGACCGGCGCGACGTTCGAGGAGAACGCCCTCGTCAAGGCCCGTGACGGTGCCGCGGCCACCGGGCTACCCTGCGTCGCCGACGACTCCGGGTTGGAGGTGGACGCGCTGAACGCGATGCCGGGTGTGTTGTCGGCGCGGTGGGCGGGCGGGCACGGTGACGACGACGCGAACACCGCGCTGGTGCTCGCGCAGCTGTCGGACATCCCCGATGAGCGGCGTGGCGCGGCGTTCGTGTCCGCGTGCGCGCTGGTCGTGCCGGGCGGGGTCGAGCGAGTCGTTCGCGGGACCTGGCCGGGATCGATCGTCCGGCAGCCGTGCGGCGACGGTGGATTCGGGTACGACCCGGTGTTCCGGCCCGAGGGGGAGGAGCGGACCGCCGCGGAACTCACCCCGGCGGAGAAGGACGCCGCCTCGCATCGCGGCAGGGCGCTGGCGCAGCTGGTGCCGGACCTCGCCGGCCTCGTCGCGCCCTGACCTCACCCGAACGACGCTCCCTTGAATGACCGCCCCCTTGAATGACCGAATGGGGCTTTCGATCAGTTCAACTGATCGAAAGCCCCATTCGGTCATGAAGGCGGGGGTGCGGGGGGTGCGGAGGGGTGGGATGGAGCAGGATGCGGCGGAGGGGCTAGACGCCGAAGTCGGCCTTCACCTGCTGGGTGCGCTTGTGCTCGACGAAGAACGACAGGAACGGGATGGTGCCCGCCAGCAGGGTGCCGACGGTGCGCTTGGCCGACCAGCGCACCTTCACCGCAAGGTCCATCGTCAGGATCAGGTACACGAAGTAGACCCAGCCGTGCACGATCGCGATCCACGACGGCAGGTCCTCCACCTTGAAGATGTACTTCGCGACCATCTCCGCGGTCAGGACCAGCAGCCAGATGCCGGTGACATAGGCCAGCACCCGGTAGCGCAGCAGCGCCGCGGCGATCTTCCTGGTGTCGCGGACGTCGGTCGTGGTGACGGTCTCGTCGGGGGCCGTGCTCACGTGGTGCTCCTATCGGCCTCGCCCGCTCGGAGCTGCGCGAGGTAGTTGTTGTACGCCTGATGGGCCTCGTCGTCCGGGTTGGCGGCGTCGAGTGAGTCGGGGGCCTGCGCGGTGCGCTGCGGCAGCAGGTCCGCGGGGATCTCGCGGGGTGCGTCGCCGTTGACCAGCTTGTGCTGTTCCTCGGGGGTGACGTCCTCGAGCTGTACGAATCTGCGGTATGCGTACACCACGAACGCCGCGAACAGCGGCCACTGGAACGCGTACCCGAGGTTCTGTCCGGTGCCGCCGACCGCCTCGAACCGGGTCCACTGCCAGTACCCCAGGGCCAGGCAGGCTGCGGCCGCGACAACGACGAACACGATCAGTGCCGGGCGGCGGCGGGAGGGTGTACGGACCACACCACGACGGTACCCGAGGGTAGAAGGGGGGAACCCGGTGGTGGGCGAGGTGACGGTCACAGCGGAGATGTGTCCGACAGTTGTGCGCGAGGGGGGACTTGAACCCCCACGTCCGTTGGACACCACATCCTAAGTGTGGCGCGTCTGCCATTCCGCCACTCGCGCGTGCCGAAACAGACTACGCCACGGCACCGTCGCCGAACGTGCGGCTCGGAGGAGCTGCGGCCTGCGGCCGCCACCGTCAACCGGGACCCGCTAGCCGGAAAGGTAAAGACCGGGCACTCCCCACCCAGTGATGTAACGGTTGTATAACAATCAACATGAGGACCTCCTCATGTTTGTTACCGGCGGGTTCTCGGCGCTGCCAGCGCGTTCCTTCCCTACTCGAAAGTCACTTGGACGACCGTCCTGTGACCCCCGTCACGCCTACTACCTGGTAGAACGCCGCCGGCAACGGTAAACGTGAGGATTCCCTCATGATCCTGTGTCACCCTGTTCGCACCCCCGAAGAACCATCCGCGAGCGCACGGACGCGCCCGTCGACCGGTTGTGACGTCGGCGGGTTCCGACCAGGAGAGGACCATCCAGCGTGACGATCGACGAGAGCACACCACTGGGTAGCGGCGACGGGAACACCGGTTCCCGGTACGCGCCTGCCCGGACCGGCGCCGCGAAGTCACCCCTGCGTGACCGGCTTGTCGCTGGCGAGCCCTACGCCCTTGCCTTCGGCGGGCAGGGCGCGGCCTGGCTCGAGTCGCTCGAGGAACTGATCCGGGATAACGGGATCGAGCCGGACCTCACCACGCTCGTCAACGACGCGGCAGCGGCCCTCGCGCCCGTCGCCAAGGACCTGCTGGTCGTGCGGCCCATCGGCTTCGACCCGATCGGCTGGATCCTCGAGCGTGACGTCGCCGACGAGGACGCGACCGACGCCGGACCGTCCGTGGAAGCGCTGACCTCCGCATCCGTCTCGCTGCCGGGCGTCCTGCTCACCCAGCTCGCCGCGCTGCGATCGCTGCGCATGCAGGGTCTCGACCCCGCACAGATTGCCCCGGTCGCCGTGATCGGGCATTCGCAGGGTCAGGTCGCGGCCGACTCCGTCGCGGACGGCGGCGCCTCCGACGGCGAGCTGCTGGCGATCTCCCAGCTCATCGGTGCCGCAGCGGTCCTGGTTGGCCGCAGGCGCGGCCTCATCGGGGTCGGGGAACGGTCCCCGATGCTCGCCGTCTCCGACGTCGACCCGACCCGCATCAAGGGCATCGTCGACGAGCTGAACGCGGGCGTCGACGCGGACCGCGGTGTCGTGATGGCCATCCGGAACGGGCGCCGCCGCGTTGTGCTGTCTGGCCCGCCCGCCCAGCTTGCGCGCGTCCAGCAGCGGGCCGAGCAGATCGCCGCCGAGGAGTCCGCCGACCGCGAGGCCAAGAAGCGCGGCGGGGCGGTCTTCTCGCCCGTGTTCGAGCCCATTGCCGTCGAGGTCGGCTTCCACCATCCCGCCCTCACGGACGCCGTCGACACCGTCGGCGCCTGGGCAGCCCGCTGCGGCCTCGATGTCGAGCGCGCCACCCGTCTGGCCCGCGCCTGCGTCACCGACTCCGTGGACTGGGTCGCCGACGTCGACTCCGCGGTCGACGCTGGCGCCGCCTGGATCCTCGACCTTGGTCCCGGCGACCTGCTCACCCGGATGACCGCGGGCCCGCTGCGCGGCACCGGCGTCGGCATCGTCGCCGTCGCCACCCGCGCAGGCCAGCGCAGCCTGCTCACCCCGGGCGCGGTGCCCGAGGTGCCCAGCGCGTGGTCGTCGTTCCGGCCGTCCCTGGTCACCCTGCCCGACGGCAAGGTCGCCACCTCGACCGCGTTCACCCGGCTCACCGGCCGCTCGCCGATCCTGCTCGCGGGCATGACCCCGACCACCGTCGACCCGAAGATCGTCGCCGCCGCCGCGAACGCCGGGCACTGGGCCGAGCTTGCGGGCGGCGGGCAGGTCACCGAGAAGATCTTCGCCGACCACGTCGCCGAGCTGTCGACGCTGCTCGAGCCGGGTCGCGCGGTCCAGTTCAACTCGATGTTCCTCGACCCCTACCTGTGGAAGCTGCACGTCGGCGGCAAGCGCCTGGTGCCGAAGGCCCGCGCGGCGGGCGCCCCGTTCGACGGCGTCGTCGTCACGGCGGGCATTCCGGAGCTCGAGGAGGCCGTCGCGATCATCGGCGACCTCGACGAGGCGGGCATCACCCATGTCGCGTTCAAGCCGGGCACCGTCGCCCAGATCAAGTCCGTGATCCGGATCGCCGCGGAGGTGCCGGACTTCCCGGTGATCGCGCACATCGAGGGCGGTCGCGCTGGCGGCCACCACTCGTGGGAGGACCTCGACGACCTGCTGCTCGCCACCTACGCCGAGCTGCGCCAGCGGCCGAACCTGGTGGTCTGCGTCGGCGGCGGCATCGGCACCCCGGAGCGGGCCGCCGACTACCTCACCGGCCGCTGGTCCGAGCAGCTCGGCTACCCGGCGATGCCGGTCGACGGCATCCTCGTCGGCACCGCAGCGATGGCCACCCTCGAGGCGACCACCTCGCCCGAGGTCAAGCAGATGCTCGTCGACACTCCCGGCACCGACGACTGGGTCGCCGCGGGCACCGCGACCGGTGGCATGTCCTCCGGACGCAGTCAGCTCGGCGCCGACATCCACGAGATCGACAATGCCGCATCCCGCACCGGTCGCCTGCTCGACGAGGTCGCCGGCGACGAGAAGGCCGTCGCGACGCGTCGCGACGAGATCATCGCGGCCCTCGACATCACCGCGAAGCCGTACTTCGGCGACGTTGCCACCATGACCTACGAGCGCTGGCTGCGGCGCTACCTCGAACTGGCCGTCGGCATCGACTCCGCGAAGGAGTTCGACTGCGGCACCGACTGGGCGCAGGCGTACGCCGAGGCGACCGAGTCGGTGTGGCTCGACATCACCTGGCGGGACCGGTTCGCGCAGATGCTGCAGCGCGCCGAGGCCCGGCTGCACCGCAACGACCGCGGCCCGATCGTCACCCAGTTCGCGGACGAGCAGATCCTGGAGCGTCCCGAGGCCGCGCTGTGCACCCTGCGCGCCAGCTTCGCGGACGCGGGGACCACCGTCCTGCACCCGGCGGACGTCGCGTTCTTCGTCGCGCTCTGCAAGACCCCGGGCAAGCCGGTGAACTTCGTGCCGGTCGTCGACAAGGACGTGCGCCGCTGGTGGCGGTCCGACTCGCTGTGGCAGGCCCACGACCCGCGCTACGCCGCCGACCAGGTGTGCATCATCCCGGGCACCGTCGCCGTCGCGGGCATCACCAGGGCCGACGAGCCGGTCGGCGACCTGCTCGACCGATTCGAGAAGGCCACCACCGACGAGCTGATCGCCGCGGGCGGCACCCCGGTCGCGGTGGCGGCCCGCCGCCACACCGAGGGCGCCGGCGCGTTCGGTGTCGTCCTCGGCGCGCCCGACGTGCTGTGGGCGGGCCGCCTGACCCGCAACCCGGTGCACCGCCTCGGCGACCTCGCCGCCTGGACGGTCACCGACACCGATGCCGCGCACGCCACCACCGGTGCGACCCTGCGCGCGCGGGACGGCGGCCGGGTCGAGCTGCGGGTGCCGCTCGTCGGCGACCGCGCGGTGACCATCGCGATCACCGTCCCCGACTCCACCCGCGACGGCGGCGCCCCCGTCGTCACCGCGGAGGACGCCGAGGCCGCGATGTCGGCCCTGCTCGGCGTCGCCGCCGGCCAGGACCTGCCGACGGTCAAGGGCGATGTCGCGCGGTTGAACGTCGCGTGGATCCCCGACCTGGTCGCCGACCACTCGGGTGTCACCGCGTCGGGGCTGCCCACCTCGCTGATCCCCGGCACGTCCGCGGTGCCGGACGTGCTCGTCGGTGCCTGCTGGCCCGCCGTGTTCGCGGTGCTCGGTGCCGCACAGACGCGGGCCGGGGTGCACGCCATCGAGGGCATGCTCGACCTGGTCCACCTCGACCACGCGGTGAACCTCGTCGACGCGATCCCGGCCGACGCCGCGGTGCTCACCGTCAAGGCCGAGGGCGTCTCCGTCGTCGACACCGACCTCGGCCGGGTCGTCGAGGTGCACGTCGAGGTCGGCGCGATGCGCGGCGAGCAGGGCACCGCCGCCCCGACGTTCGCGACGATGGTGGAGCGGTTCGCGATCCGCGGCCGCAGCGGCCGGGCCGAGCTGGCCGACCCGCGGCGCGCGGGCGGTTCGCTCACCGATGCCGCCGCCGACACCCCGCGCAGGCGTCGCCGCCAGACCACGATCGTCGCGCCGCGGCACATGGCCGCGTTTGCGCAGGTCTCCGGCGACCACAACCCGATCCACACCTCCGACAACGCGGCGCTGCTCGCCGGTCTCGGCAGCCCGATCGTGCACGGCATGTGGCTCTCCGCCGCAGCCCAGCAGGTCGTCGTCGCCGTCGACCCGGAGGCCACCGTCCCGGCCCGCCGACTGACCGCATGGACCGCCCGCTTCCTCGGCATGGTCCGCCCCGGCGCCCTGATCGACGTCCGCGTCGACCGGATCGGGCACGACGCGGGCGCCGAGATCGTCGAGGTCGGCTGCCGCGTCGACGGCGAACTCGTCATGGTCGCGACCGGCCGCACCGCGGCCCCGAAGACGGTGTACGCGTTCCCCGGCCAGGGCATCCAGCGCCCCGGCATGGGCCTCGATGCCCGGGCCCGGTCCAAGGCCGCCCGCGAGATCTGGGACCGCGCCGACAAGCACACCCGCGACACGCTCGGCTTCTCGATCCTCGCGATCGTCCGCGACAACCCGACCGTCGTGAAGGCCAGGGGCGTCACCCACAAGCACCCGGACGGGGTGCTGCACCTGACCCAGTTCACCCAGGTCGCGATGGCCGTCCTCGGCGTCGCACAGGTCGCGGAGCTGCGCGAGTCCGGCGCCTTCGTGGAGGGCTCCTACCTCGCGGGTCACTCGGTCGGCGAGTACAACGCGCTCGCCGCGGTCGCCGGGGTGCTGCCGCTGGAGGCGGTGCTCGAGGTGGTGTTCCAGCGCGGCTCGGCGATGCATGCGCTGGTCCCGCGGGACGCGAACGGCCGCTCGAACTACCGGCTGGCCGCGATCCGGCCGTCGCAGTTCGGGGTCGACGACGCCGACCTGACGGACTTCGTCGGTGGCGTCGCCGAGCAGACCGGTGAGTTCCTGCAGATCGTGAACCTGAACCTGCGCGGCTCGCAGTACGCGATCGCCGGCACCGTCGCCGGCCTCGACGCGCTGGAGACGGAGATCGACCGCAGGCGCGCCGAGATCGGCGGCAAGCGGGCGTTCATCGTCATCCCCGGCATCGACGTGCCGTTCCACTCGAACGTGCTGCGCGGCGGCGTCGACGACTTCCGGGAGCGGCTGCTGGGGCTGCTGCCCGAGCAGATCGACCCGGCGATCCTGATCGGCCGCTACATCCCGAACCTGGTGCCCAAGCCGTTCAACCTGGGCCGGGACTTCATCGCGGAGATCGCGGACCTGGTGCCGTCCGAGCAGCTGAACGCGGTCCTCGCCGACTTCGACACCTGGACGGCGAAGCCCGTCGAGCTGACCCGTGTCGTGCTGGCCGAGCTCCTCGCCTGGCAGTTCGCCAGCCCGGTGCGGTGGATCGAGACGCAGGACCTGCTGTTCGGCGACGTCGCCGACGGCGGACTCGGCATCGAGCGGTTCGTCGAGATCGGCCTTGCCGCGACCCCGACCGTCGCGAACCTGGCCTCGCAGACCCTGAAGCTGCCCGGTCGCGTCGGCGGCCCGGTCGAGGTGCTCAACATCGAGCGCGAGGCGGGCGTCGTGTACTCCACCGACACCGATCCGGCGCCGGTGGACGACGAGCCGGAGGCGCCCGCCGCCCCGACCGCCGAGGCGGCCCCGGCCGCCGCAGCGCCTGCCGCCGCACCCGCAGCGCCGAGCGGCGGTCCGCGCCCGGACGACATCGCGTTCGCCGCGTCCGACGCCACCAACGTGCTGATCGCGCTGTGGACGAAGCTGCGCCCGGACCAGATCGGCCCGGCCGACACCATCGAGGCGCTGTGCGACGGTGTGTCCTCGCGCCGCAACCAGCTGCTCGTCGATCTCGGCTCCGAGCTCTCGCTCGGCGCGATCGACGGTGCCGCGGACGCCGACATGGGCTCGCTCGCGGTGACCGTCAACAAGCTGGCCCGCACCTACAAGCCGTTCGGCCCGGTGCTGTCCGACTCGCTGAACGACCACCTGCGCAAGGTGTTCGGCCCGTCCGGCAAGCGGCCCGCGGCAATCGCCGAGCGGGTCACCAAGGTGTGGGAGCTCGGCGCGGGCTGGGCCAGCCACGTCACCGCCGAGGTGGCGCTCGGCACCCGCGACGGCGCCAGCGTCCGCGGCGGCGCGATGGGCGGCCTGCACGAGGGTGCGCTCGCCGACGGCACCACGGTCGACGCGGTGATCGACGCGGCCGTGCAGTCCGTTGCCGGACGCCGCGGGGTCGCGGTGTCGATGCCCGCCGCGGGCGGCGGCGCCGGCGGCACCGTCGACGCGGCCGCGCTCGGCGAATTCACCGAGCACATCACCGGGCGCAACGGCGTTCTCGCCTCGGCGGCCCGACTGGTCCTCGAGCAGCTCGGACTGGCCGACCAGGCAGTGGCGGCGCAGCAGGATGCCGACACCGAACTGGTCGACCTGGTCTCGGCGGAGCTCGGTTCCGACTGGCCGCGGCTGGTCGCGCCGTCGTTCGATGCCCGACGGGCGGTGCTGTTCGACGACCGCTGGGCGTCGGCCCGCGAGGACCTGGCCCGGCTGTGGATCGGCGATCACGCGACCGTCGTGTCCGTCACCGACGCCGACTTCACCGGGGCGGGAACCGCGGTCGCCGCGCACGCCGACTGGTGGAAGCGCCGCGCCGAGACCGAGGGCCGGGAGGAACTCGTCGGCGTGTACGCCACGATCGCCGAGGCCGCACGGGTGCAGGACGCGCTGACCGGCCCCTGGTCGGATCAGGTGGCGGTCGTCACCGGCGCCAGCAAGGGCTCGATCGCCGCGGCGGTCACCGGGCAGCTGCTGCGCGGCGGGGCGACGGTCTTCGTCACCACCTCCCGGCTCGACGACGAGCGGCTCGGCTTCTACAAGAGCCTCTACCGGGCGAACGCCCGCGCAGGCGCCTCCCTGTGGGTGGTGCCCGCGAACATGGCGTCCTACACGGACGTCGACGCGCTGATCGACTGGATCGGGCAGGAGCAGACCGAGACGGCGGGCGGCGCTAAGAAGCTGGTCAAGGAGGCCGCAACCCCGACGCTGCTGTTCCCGTTCGCGGCGCCGCGGGTGATGGGCGAGCTCTCCGACGCGGGCGCCCGCGCCGAGATGGAGATGCGGGTCCTGCTGTGGTCGGTCGAGCGGCTGATCGCAGGCCTGTCGACGATCGGCTACGACCGGGACGTCGACACCCACCTGCACGTGGTGCTGCCCGGCTCCCCGAACCGGGGCCTGTTCGGCGGCGACGGCGCCTACGGCGAGTCGAAGGCGGCGCTGGACGCCCTCGTCGGCCGCTGGAGCGCCGAACGTTCCTGGGCCGAGCGGGTCACGCTGGTGCACGCGCTGATCGGGTGGGTGCGCGGCACCGGCCTGATGGGCGGCAACGACCCGATGGTCGACGCCGTCGAGGCCAAGGGCGTGCGCACCTGGTCGACCGACGAGATGGCCGAGCAGCTGCTCGGTGCCTGCACGGCCGACACCGTGACGCAGGCCGCGGCCGCGCCGGTGACCCTGGACCTGACCGGTGGCCTCGCCGATGTCCAGCTCGACCTGGTCGCGCTGTCGCGGGAGGCGGCCGAGGCCGAGAAGGGCTCGGAGGCATCCGAATCCGAGGGCAACACCATTGCGGCGCTGCCCGCGCCGCCGCGGATCGTCGACGACCTGCCCGCCCCGGCGTGGCCGGAGCTCGACGTCACGCCCGCCGACCTGGTCGTCATCGTCGGCGCGGGCGAGCTCGGCCCGTACGGCTCGGCCCGCACCCGCTTCGAGATGGAGGTCGACGAGCAGCTGTCGGCGGCGGGTGTCCTCGAACTCGCGTGGAACACCGGACTGATCGGCTGGGAGCAGGACCCGACACCGGGCTGGTACGACGCCGAGACCGGCGAGCTGGTGCCGGAGGAGGACATCGCCGACCGCTACCACGACATCGTTGTCGAGCGCTGCGGCATCCGCAGGTACGCCGACGAGGGCGCCATGGTCGACAACACCATGCCGCTGATGACGTCGGTCTTCCTCGACAACGACCTGACCTTCGTGGTCGGGTCCGAGGCCGAGGCCCGCGCGTTCGTCGACTCGGACCCGGAGCACACCGTCGCCGCCCCGCAGCCGGACGGCGGCGACTGGCAGGTCACCCGCCGGGCGGGCACCGAGATCCGGGTGCCGCGCAAGGCGAAGCTGACCCGCACCGTCGGCGGCCAAATCCCGACCGGATTCGACGTCACCACGTGGGGCATCCCGGCGGACATGGCCGGTTCGGTCGACCGGGTCGGCCTGTGGAACCTGGTCACCACCGTCGACGCGTTCCTGACCAGCGGTTTCACCCCGTCGGAGCTGCTGCGCTGGGTGCACCCGTCGACGGTCGCGAACACCCAGGGCACCGGCATGGGCGGCATGATGTCGATGCGCTCGCTGTACATCGACACCCTGCTCGGGGAGTCGCGGCAGAACGACATCCTGCAGGAGGCGCTGCCGAACGTCATCGCCGCGCACGTCATGCAGTCGTACGTCGGCGGCTACGGCGCGATGGTGCACCCGGTCGCGGCCTGCGCCACGGCCGCGGTGTCCGTCGAGGAGGGCGTCGACAAGATCCGGCTCGGCAAGGCAACCTTCGCGGTCGCGGGCGGCTTCGACGACCTCGGCATCGAGGGCATCGTCGGGTTCGGTGACATGTCGGCGACCGCGAAGTCGGAGGAGATGGTCGCCAAGGGCATCAGCGACCGCCGGTTCTCGCGGGCCAACGACCGCAGGCGCGGCGGATTCGTCGAGTCCGCGGGCGGCGGCACCATCCTGCTGGCCCGCGGCGACGTGGCCCTGGAGATGGGGTTGCCGGTGCTCGGTGTCGTCGCGTGGGCGGGCTCGTTCGCCGACGGCGTGCACACCTCGATTCCGGCCCCGGGCATCGGTGCCCTCGGCGCGGGGCGCGGCGGGCAGGACTCGCAGCTGGCGTTGTCGCTGAATGCGCTCGGTGTCACCGCGGATGACATCTCGGTGATCTCCAAGCACGACACCTCCACCGCGGCCAACGACCCGAACGAGGCGGAACTGCACGAGCGACTCGCGGCGGCGTTGGGCCGCAGCGAGGGCGCCCCGCTGTTCGTCGTCTCGCAGAAGAGCCTCACCGGTCACGCGAAGGGTGGTGCGGCGGCGTTCCAGCTGATCGGCCTGTGCCAGGTTCTCGGCAAGGGTGTTGTTCCGCCGAACCGCAGCCTGGACTGCGTCGACGACAAGATGGCGGAGTTCGCGCACCTGGTGTGGCCGCGGGAGGCGCTGCGCTTCGGCGGGCAGTTCCCGCTCAAGGCGGGCCTGCTCACCAGCCTCGGCTTCGGGCACGTGTCCGGGTTGATCGCGGTGGTGCACCCGCAGGCGTTCGTCGAGTCGGTGCCCGCCGACCGGCGGGAGGGCTACCTGGAGCAGGCGAGGAAGCGGACCGTCGACGGCCAGCGTCGCCTCGCGTCCGCGATGTGCGGCGGCGGCGACCTGTACGAGCGGCCCGCGGACCGGCGCTTCGGCGGTGACACGGTGCCCGCGAAGGCGGCCCGCGAGCTGGAGGCGGACGTGCTGCTCACCGAGGCCGCGCGCCTCGGCGACGGCGACGTCTACAGCTCCGGACTGCCGGGGTGCAAGTAGATGGCGATCCTGGGCATCGGTTTTGACCTGGTGACGGTCTCCGAGTTCGCGGAGCAGCTGTCCCGGCCGGGCACGGCGATGAAGTCGAGCTTCCGGCCGGGCGAGCGGCGCTACTGCGAGGGCAAGGCCGACCCGGCCCGGCACTACGCCGTCCGCTGGGCGGCGAAGGAGGCGGTGATCAAGGCGTGGGCGTCGTCGCGGTTCGCCCGCCCGCCCGCGGTCGGTGACAACGCCTACGTGCAGGTCGAGGTCGTCAACGACGCCTGGGGGCGGCCGACGATCAAGCTGCACGATGAGGCGGCGCAGTTCCTGCCCGGCGCGATCATCCACCTGTCGCTGACCCATGACGGGGACATGGCGGGGGCGATGGTCGTCATCGAGGAACCCGACCTGGTCGCGCCGGTCGCGCGCTGAGACGACGGACGGGGCCCGCCGGTGGAGGA
>NZ_JBHXNB010000033.1:0-30207 GCF_042720095.1 Rhodococcus sp. NPDC058505
ATGGGGGTTTCCGGCCTGTACACCCCACCCAACCCCACATTCGGTCAGCCGGGGGCGGGGTCAGCCGGGGGCGGGGTCAGCCGGGGCGAGGTCAGTCGGGGGCGGAGCGCTGGCGGGTGGCCGGAAACGGGACGAGCGTCACATCTTCCCACCGGCCACTCTTCTTCACACCAGCACCGCGCGTCGCCTAAACTCTCCGAAACGCCCGCGGCGTCCGTCGCGGGCATCACGGGCCCGCCGGGGACAGTGGCGGGTCCGTGCGTGTGCGGAACGGGGAACCTGCGGTGGATTCAACGGCGATCTCACATGTCCGGACGACGTTCAAGGCCCTTGCGGCTGCCGAGGACGGTGGCGTCCAGGTCACGCGTACGTTCTATTCGATTCTGTTTGCCCGCTACCCGCAGATGCGGGACATCTTCCCGGCCGTGATGGAAATGCAGGCCGACCGCCTACTCGAGGCAATCGGGTATGTCGTCGACAAGCTCGACGAACCGGACCTGGTTCGCGGGTTCCTCACCCAATTGGGCCGCGACCACCGTCGATACGGCATCGCCGAAGAACACTTCTATGCGGTCGGCGGCACGCTGCTGTCGACGCTCGAGCGGTTCGCGGGCACCGAACTGTGGACCGACGAGGTCGAGGACGCGTGGCGGGAGGCGATCGCGTTGATCGCCGCGACGATGATCGAGGCGCTCAACGAGGGCGGCGAGCCCGCCACCTGGACGGGCACCGTCGTCGAACACAAGCAGGTCCTGCAGGACGTCGCGGTGATCCGGCTGCAGCTCAACCAGCCCATGCACTACGGCGCGGGGCAGTATGTCGGCGTCAGTGTGCCGGGCAGGCCGCGGATGTGGCGGTACCTTTCGCCCGCGATCCCGGCGAACGAGGCAGGCCAGATCGAGTTCCACGTCCGTCGTGTCGCTGGCGGCTGGGTCAGCGCGTCGATGGTCCGGGAGACCCGGCCCGGCGACGTCTGGCAGCTGAGCGCGCCGCTCGGTGGTCTCGGGGTGGACCGCAGCCGCGGCCGCGACATGCTGATGATCGGTTCCGGCACCGGGATCGCGCCGCTGCGCGCGCAGGTGATGGAGATGGCGATGCGGGGACGGAACCCGCGCGTGCACCTGTTCGCAGGCGGCACCTATCCGTGCGACCTGTACGACCTCGACATCCTGTGGCAGCTCGCGCGCACCAACCCGTGGCTGACGGTGATCCCGGTGTCTGCGGAGGATGTGAACCCGTGGTGGCACACCGATCCCGAGCCGGTCACCCCGCCGGGAATGCAGGCCCGGCTGACCGGGAAGCTCGGTGAGGTGGTGGCCGAGTTCGGCGCCTGGGAGGACCGCGACATCCAGATTGTCGGTTCCCCGTCGACCGTGCAGACCGTCAAGTACCGCCTGCAGGCCAAGGGCACGCCGATGGAGAACATCCGGCACGACCCGCTGACCTGACGCAGTCGCACCGGTCCCGTGCCCGCGTCGGCCACGACTGGTGGTCGCGGTACCCCGAGCGAACGGCACGTTCATTCGATCAGGTCGACTGAACGCTTCCGTTCACTCGGGGCAGGGGCAGGGGCAGGGGCAGGGGGACTTTGTCAGCCGACCTGGATCGCGCCAGCGGGGGTGCCGGTGTCGACGAGGGCGCGGACGGTGGCCCGCACCATGCCGGGGGAGCCGACGACGAGCACCTGATGGTCGACGTAGGCGCCGTAGGAGCTGACGACGTCAGCGAGGGTGCCCTGAATCCAATGGTCTTCGCCGTATCCGGCGGCGCCGCGCACCCGCTCGTGCCACTCGTCCGGCCACGCCGGGTCGACGACGTCCTCGACCACCGGGATCACGGTCAGCCAGTCGAGCTGCTCGTCGAGCAGCCACAGCATGTCGGATGCGTACAGGTCGCGGGGGTGCCTGCCGCCGATGAACAGGAACACCCGCGGCGGCTCCGCGCGACGCGCCAGGTCGAGGATCATCGCGCGCAGCGGCGCCAGGCCGGTGCCGCCCGCGACCATGATGACCTCGCGGGCATCGGGATCCACCGACAATCGGCCGCTGGCGGCGCCGACCTCCCACTGGTCCCCGACGACGGTCTCGGCGACGATCGCCCGGCTGAGCCAGCCCGCGGGCACGGCGCGGACATGGAACTCGAGCTTGCCGTCCAGGGACGGTGGCAGGGCGGGGGAGTAGCGGCGCCCGAGACCCGGGTTCTGCGGCACGATCACCCCGAGCGACTGCCCCGCGGTGAACGGGACGAACTCGCTCTCGAGGCGGATGACGGCAAGGTCTTCCCGTAATCGGTGGTGCTGCACCACGGTCGCGGTCCACAGTTCCACCGGTTGATCGTTCACGCCGCACATCGTATTCGGCGCGCGCCGTGCCGGTGCACATACCGAGCGTCCGATGCCGGGAAAGCGCACCCGACGCTTGCGCAACCACTAGAACATGTGTCAGTTTCGAATCTACTGTGTGAGTCACACCACGCGCGCCCGGCGCCCATCACGAGCGGAGTTCCCATGACCACCGACGTCCTGCACCGACCGCAGTTCCTGGCGGACCTGCTGATCACCGCGCTCGAACGCAACGCGGACCGGCCCGCGCTGTACCTCGGTGACGTGGTGCTCACCGGCGGCCAGATGCGCGACCAGATCAGCAGTTTCAGCCAGGCCCTCGCGTCGCAGGGCATCGGTAAGGGGTCGACGGTCGCGATGCTGTCGAAGAACCGGCCCGAGGTGCTGATCAGCGTCGGATCGCAGATGGTCCTCGGCTGCCGCAACACCGCGCTCGCCCCGATGGGGTCGGTCGACGACCACGCGTACATCCTCGGTGACGCCGAGATCGAGACGCTGATCTTCGATCCCACCGCGTTCGAGGGGCGGGCCGCCGAACTCAAGGCCGCCGTCCCGACCCTCAAGAACCTCTTCGCGCTCGGCCCGTCCGAGGTCGGCATCGACATCCTCGCCCTCGCATCCGGATTCGCGCCCGCGCGACTCGTCGCCGCCGACGTCGACGGCGACGACCCGTCGAGCATGGTCTACACCGGCGGCACCACCGGCAAGCCGAAGGGCGTCGTCAACACCTTCGCGTCCGGGGTCACGCTGCCGCAGATCCAGATGGCGGAGTGGCAGTTCCCCGACGAGATGCGCTTCCTCGCCTGCACCCCGCTCTCGCACGCGGGCATGGCCTTCTTCGTGCCGACGCTGATGCGCGGCGGCTCCCTCGTCGTGCTGCCCGCCTTCGAGCCGGGCGCGGTGCTCGAGGCGATCGAGAAGTACCGGATCACCTCGACGATGCTGGTGCCGACGATGATCTACATGCTGCTCGACCACCCCGACCTGCAGACCCGCGACGTCTCCAGCCTGGAGACGCTGTTCTACGGTGCGGCCGCGATGTCCCCGGCCCGCCTGCAGGAGGGCATCGCGAAGCTCGGCCCGATCTTTTTCCAGTACTTCGGGCAGTCCGAGTGCGGCATGACGATCTCCGTCCTCCGCAAGGAGGAGCACCTCGCGGACGATCCCGAGCGGCTCGCGTCCTGCGGCCGCCCGGTGCCGTGGCTGAACGTCAAGCTGCTCGACGACGAGCTCAACGAGGTGCCGCGCGGCGAACTCGGCGAGATCTGCGTCCGCGGCCCGCTGGTGATGAAGGAGTACTGGAACAAGCCTGCCGAGACCGAGGAGGCGCTGCGTGGCGGCTGGCTGCACACCGGCGACATCGCCCGCCTCGACGAGGACGGGTTCATGTTCATCGTCGACCGCAAGAAGGACATGATCGTCACCGGCGGGTTCAACGTGTTCCCGCGGGAGGTCGAGGACGTCATTTCCGCGCATCCCGCGGTGGCGTCGGTCGCGGTCGTCGGTGTGCCGGACGAGAAGTGGGGTGAGGCCGTCAAGGCGTGCGTCGTCCTCCGTGACGGTGGGGCCGTCACCGCCGACGAGCTGTACACGATCGTGAAGGACGCGAAGGGCGCCGTGCACGCCCCGAAGACCGTCGACTTCGTCGACTCGCTCCCGCTGACGCCGATCGGCAAGCTGGACAAGAAGGCCCTGCGGGCCCGCTACTGGGAGGGCGCGGCGCGCGCCGTGTAGCACCCGCTCGCGCGTGGGCCCCGGCACGGAGCCCACGCGCGACCCGCTATCGGTGCGCCGCCGGGGCGTCCGCCCGCCCACCCGCGGCGGCCGCCCGTGCGAGCACCGTCAGGGCGAGCAGCACCGCCGACACCGCCAGCACGCCCCGCAGCGCTGTTGCCGCGCCACCGGATTCGGCGAGCACCCCCGCGAGCGGGGCGCCGATGGAGTTGCCCGCGATCAACGCGCCGGAGAGCACCGCCATGTGCAGCGTCTGCCTGCCCGTCGGGGTGTGCCCGGCCGCCACCCCGTACACGGTCACGATGATCGGCCCGATCCCGAGACCCAACGCCGTCAGCGCGACCGCG
Source organism: Rhodococcus sp. NPDC058505 (assembly GCF_042720095.1). NCBI lineage: Bacteria > Bacillati > Actinomycetota > Actinomycetes > Mycobacteriales > Nocardiaceae > Rhodococcus > Rhodococcus sp. NPDC058505. Next base: position 4,423 of record NZ_JBHXNB010000033.1, read on the forward strand.
AGCAGCCAGCCGTCGGGGACGACGGGGAGCACCGCGCACACCGCCACCGACCACACCGCGGCCACCGTCAACCGTCGGAACGGCCCGACCGATGCCCGCAGCCTGCCGATCGCGACCGACGCGGCGCCCGAGCCGACACCGAAGCCCGCGTAGATCAGCCCGGCGTTGGACAGCGCGCCGTGCTCGCCCGCGAACGCGACGACACCGGTCATCAGCGCGCCGAGCAGCGCGCCGACCGTGAGCATCGTCAGCACCAGCGTCGCCCGGTCCGCGCGCAGGAAGGACCGCAGGGGGGCGACACCGGCGGCGGGCCCCGCCTGCGGCGCCGGCACGGCCGCGGCGGTGCGGTGGCGGGCGAACAACAGCCCGAAGATCAGGGTCGCCAGCACACAGGCGACGAGCGGTGCCTCCGCGCCGACCCGCGCGAGGATCCCGACGACGGCAGGCCCGAAGACGAAGGTCAGCTCGTCGGCGAGGGTCTCGTACCCGAACGCGGCGCCGCGGGCCCGCTCCCGTTCGGCCGCCGGAAGCGCCCGGTCGGCGAGCACCGTCCACCGGACCCGGGCGAACGGACCGATCGGCGGGACGGTGAGGCCGCACATCGCGGACACCAGGATCAGCAGCGGCAGACTGCCAGTCGCGGCGAACAGGACGAGCGCGATGAGCACCGAATTCGCCAGCACCAGCGGCGGAATGACTCGACGCTGGCCGTAGCGGTCCGCGCAGGCGCCTGCGAGCGCCGCACCGACGGCGGCGCCGAGCGCGTAGCTGCCCGCAGCAAGCCCGCCCGCGGCGTACGAGTCCCGCACGAGGGCGACGTAGCTGCTGATCCCGAGGGTGAGCATCGCGAACGGAAGCCGGGCCAGCACACCGATCGGAAGGAAGGCGGGGCCCGCCTGGCGTCGCAACGTGCGGAACGGGGCAGCGGTCGAGCCGGGATCCGAGGCCGGGGGTCGTTCCGACGGGACGGTGGGTGCGGAGGGCACGGGGTTCGTGGACACAGTTTTCCTAGTCGAGGCACGCCGAAGCGGTGCATCGTCGTCCCGCCGACACCGCCGATGCTCGAACCCAATGACTAGGACGCACGGGCGCCCCGACATAACTGTGTGGCCGCCACCGTACGAAGCGGCGGGCCCGGTGGTCAAACCCGCGCGGCTGACTAGGCTCGGAGCGATGTCCGTCCGGTACGCGGAACCGAAGCGCGGGGATGCGCCCGGCGCACCCCGCGGTTGGGCCGTACGACCACATCCGATCCTGCTGCTCGCGCTGCTGCTGGTGCTCGCGCAGGCCGGTGTTCGGGGTGCCCTCGCGCTCGGAGGCAACCTGTACTGGGACGACCTGATCCTGACCGGTCGGTCCGCGGCGCTGCCGCTGCTGTCGCCGGAGTTCCTGCTCTACAACCACGACGGTCACGTGATGCCCGCCGCGTTCCTGGTTGCTGGCCTGACGACGACGGTCGCGCCGCTGCAGTGGTGGGCGGCCGCCGTGACGCTGATCGTGCTGCAGCTGGTGGCGGCGCTGGCCGTGCTGCGGGTGCTGTGGCTGCTGCTCGGCCCCCGGCCCGCGCTGCTCGCGGTGCTGGCGATGTACCTGTTCACCCCGCTCACGGTGCCGTCCTTCGCGTGGTGGGCGGCCGGGTTGAACTCGCTGCCGCTGCAGGCGGCGCTGGCGTGGGTCGCCGGCGATGCGCTGCTGCTGGCCAGGACCGGCCGTCGCCGCTACGTCGTCACCGGGGCGGTGGTGACCGCCGTCGGGTTGATGTTCTTCGAGAAGTCGGTGCTGGTGCCGTTCGTCGCGTTCGCCGTTGTCGCGTTGGCGGCGCGGGGGGACGGCGCAGCCGCGCCGCTGCGGACCGCGTGGCGGACCGGTCGCGGGCTGTGGCTCGCCGCGGCAGGCGTCGTCGCGGTGTGGTCGACCGTCTACCTCGCCGTCGCGGACACCGGTCTGCGGATTCCCGCGCCAGCCGACGCGCTCCGATTCGCCCACCACGGAACGTCGTTGGGGGTGCTCCCCACGCTGCTCGGCGGGCCGTGGCGGTGGGAACGCTGGCCGCCGGGGCCGCCGTGGGCCGCGCCCCCGGCCGGGCTGGTCGTCGCGGGCTGGGTGGTGGTCGTCGCGGGGCTGTTCGTCGTCCTCCGGGTCAAGCAACGCACCGGCTGGGTGATCGCGGCGATGGTCGGCTACGTGGCGGCGTCCGAGGCCGCGATGATGGTGGCCCGCTCCGGACCCGACACCACCTACGAACTCGCCCAGACGCTGCGGTACACCAGCGACAGCGCCGTCGTCCTCGCACTGGGCCTGGCGTTGATCGTGCGCGCGCCGTGGCGGCCGGATCCGGGACGGTGCGGAGCGATCGTCCGGCGCGCGGCGACCCCGGCGGTGGCGACGGCGGTGGTCGCGGGACTGGTCGCGTCGAGCGTCTGGTCGACGGTCACCTTTGCCCGCAGCTGGAACGACAATCCCGGCGCCGAGTATCTGGAGACCGCGCGCGCCTCGCTGTCCGCGCACCGGGACGTGCCACTGCTCGACCAGCCGGTGTCACTGATGGCACTGCTGCCGGTCGCGGCGCCGTGGAACGGTGCCGCGCACGTCTTCGCGCCGCTGCCGGAGCGTCCGGACTTCGCCGAGACCACCCCGGAACTGCGGGCCCTTGACGAATCCGGCAGGCTCGTCCAGGCGACCGTGCAGCCGGTGCGGTGGACCGAGCCGGGACCCGACCCGGGCTGCGGCACCCGGATCGGAGCGGCGGGCGGCACCGTGGGATTGGGTGGGCCGCTGATGATCTGGCAGTGGACCGCGCAGCTGAACTATCACGCGACGGCGGGCGGCGCCGTCGCGGTCGGGCTGGGGGCGGGGGAGCCGGTGTCGGTGCCGGTGCGGGCCGGGCTGAACACGGTGTTCGTTCGGCTGTACGGGACCGGGTCGACGCTGTCGGTGCGGCCGCTGACCCCGGGCCTTGAACTGTGCGTTGGTTCCGGTCCGGTCGGTGTCGTGTTGCCGGGGACGCAGGAGGTCCGGTGAGCACGACCGGGGTCGACGCCCCGTAGCGGTCGCGCACCGGCGACGAGGCCATCAGAGTTGAGCGGAACAGACTCAACCCTTCGTGCGTTGGTCTCTGTGACAGCGCCGCATGCCGCCTAGGCTTGCAGGCGACGACCGACGTCTTCCGAAGGGGTGACTCAGTGGATTCGTTCTCTCCGACCACCAAGACTCAGGCGGCACTGACCGCCGCTCTGCAGTCGGCCTCCGCCGCGGGCAACCCGGACATCCGTCCGGCGCACCTGCTGGCCGCGCTACTCGACCAAACCGACGGCATCGCCGCACCGCTGCTCAAGGCCGTCGGCGTCGACCCGACCATCGTGCATCGGGAGGCGCAGAGCCTGGTCGACCGGCTGCCGCGCGCCACCGGCGCCACCACCCAGCCGCAACTCGGCCGGGAGTCCATCGCGGCGATCACCGCGGCCCAGCACCTCGCCACCGAAATGGACGACGAGTACGTCTCGACCGAACACGTCCTGTTCGGGCTCGCGTCCGGCGACTCCGACATCGCGAAACTTCTTGTCGGGCACGGTGCCACCCCGCAGGCGCTGCGGGAGGCGTTCACCGCCGTCCGGGGCAGCGCCCGGGTCACCAGCCCCGACCCCGAGGGCAGCTACCAGGCGCTGGAGAAGTACTCGACGGACCTCACCGCCGCCGCCCGCGCAGGCAAGCTCGACCCGGTCATCGGCCGCGACACCGAGATCCGCCGCGTCGTCCAGGTTCTCAGCCGCCGCACCAAGAACAACCCGGTGCTGATCGGTGAGCCGGGTGTCGGCAAGACCGCGATCGTCGAGGGGCTTGCGCAGCGCATCGTCGCGGGCGACGTCCCGGAGTCGTTGCGCGGCAAGACCGTCATCTCCCTCGACCTCGGCTCCATGGTCGCCGGTGCTAAGTACCGCGGCGAGTTCGAGGAACGACTCAAGGCCGTCCTCGACGACATCAAAAACAGTGCGGGACAGGTCATCACGTTCATCGACGAGCTGCACACCATCGTCGGCGCCGGCGCGACCGGCGAGTCGGCGATGGACGCGGGAAACATGATCAAGCCGATGCTCGCGCGCGGCGAACTGCGCCTCGTCGGTGCCACCACCCTCGACGAGTACCGCCAGTACATCGAGAAGGACGCGGCGCTGGAGCGGCGCTTCCAGCAGGTGCTGGTCGGTGAGCCGTCAGTCGAGGACACCGTCGGGATCCTTCGCGGGCTCAAGGAGCGGTACGAGGTGCACCACGGGGTGCGCATCACCGACTCCGCACTGGTCGCGGCGGCGACCCTGTCGGACCGCTACATCACCTCCCGGTTCCTCCCGGACAAGGCGATCGACCTCGTCGACGAGGCCGCGTCCCGGCTGCGGATGGAGATCGACTCCCGGCCGGTGGAGATCGACGAGGTGGAACGGAAGGTGCGCCAACTCGAGATCGAGGAGATGGCGCTGACCAAGGAGACCGACGCCGCCTCCCAGGAGCGTCTCGCGCGGCTGCGCGAGGAACTGGCGGACGACCGCGAGAAGCTCAGTCAGCTCAACGCGCGCTGGCAGAACGAGAAGCAGGCCATCGACTCGGTCCGGGAGGTCAAGGAGCAGCTGGAGGTGCTGCGTGGGGAGTCGGATCGCGCCGAACGCGACGGCGACCTCGGCAAGGCCGCGGAACTGCGCTACGGCCGGATCCCCGAGCTGGAGAAGAAGCTCGACGCCGCGGTCGAGGCATCCGGTGTCGCCTCCGACGGCGACGTGATGCTCAAGGAGGAGGTCGGCCCCGACGATGTCGCGGACGTCGTGTCCGCGTGGACCGGCATCCCGGCAGGCCGGATGATGGAGGGCGAGACCGCGAAGCTGCTGCGGATGGAGGCCGAGCTCGGCAAGCGGGTGGTCGGGCAGGCCGAGGCCGTGCAGGCCGTCTCCGACGCGGTGCGGCGCGCGCGGGCCGGCGTCGCCGACCCGAACCGGCCGACCGGCTCGTTCCTGTTCCTCGGGCCCACCGGGGTGGGGAAGACCGAACTCGCGAAGGCCCTCGCGGACTTCCTGTTCGACGACGAGCGGGCGATGGTCCGCATCGACATGTCGGAGTACAGCGAGAAGCACTCGGTGGCTCGGTTGGTCGGCGCCCCGCCCGGCTATGTCGGCTACGAGACGGGCGGTCAGCTGACCGAGGCGGTCCGGCGACGGCCGTACACGGTGGTGCTGTTCGACGAGGTCGAGAAGGCGCACCCGGACGTGTTCGACATCCTGCTGCAGGTGCTCGACGACGGCCGGTTGACCGATGGGCAGGGACGCACTGTCGACTTCCGCAACACCATCCTGATCCTCACCTCGAACCTCGGCGCGGGCGGTGACCGGGACCAGGTGATGACGGCGGTGCGCAGCAAGTTCAAGCCGGAGTTCATCAACCGTCTCGACGACGTCGTGATCTTCGATCCGCTGTCCGAGGAGCAGTTGGAGTCGATCGTCGACATCCAGCTCGGGCAGCTCGCGAAGCGGCTGCAGGCGCGGCGGCTGACGCTGGACGTGACGCCGGGTGCGCGGATGTGGTTGGCGGTGCGTGGCTACGACCCGCTGTATGGCGCGCGGCCGCTGCGCAGGCTGATCCAGCAGGCGATCGGCGACCAGCTCGCCAAGAAGCTGCTCGCGGGCGAGGTGCACGACGGCGACACCGTCGCCGTGACCGCCGCCGAGGACGGCGACACCCTCGTGCTCGGCTGACCCGGACGCGGCGCTCGGCTCCGATCGGGCGCCGCGGACGAAAGGTATTCGACCGCAATTAAATACGGCACAGGCGCACGGTCCGGGAGGGGGGTCGCGGACCGTGCGCCTGCGTCTTCGGCGACCCGACCCGGGGCTCGTGAGGGGCGAGGCCTGTGTGGGTCGGGCGCGCTGCGGCGCCGTGCGGCGCCGCTTCGAAACTATCGGCATCATTCGGGTGATTCAACGGATCCGGGCCGGTTTGCGTGAGACACATCTCACTCGTGTCCGTCGGGACAAACCCGCCGAGCTGTGATCGCCGCGGCGGTGAGGCGGACGCCACATTGCGCATCATTGGCCGCGTGCCCGGGGGTCCGACGGTACAGTCCTTACCGCCGCGTAGGTAGCGGATCGAGGACGTCAGGGGGGCGAACACGTGGTGGTGAGCAGCAGGTCCGACCGGCCGCAGAAGACGGCGATGATCATCGCGCGGCGGATCGTGGCGGAGATCGACCGCCGCGGGCTACGCCCCGGTGACCGGCTGCCGTCCGAGCGGTTGATGCTCGACGAGTACCAGGTCGGCCGCGGCACTCTGCGGGAGGCGCTGCGCTATCTGGAACTCTCGGGCGCCATCTCCCTCAAACCCGGTCCCGGCGGCGGGCCGACCGTCGAGAAGCCCGACGCCTCCCACCTGATGAACAGCCTCGGGCTGGTGCTGCAGTTCGAGGGCGCGCCGTTCTCCACCATCGTCGAGGCGCGGGTCGGTCTCGAACCGTTGATGGCCCGGCTTGCGGCCGACCGCAGCTCCGACGAGCAGCGCGCACTGCTCGCCGAGTCCGTCGCCAAGATGGGGGAAAACCTCAAGGACCTCGACGTCTTCCTTGAGACCAACAAGACCTTCCACGACGTGATTGCCTGGGCGTCGGGCAATGCCCTGTTCGGGTTCCTCATCGACGCGGTCGACGGGATCTTCGAAGGCGTCGCGCTCGGGGTCGAGTACCCCGCGCATCGGCGGGCGAAGGTCCACCAGGCGCACGCGGAGATCCTCGCCGCGATCGACGCGGGTGACGCGGTCGCGGCCGAGGATGCGATGCGCACCCACGTCCTGGAACTGACCGGCTATCTGCGCAAGAAGTTCCCGGCCGCGATGGCGAAACCGATCACCTGGGATGCGATGCAGTAGCGGGGGTCCGTCCGCGTCTCACAGGCTGTCTTCAGCATCGGTGCCTACTCTGGAGGGTCGGCCCGACCCGGCGGAAAGAGCAGGATCGATCATGAGCAACGCGGACGACAAGCGCATCCCCGACGGCACCGAGGCCGTGCCCGTCGAGTCCGACCCGACGGCGCAGTGGGCGCAACGTGCCGCAGAGTCGATGCCCGACCAGCGGACCGAACAGTTCGACGGTCCGCGCTACACCACCGACCCCCGGCAGGCCTACGGCGACCATCCGACCCAGGCCTACCCGACCCAGGCGTATCCCGCGGTCGCCGACCCCACCCAGGCGTATCCCACCCAGGCGTATCCGTCGCAGGGGCATCCGGGCCAGGCTCCGCAGCCGACCCAGGCGTACCCGACGTACGACGCCTACCAGGCGCAGCAGCCGCAGCCCACCCAGACGTACCCGACCTACGACGCCTACCAGGCGCAGCAGCCGCAGCCCACCCAGGCGTATCCCACCTACGACGCCCAGGGGCACGCCCCGAACGCGACCCAGGCGTACCCCACCTACGACGCCTACCAGTCGCCGCCGGGCGCGCCGCCGCCGATTCCTCCTGCGCCGGGCCCGGAGGAGCCGAAGAAGGGACCGGGGAAGGGTGTGCTGATCGCGGCCTTCACGGTCGCCGGGCTGCTGCTCGTCGCTGTGGTCGGCATCGGCGCGATGCTGCTCGGTTCCGGCGGCGGTGGCGACGACACCACCGCGGCGGCGCCGTCGACCACCGCGACCCGACCGCCGGTCACGCCGCGCCCGACGCCGCCGTCGCCGACGGCGGAACCGGAGATCGTGCCGCCGGACCTGTCGCAGATCCCCGGCGGTGTCGGGGAGGCGATCGGGGCGGCGGGCGCGGCCGTCGGCAGCGTGAGCTCCAACGACGGCGGAACCCTGATCCTCGACGGTATCGGCGGATCGCAGGTCACCGTCCACACCGACGCGTCGACCCGGGTGATCGCGCTCGGGGCGAGCACGGTCGCCGATCTGCGGGTCGGCGAGACCGTCGTCGTCCAGGGGGACCGAGCCGGGGACGGCACCGTCACCGCCCGCGTCATCATCAGCACCACGATCCCGGATCTGGGTGATTTCGGTGGAAACTGACCACCGACTTCGAGCCGAGTGCCGCGCGCAGCGCGCGGGCTGGATAAGGTGACGAACGATGACGCTCATCTGGTTCGGACTCTCGGCGATCGCGCTCGCAGGCGCGATCGTGTTGTTGTACGTCGACCGCAGCAGGCGCGAGCAGTTCGGGCGCGTCCGGCAGATCTGGGCGAAGGCGCAGGGCTACATCTACAACGAGTCCGACGATCAGCTGCCGTCGAACTGGCATCGGGCCGCGCTGGCGCGTCAGGAATACCTCGGTGCGGTCGACGTCGTGCACGGCACCCGGCGCGGTGAGAACTTCGTGCTGTTCGACCTGCCGGAGGCGGTGACCATCGTCGCGGTGCAGCGGTCCGTCGGCTCCGACGTCGACATCGACCTGCGGCTGAAGTCGACGCCGCCGCCGAAGGACACCGACCTCAACCTGCTCGGTGCGATCGGCCCGCGCGTGGTGTTCGCGACGGACCTCGAGATCGCCCGACGGGTGTGCGACCAGCGGATGGTGACGTTCGCGGAGACGGTGCCGCCGCAGGTGCAGATGCTGTGGAGCGAGGGGGACTGGACCCTCGGCTCGCTGCCGATCACGAGCAGCGGGCGGGACTGGGACGCCGCGATCGAGGCCGTCTCCCGGCTGTCCGGGATCCTGCACGTCCTGCCGCCGGTGTCCGAACCTGCGGGCATCCCCGCGGACGCCGCGCACGATCCGGGGCGTCCGCTGCCGCATCCGTTGAACCTGCGCGCCGACGACTGACGGGCCGCCGCCCCGCCGCCGCGATGTGGCGGCAAATGTCCCATGTGAGTAGATTTCGTTGTTGTGACTGTTGTGATTTCTGTGGCGGTTGTGGCTATTGGTGTCATTGTTCTCGGCTGTTGGGTGGGGATCGTCGCGCGTCGGGCGCGGCGGACCGGCGCGAACCTGACCGGCAGCAGGCACCTTCTCGAGGTCGAACTCGGCCGCCGCTACGAACAGACCGATCACCTCGTCACCGTCGCCAGGGCCGCGGGCCTGGACCCGGACGCGGTCACCCCCCTCGCCGGCGCCCGGGCGCTCGCCCTCGGCCTGCGCGCGGACGCCGCGCCCCTCGCCGACCAGGCGGCGGCGGAGGACGCGATCACCGCCGCACTGCACCGGGTGACGGCCGGCGCCGCCGCCGATCCGCAGCTCAGGAACGACTGGACCATCCAGCGCCCGATCCTCGAACTGCAGGTCACCGAGCAGCGACTCGCGGGCGCCGCTCGCGTCTACAACGACCAGGCCGCCGCAACCGACACCCTGCTGCGGGGGACCGGCACCGGGCCGGTCGCCCGAGCCCTCGGGGTGCGTGCGGTGTCGCGGTTCGAGGCGCTGCCGATCGAGCTACCGGCGGACCGGGCGGTGAACGACGAGGTCGCGGGCGGCTGAGCCGGTGGTTCGGGGCGGGCACCGCAGCGACTAGGCTTCAAGGCCGACAAGGCACGGAAGAAGGAGCGGTCGATGACGGAGAAGGCTGAGCTCGCCGGGCTCGTGCGGGAGCTGGCTGTGGTGCACGGGAAGGTCACCCTGTCATCCGGCAAGGAAGCCGACTACTACGTGGACCTGCGCCGCGCGACCCTGCACCACCGGGCAGGCCCGCTGATCGGGGCCCTGCTGCGGGAGCTGGTCGCGGACTGGGACTTCGACGCGGTCGGTGGCCTGACGATGGGCGCGGACCCGGTTGCGCTGGCCGTCATGCACGCGCCGGGGCGGCCGATCGACGCGTTCGTGGTGCGCAAGGCCGCGAAGGCGCACGGCATGCAGCGGCAGATCGAGGGCCCCGACGTCACCGGCAAGCGGGTGCTCGTCGTCGAGGACACCACCACCACCGGCAACTCGCCGCTCACCGCGGTCCGGGCACTGCGTGAGGCGGGCGCCATCGTGGTCGGCGTCGCAACGGTCGTGGACCGGGCCACCGGTGCCGACGAGGTCATCGCCGCCGAGGGCGTCGAGTACCGGTCGCTGCTCGGGCTCGCGGACCTGGGCCTCTAAGCAGCTCCGCTGCCGTGCGTGATTTTTACCCCGACTGGGGTAAAAATCACGCACGGTGCGGAGCGCAGCGCCGGGAACAGATTCGGCTGCCTGGCCGTTTAGGAGAACGTCAGCGGCCTCTGGCAGAATGACCGATCGCGCATCGGCATCTGCCGCGTGCTACGAAAACCATGTCCGGTTCCGGTTCACGGCTTCGAGTCTCGGAGTCGACCCGGCGACCATCGAAAGGGACACCATGAAGGCAGGAATTCACCCCGAGTACGTGGCGACCACCGTCGTCTGCGGCTGCGGGAACACGTTCGAGACCCACAGCACCAAGGAGTCCGGACGCATCGTCGTCGAGGTCTGCTCGCAGTGCCACCCGTTCTACACCGGCAAGCAGAAGATCCTCGACACCGGCGGCCGCGTCGCCCGCTTCGAGGCCCGCTACGGCAAGCGCGCCCCGAAGAAGGCCGCTGCCGACAGCTAGCGACACCGCCGACGCCCGTCCTGTGCACCTTGCAGGCCGGGCGTCGGCGTTTTTGCCTCCCGTACCCCTCGACCGCATCACCTCTCGAATCTGGAGCGCACCATGGCGGGCACCACCCAGCCGTCGGCCATCGACGACATCCTTGCCGAACACGCCGGCCTCGAACTGCAGCTGGCCGACCCGTCGCTGCACAACGATCCGGCCGCAGCGCGCCGGGTGGGGAAGCGGTTCGCCGAACTCGCGCCGATCATGGCGACGCACACCAAACTGGTCGCCGCCCGCGAGGATCTCGAGGCCGCCCGCGAGCTGGCCGCCGACGACTCCGCGTTCGCGGCCGAGGTGCCCGCGCTGGAGGCCCTCGTCGCCGAGCTGGATGTCGCGCTGACCGACCTGCTCGCACCGCGCGACCCGCACGACGCCGACGACGTGGTCCTCGAACTGAAGTCGGGGGAGGGCGGCGAGGAGTCCGCGCTGTTCGCGTCCGACCTCGCCCGCATGTACATCCGCTACGCCGAGCGGCACGGTTGGCGCGTCGAGGTGCTCGACGCCACCATCTCCGACCTCGGCGGCTACAAGGACGCGACCCTGTCGATCAAGACCAAGGGCGACGCGAGGGACGGCGTGTGGGCCCGGTTCAAGTTCGAGGGCGGCGTGCACCGGGTGCAGCGGGTCCCGGTGACCGAGTCGCAGGGCCGGGTGCACACCTCCGCGGCGGGGGTGCTGATCTACCCGGAACCCGACGAGGTCGAGGAGGTGCAGATCGACGAGGGCGATCTGCGCATCGACGTCTACCGGTCGTCGGGCAAGGGCGGGCAGGGTGTCAACACCACCGACTCCGCGGTCCGGATCACGCACCTGCCGACCGGCATCGTCGTGACCTGCCAGAACGAGCGGTCCCAGTTGCAGAACAAGGCCCGCGCCATGCAGGTGCTCGCCGCGCGCCTGCAGGCCGCAGCGGAAGAGGCGGCGGAGGCCGAGGCGTCCGCGGGCCGCGCCAGCCAGGTCCGCACCGTCGACCGGTCCGAGCGGATCCGCACCTACAACTTTCCGGAGAACCGGATCACCGACCACCGCATCGGCTTCAAGGCGCACAACCTCGACGCCGTGCTGGACGGGGATATGGACGCACTGCTCGATGCGCTCGGGAAGGCCGACCGAGAGGCCCGGCTCGCCGCGGAGTGAGCGACGGGCCGGGCCTGCCTCCGGTCAGTCGTCGGGTTCCCCGGCCAGTTCGGTGACGTCGATCCCCGGCAGCAGGAAGCAGTTCTCGCCCGTGGCGTTCTCGTAGGGCCCCCACACCGCGGACAGCACGACGCCGCCCTCCGGTTCGACGAGCACCGCCGGTGCGTTGAGGATCTCCTCGGTCGGCGTCATCCGGTCCGCGCCGGTCTCGCCGGTGGTGATGTTGATCCAGTTGACGTCGGGCCCCGACCTGCCCTGCTCGTTCACGACGAACAGCAGGTCGTCGGGTTCGATCCCGTCGTTGTCCGTGTGGGTGAGCGACTGGACCGTTGCGACGCCGCCCTGGCAGCCGAGCGGCGTCGGCTGGACGTCGATCGGTGCCGTGATCGCGAGTGCGGGTGCGCCGACCACGACCGCCCCGCCGAGTGCCGCCACCGCCGCCGCGCGGACCGTGAACCGTGAGTGCAGCATGAGGATTCCTTCCGGTTGCCTTGTCCCGACCCTCCGAACGTATCCGGACATTCCGGGTCCGGGGGAGCGTGCGTGACCGTTCCGTGCCCGCTTCGTGATGGTCATGGCAGGCTGAACCCGTGACCCGACAACCGTTGCGCCTGGCCATCCTCGACGCCACCAGAGCCCTCGAGGACGCCGGTGTGCCCAGCCCGCGGACGGACGCGGAGCTCCTCGCCGCGCACGTGGTCGGCGTCGAACGCGGACGCCTCGGCCTGGTGCCGCTCGTCGACCCCGACGTCATCGCGACCTATCGCGACCTGGTCGCGCAGCGGGCCAAGCGAATTCCGTTGCAGCACATCACCGGTATCGCCTCCATGGGAGAAATTGACCTCGCGGTCGGGCCGGGCGTGTTCGTGCCCCGCCCGGAGACCGAACTGCTGCTCGCGTGGGCGCTTGCGGTGCTCGAGTCGACCCCGACCCGGCCCCCGGTCGTGCTCGACCTGTGCACCGGATCCGGGGCCCTGGCGTTGGCGATCGCGCACGCGCGTCCCGACGCGGTGGTGCACGCCGTCGAACTGGAGTCGAAGGCCCTCGCCTGGGCGCGCCGGAACGCCGACGCGCGGAGTGCGCGGGGGGACACGCCGATCGTGCTGCATCAGGGCGACGTGACCGTACGAACCCTGCTTCCGGAACTGGAGGGCGGTGTCGACCTGATCGTGTCGAACCCGCCGTACATCCCCGAGGGGGCCCCGCTCGACGCGGAGGTCGCCGAGCACGATCCGCACTCGGCGCTCTTCGGCGGGTCGGACGGGTTGTCGGTGATCACGCCGATGGTCGCGAACATCGCCCGATGGTTGCGGATCGGCGGTGCCCTGGCGATTGAGCACGATGACAGCAATGGCGGCCAGGTGGCCGCGCTGTTGCGGGAGCGGCGGGTGTTCGGGGAGGTTGCCGAGCACGACGACCTCGCGGGCAAGCCGCGGTTCGTGGTGGCCCGGCGTGTCGCGACGGCGGCGGAGGCAGCGCGACGACCCTGAGAGGGTGGTGGCGACAGCGGTCCGTTTGGCCGGTGAAAGGATGAACAGGTGAGCATCGTCTACGACTGCGGGCAACCCGACACGCGCGAGGCCGGAATCAGGGCGGCCGGCAATGCACTCAAGGCCGGTCGGCTGGTGGTCGTCCCCACCGACACGGTGTACGGGCTGGCCGCCGACGCCTTCGACAGCGACGCCGTCGCGAGCCTGCTCCGGGCCAAGGGGCGTGGCCGGGACATGCCGGTGCCGGTCCTTGTCGGTTCCTGGAACACCATCGACGGTCTGGTGTTCGCGGTGCGCCCCGAGGCCCGCGAACTGATCCGGGCCTTCTGGCCCGGCGGGCTGAGTCTCGTTGTCCAGCAGGCGCCCTCGCTGGCGTGGGATCTGGGGGACACGCGGGGGACGGTGATGCTGCGGATGCCGCTGCACCCGGTCGCCCTGGAACTGCTCCGGGAGGTCGGCCCGCTGGCGGTGTCGAGCGCGAACATTTCCGGGCAGCCGCCAGCGACGACCGTGGCGGAGGCGCGGGATCAGCTCGGCGGCGGTGTCGGCGTGTACCTCGACGGCGGGCCTGCCGAGCACGCGCTCGCCTCGACGATCGTCGACCTGACCTCCGACGTCCCGCGCATCCTGCGTGAGGGTGCGGTGCCGACGCCGGAGATCGCCGAGGTGCTCGGCGTGACGGTCGAGAGTCTGCTCGGGGGCGGGGCGTGAGGGTGAGCACGGCACAGTGACCGCAGTCGACGCCACGCTCCTACTCGCAGACGGCCAGGCGACCCGCGGCGCCGGGGTGCCGCTGCGGGAACTGCTGCTGGTGCTGTTCACCGCCGCGGTCGTCACGTTTCTTGCGACCGGGGCGGTGCGCCTGTTCGCGCTCAGGTTCGGTGCGGTCGCGGTGCCCCGCGACCGGGACGTGCACGTCACGCCGACACCGCGGCTCGGCGGCCTCGGCATCTATTTCGGGTTCGTCGCCGCCCTGCTGTTCGCGCAGCAACTTCCTGCGCTGATGCGCGGATTCGAATACAACACCAAGGACATCCCCGCGGCCCTGGTCTCGGCGACGGTGATCGTCGCGGTCGGGTTCGTCGACGACCGCTGGGGCCTCGACGCGCTCACCAAGTTCGTCGGCCAGGTCACCGCCGCGGGCGTGATGGTCGTGATGGGCGTCAGTTGGCTGGTGCTCTACGTCCCGTTCGGCGGGGTGAACACCGTCGTCCTCGACCAGTTGCAGGGCGGGCTGTTCACCGCGCTGGTCGCGGTCGTGATGATCAACGCGATGAACTTCGTTGACGGCCTCGACGGCCTTGCCGCGGGTCTCGGGCTGATCGCGTCGGTGGCGATCTGCGTGTTCTCCGTCGGGCTGCTGCACGAACAGGGCGGTGACGTGAGCGCCTACCCGCCCGCGATGATGGCGGCAGCCCTGGCCGGCGCCTGCCTCGGCTTCCTGCCGCACAACTTTCAGCCCGCCCGGATCTTCATGGGCGACTCCGGGTCGATGCTGATCGGTCTGATGCTCGCCGCGATCGCCACCAGCGCCTCGGGGCGGATCCCGCTGAACGCGTACGGATCCCGCGACATGCTCGGCCTGCTCTCGCCGCTGCTGCTGGTCGGTGCGGTGATGTTCATTCCGATCCTGGACCTGCTGCTCGCGGTGGTCCGCCGCACGATGGCGGGCCGCAGCCCGTTCGCCCCGGACAAGATGCACCTGCATCATCGGCTGCTGCAGATCGGCCACTCGCATCGGCGTGTGGTCCTGTTGATCTACTTGTGGGTCGGGGTGCTGGCCTTCGGTGCGGTCGGCTCGGCCCTGTTCGACCGGCGGATCGTGGTGTTGCTCGTCGCGGGGGGGTTGGTCTTCGCCCTGGTGGTGACCGCGGTGCCGTCGCTGCGGGTGCAGCGGGTGCGTGATCGCGACGGCGGCGCCGGCTGACGGTGCTGCGGGGGAGGCGCGCGGGCGCCCGCTACCCTGGACCGCTGTGAGCTTCTCTCCGGAACCCCTGCCCGATCCGTCCGCACCGCTTCGCGCCGCGGTGCGCTGGGGACTGGCGGGGCTGGTCGCCCTCGCGGTCCTCGGGTCCGTGGTGGCCGCGCTGGTCGCGGGCCTGCCCGGGCTGTGGGGTGCGCTGATCGGGGTCGCGGTCGGCGGCGGGTTCATCCTCTGCACCGCGCTGGCCGTGCTGTTCACCGAGAAGATGCCGCCCGCGACGTCGGGATTGATCCTGCTCGGCAGTTGGCTGCTGAAGATGATCCTGGCGATCCTGGTGCTGGGGCTGTTGAAGGGGATGGACTTCTACAGCAAGGGTGCACTGGTCATCGTCATGGTGTTGGCGCTCGTGATCGTGCTCGGCGCCGAGACGTACGGATTGCTGCGGGTGAAGGTTCCGTACGTCGACAGCCCCGATCCGGGCGACGCGGAGTCCGACGGAAAGTAGTACTACGGCCAGTAGTTGACCGGTTTGATCGACCCCCGTCTACACAACGTCGTAGAAGTGTTGATAGGGTCGACCCCACGCGAGTGCTGGAACGACGCGAATCAGACGAAACAGCGTCGGCTGGCAGCCGCACAGGTGACTCCGTTCGAGTGTGTTCGGAATCGGTCTAGTCGACCGGATCCGCACGTGGTGGGGCCGCCGAGTCGACGACAGTCGCCGACACCGACAGACGCAGGACCAGCGACATCCATGGATGCGCGTGGACCTCAGCGGCTGACGAACACGCGAGCCGACCTTGTCGACTTGTTAGTTCGTCAATGTCCGATCGAACCGCAGGCGATGCCGCCTGCGGCCACGACAACGGGAGAGACCGCTGAGCGTCACCACCTTGGCCGCGGAATTCCATCCGCCGTCACTAACCGACTTCTTCCCTCCCGCTGTGCTGTTCGAGGGCACCCCGTTCGAGCTCGACCGACTGATGCTGATCCGCATCCTGATGTCGGTCGTCCTGCTCGCGTTCTTCGCGTACGCGATGCGCAGCCCGAAGCTCATCCCTCGCGGCGTGCAGAACGTGGCCGAGATCGGCCTGAACTTCGTCAAGGAGCAGATCGCCGACGAGGTGCTCGGTAAGGAACAGGGCAAGCGCTTCCTGCCCGTCCTGGTCACGATCTTCTTCACGGTCCTGTTCCTGAACGCGTCGAGTGTCATCCCGTTCCTGAACATCTCGTCGAACGCCCGGGTCGGCATGCCGATCGTCCTGGCCGCGCTCGCGTACGTGGTGTTCAACTACGTCGGCATCAAGAAGTACGGCTTCTTCAAGTACGTGAAGTCGTCCATCGTCGTCCCGAACGTCCCGATCGCGCTGCACGTGCTGCTGATTCCGATCGAGTTCATCTCGACCTTCATCCTGCGGCCGTTCACGCTGACCGTGCGACTCATGGCCAACATGCTCGCCGGCCACATCATGCTCGTGCTGTTCTTCAGCGCCACCCAGTTCTTCTTCTTCGAGGCAGCCGCGGGAATGAAGGTGTTCGGCATCTTCTCGCTGGCAGCCGGGTTCGGCTTCACCCTCTTCGAGATGCTGGTGATCTTCCTGCAGGCGTACGTGTTCGCCCTGCTGACCGCCGTGTACATCGACCTGGCGTTGCACGCCGACTCGCACTGACCGGACGATCCGCACGGATCTCCGCTCAGGCCTGCACTGACTGCCTGACACACCACACAAACTGACCCTTCGCCGAACCCGGCGTCGGGCAACAGAAAGGGAACGGAAAACCAATGAGCCTCGCGTACCTGGCACAGGAAGCCGTTACGACCACCACCACCGGTGAGGGCTTCGGCGCCATCGGTTACGGCCTCGCCGCCATCGGCCCCGGCATCGGCGTGGGCATCGTCGTCGGCAAGGCCATCGAGGGCATCGCCCGTCAGCCCGAGCTGGCCGGCCAGATCCGTACCAACATGTTCCTCGGTATCGCGTTCACCGAGGCCCTGGCGCTGATCGGCCTCGTCGCCGGCTTCATTTTCTGATCACGCCATGACGAACATTGCAGTGATCGCGGCCGCGGAGGGCGAGGACATCAATCCTCTGCTCCCCGCGACCTATGACATCGTCTGGTCGCTGGTCTGTGTCGCCGTCATCGGCGTCGTCTTCTGGAAGTTCATCCTCCCGAAGTTCCAGCAGGTGCTGGCCGACCGTACCGACCAGATCGAGGGCGGCATCAAGCGTGCCGAGGAGGCCCAGTCGGAGGCGAAGGCTGCGCTCGAGCAGTACCGCGCTCAGCTGGCCGACGCGCGCACCGAGGCCGCGGCGATCCGCGAGGACGCCCGCACCCAGGGCCAGCAGATCATCGCCGAGATGAAGGTGCAGGCGCAGGAGGAGAGCGACCGCATCGTTGCCGCGGGCAACAGCCAGCTCACCGCTCAGCGTCAGCAGATCGTTGCGGAACTGCGCAGTGATCTCGGCCGTACCGCGGTCGACCTCGCCGAGAAGGTCATCGGTGAGACCCTCGCCGACGACGTGAAGCGGGCAGGCACCATCGACCGTTTCCTCAGCGAACTGGACGCCGTCAGCTCCGCGAACGGAAAGTGAGCACCATGTACGCAGCAAGCCGTGAGGCGCTGACTCAGACGAGGAGCGCCCTGGAATCAGCGTTGGCCGGGGTTTCGGCCGGCGCGGCGACCGCGGCTGCGGCACAGACCGGCGCGGAGCTGTTCACGGCGGTCGAGGTCCTCGACGGCCAGCGCACCCTCCGCGCCGCGCTGGCCGATCCGTCGGCCCCCGCGGCCGTCCGGCAGGCGCTCGCCGAGCAGGTGTTCTCGGGCAAGGTGTCCGCCGAGACGCTGGCGACGCTGAAGGCGGCAGCTGGCCAGGACTGGTCGACCTCCGCGGACCTGCGCAACTCGCTGGTCCAGCTCGGCCGGGAGTCGCTGCTGCGCGCAGCCGACGACCAGAACCAGCTCGACACCGTCGAGGACGAGCTGTTCCGGCTCGGACGCATCGTGGCAGGCAACGCCGACCTCGAGCAGAACCTGTCCGATCGTGCCCAGCCCGCGGCGGCGAAGCGGAAGCTGCTGTCCACGCTGCTGTACGGCAAGGTCACGGCGGTCACCGAGGCGTTGGCTGGTCAGGCGGTCGGTCGGCTGCAGTCGGCACCGGCAGATGCGTTCAACGAGCTGTCCGAGCTGGCCGCGGCCCGACGCGATAAGGCGGTCGCCCACGTGCGCAGCGCCACCCCGCTGTCGGACGCGCAGGCTCAGCGGCTCGCCGAGACGCTGACCCGGACCTACGGGAAGCCGGTCACCGTGCACGTGGAGGTCGACCCCGAACTCCTCGGTGGACTCGTGGTCCGCGTGGGTGACGAGGTCATCGACGGCAGTGCCGCGGGACGACTCGCGTCGCTTCGCAAGAACCTCAAGTAGCCGGCGTCCACCGCTGCGGCCCGCAGCACCCACCCTCCCGAACCATTTTCGAGACCAGATACCGAGAGCAGGAAGAACATGGCGGAGCTGACGATCTCCTCCGACGAGATCCGTAGCGCGATCGAGAACTACACCGCGAGCTACTCCCCGGAGGCCTCCCGTGAGGAGGTCGGCACGGTGTCCGACACCAGCGACGGCATTGCGCACGTCACCGGCCTGCCGTCGGCGATGGCCAACGAACTGCTGGAGTTCCCCGGCGGCGTCCTCGGTGTGGCGCTGAACCTGGACGCCACCGAGATCGGTGCCGTCGTCCTTGGTGACTTCCAGGACCTGGAGGAGGGGCAGCAGGTCAAGCGGACCGGCGACGTCCTCTCCGTTCCCGTCGGCGACGCCTTCCTTGGTCGCGTCGTGAACCCGCTCGGCCAGCCGATCGACGGCCTCGGCGAGATCGAGTCGACCGAGAACCGCGCCCTGGAGCTGCAGGCGGCAACGGTGCTCGAGCGCCAGCCGGTCGAGGAGCCGCTGCAGACCGGCATCAAGGCCATCGACGCGATGACCCCGATCGGCCGCGGCCAGCGTCAGCTCGTCATCGGTGACCGCAAGACCGGCAAGACCGCGGTCTGCATCGACGCGATCCTGAACCAGAAGGCCAACTGGGCGACTGGCGACCCGAAGCAGCAGGTCCGCTGCATCTACGTCGCGATCGGCCAGAAGGGCTCCACCATCGCAGGCGTGAAGCAGGCGCTGGAGGAGAACGGTGCGATGGAGTACACCACCATCGTCGCCGCCCCGGCCTCCGACTCCGCCGGCTTCAAGTGGCTGGCCCCGTACACCGGCTCGGCCATCGGCCAGCACTGGATGTACCAGGGCAAGCACGTCCTCGTCGTGTTCGACGACCTGACCAAGCAGGCCGAGGCGTACCGCGCCATCTCGCTGCTGCTGCGTCGCCCGCCGGGACGCGAGGCCTACCCCGGCGACGTGTTCTACCTGCACTCCCGCCTGCTGGAGCGTTCGGCGAAGCTGTCCGACGCGCTCGGCGGCGGCTCGCTGACGGCCCTGCCGATCATCGAGACCAAGGCGAACGACGTCTCGGCCTACATCCCGACGAACGTCATCTCGATCACCGACGGTCAGGTCTTCCTCGAGTCCGACCTGTTCAACAAGGGGATCCGCCCCGCGATCAACGTCGGCATCTCGGTGTCCCGCGTCGGTGGCGCCGCCCAGACTAAGGGCATGAAGAAGGTGTCCGGCTCGCTGCGTCTGGAGCTGGCCCAGTTCCGTGAGCTCGAGGCGTTCTCCGCCTTCGCGTCCGACCTGGACGACGCCTCGAAGGCCCAGCTCGAGCGCGGCCAGCGTCTGGTCGAGCTGCTCAAGCAGGACCAGTACAGCCCGATTGCCGTCGAGGATCAGATCGTCTCGATCTACCTTGCCGGTGAGGGCGTGTTCGACTCGGTGCCGGTCGGCGACGTCCGCCGCTTCGAGTCCGAGCTGCTCGAGGATCTGCACCGCAACGCCGCTGGCGTGTACGAGCAGATCGCGGGCGGCAAGGCGCTCGACGACAGCTCGATCGAGGCGCTGACCGCCGCGACCGACAAGTTCAAGCAGGGCTTCCTCGCGTCCGACGGCAGCCGCGTCGTCAACGAGGCCGAGGCGTCCGCGCTTGGCGCCGACGAGGTCAGCCAGGAGCAGGTTTCCGTCACCCGCAAGCACGTCACCAAGTGAGGGCGACGGCCGTGACGGACACTAATTGGGAAGGAGGGACTGAGTAGATGGCGAACTTGCGCGAATTGCGCTCCCGCATCAAGTCGGTCAACTCGACCAAGAAGATCACCAAGGCGCAGGAGCTGATCGCCACCTCCCGCATCACCAAGGCGCAGATTCGGGTCGCGGCCTCCAAGCCGTACGCCGAGGAGATCACCAAGGTGCTCTCCGCGCTGGCGAGTGCCTCGGGATCGCTCGATCACCCGCTGCTCAACGAGCGTGCCAACCCGAAGCGTGCGGCCGTGCTGGTGGTCACCAGCGACCGCGGCATGTGCGGCGGCTACAACTCCAACGTCCTCAAGGAGGCCGAGGAGCTGTTCGCGCTGCTGCGCAGCGAGGGCAAGGAGCCGGTGCTCTACGTGCTCGGCACGAAGGGCCTGACCTACTACACCTTCCGCGACCGCGACGTGAAGGGCGCCTGGACCGGGTTCTCCCAGGACCCGGGCTACGCCGACGCGGCACGGGCCAGCAGGCACCTCGTGGAGCTGTTCATGGCGGGGTCGGGGACCAGCATCCCGGCCCACAACGGTGAGGGCACGATCGAGGGCGTCGACGAACTGCACATCGTCTACACGAAGTTCGTGTCGATGCTGACGCAGGCGCCCGAGGTGCGCCGGATGGCGCCCCTGGAGATCAGCTACCAGGACGAAAACTTCGAGCTCGGGGACGACATGCTCTCCGACTCGAACGGTGCTGCGCCGACGGCTCAGTACGACTTCGAGCCGGAGGCCGGGACGCTGCTGTCCGCCCTCCTCCCGAAGTACATCAACACCCGCATCTACTCGTCGCTGCTCGATGCGGCAGCGTCGGAGTCGGCCGCACGTCGTACCGCCATGAAGGCGGCAACCGACAACGCGAACGAGCTGGTGAACACCCTGAGCCGCGAGGCCAACCAGGTGCGCCAGGCACAGATCACCCAGGAAATCAGCGAGATCGTCGGTGGCGCGAATGCGCTCGCCTCGAGCGCAGGAAGTGACTAAGAGCACATGACCGCAGCAGTAGCCCAAACCAACGCGAACGGCACGGCAACCGCCGGCCGGGTCGTGCGGGTCATCGGTCCCGTTGTGGACGTTGAGTTCCCGCGCGGCGCCGTCCCCGCCCTGTTCAACGCGCTGAACGCGGAGGTCACCCTCCCGTCCGTCGCGAAGACGCTGACCCTCGAGGTCGCGCAGCACCTCGGCGACAACCTGGTGCGCACCATTTCGATGCAGCCGACCGACGGCCTGGTCCGTGGCGCCGCTGTCGTCGACTCGGGTCGCCCGATCTCGGTTCCCGTCGGTGACGTCGTCAAGGGCCACGTGTTCAACGCCCTCGGCGACTGCCTCGACGCGCCGGGCACCGGCCGCGACGGTGAGCAGTGGGGCATCCACCGCAAGCCCCCCGCCTTCGATCAGCTCGAGGGCAAGACCGAGATCCTCGAGACCGGCATCAAGGTCATCGACCTGCTGACCCCGTATGTCAAGGGCGGCAAGATCGGTCTGTTCGGTGGCGCCGGCGTCGGCAAGACCGTTCTGATCCAGGAGATGATCACCCGTATCGCCCGCGAGTTCTCCGGAACCTCGGTGTTCGCAGGCGTCGGTGAGCGCACCCGTGAGGGCACCGACCTGCACCTTGAGATGGAAGAGATGGGCGTCCTCCAGGACACCGCCCTTGTCTTCGGCCAGATGGACGAGCCGCCGGGAACGCGTATGCGCGTCGCCCTGTCCGCGCTGACCATGGCGGAGTACTTCCGCGATGTCCAGGGCCAGGACGTGCTGCTGTTCATCGACAACATCTTCCGGTTCACCCAGGCCGGTTCCGAGGTCTCGACCCTGCTGGGTCGCATGCCGTCGGCCGTGGGTTACCAGCCGACGCTGGCGGACGAGATGGGTGAGCTCCAGGAGCGCATCACCTCGACCCGTGGCCGCTCGATCACCTCGCTGCAGGCGATCTACGTCCCCGCCGACGACTACACCGACCCGGCGCCGGCCACCACGTTCGCGCACCTCGATGCGACCACCGAGCTCTCGCGTCCGATTTCGCAGATGGGTATCTACCCCGCTGTGGACCCGCTGACGTCGACCTCGCGCATCCTGGAGCCCGGCATCGTCGGTGCCGAGCACTTCCGGGTTGCGAACGAGGTCAAGCGGATCCTGCAGAAGTACAAGGAGCTGCAGGACATCATCGCCATCCTCGGCATGGACGAGCTGCAGGAAGAGGACAAGGTCCTCGTCGGCCGTGCCCGGCGTCTGCAGAAGTTCCTCGGCCAGAACTTCATCGTTGCCGAGAAGTTCACCGGTGAGGCCGGCTCGGTCGTGCCGCTGCGCGACACCATCGAGGCGTTCGACCGCGTCTGCAAGGGCGAGTTCGACCACCTGCCCGAGCAGGCGTTCAACAGCTGCGGTGGACTCGACGACGTCGAGGCCGCTGCCGCCAAGATCGCCGGAAAGTAGTCGACGATGGCTGAGATGACCGTTGAGCTCGTCGCCGTCGAGCGGCGGCTGTGGTCGGGGCAGGCGACTCTCGTCAGCGCCCAGACCACCGAGGGCGAGATCGGCATCATGTACGGCCACGAGCCGGTCCTCGGCCAGCTGGTCGAGGCCGGGACCGTTGCCATCACCACCGCGGGCGGCGAGCGTCTCGTCGCCGCGGTGCACGGTGGCTTCCTCTCGGTGACCGGCAAGACGGTGACGATCCTGGCGGAGTCCGCGGACTTCTCCGGCGACGTCGACGTCGACGCCGCGAAGGCCGTCCTCGCCGACAGCACCGCGTCCGACGAGGCGCTCGCTGTCGCCAAGGGCCAGCTCCGCGCTGTCGAGCGGGCCTGACAAGTAGTCACGACAAGCCGCGACGGGTAGGCCGACGAGTAGTGAGCACCGGAGTGATCGTTCTCTTCATTCTGGTTGTGCTGCTCGCGGCCCTCGTCGCGGCTTTCGTATATCGGCTGGCGGTGCTCCGCCGCGGTGGCACCGCCGTGATCCTGCGGACGATGCCCGCAGGCGACGGCATCGGATGGCGGCACGGGATCATTCGCTACGGCGAGGAGTCCCTGGTGTTCTTCAAACTGTCGAGTCTGCGGCCGGGCCCGGACTCGCGGATCGCCAGGCAAGGCATCGACATCGGGGAGCGGCGCTCGCCCCGGGACACCGAGTTCGACATCATGACCGACGACATCGTCATCGTGGCAGTGCACGATGCGGACCGGGCGTTCGAGTTCGCGTTGGACCGCGGCGCCCTGACGGCCTTCCTGTCCTGGGTGGAGTCCCGCCCGCATGGGCGTTCCGTCCGGGGCAGGCCGCCGGGATCGATCGACTGACCAGACACGTGAACCCCGACCGGTACCGGTCGGGGTTCACGTGTTTCCGGTGTCAGGCTCGTCCTGCGCCCGGCTTCCACAGGACGTCCCCGCCGGGATTGGCGATCCGGCCGAGGATGAACAGCAGGTCGGACAGGCGATTGAGGTACTTCGCGGGCAGGACGCTGGTGTCGTCGGGGGCGGCGTCGACGGCAGCCCACGCCGCCCGTTCGGCCCGCCGGACCACGGTGCGTGCGACGTGCAGCTGCGCGGCCAGCGGGGTGCCACCCGGCAGGATGAACGAGTTCAGCGACTCGAGTTCTTCGTTGAACTCGTCGCACCAGCCCTCGAGTCGCTCGATGTAGCCCGCGGTGACGCGCAGCGGCGGGTACTTCGGATCCGCGACCACCGGGGTGGACAGGTCGGCGCCCGCATCGAACAGATCGTTCTGGATCTCCCGGAGGACCCCGGCGATCCGCTCGTCGGGTGCACCGACCGCCAGCGCGACGCCCAGTGCGGCGTTCGCCTCGTCGCAGTCCGCGTAGGCGACCAGGCGCGGATCGTTCTTCGACACCCGGGAGAAGTCACTCAGACCGGTGGTCCCGTCGTCTCCGGTGCGGGTATAGATGCGGGTCAGGTGGACTGCCATGCGGTCACGGTACCGCGCCTCGTCGGGATGTCGGCGCGGCCTGGTTAGGCTGTGCGACTGTGAGTGAACGCTTTCTGGTCACCGGCGGCAATAGGTTGTCGGGAGAAGTCTCCGTCAGCGGCGCGAAGAACAGCGTCCTGAAGTTGATGGCGGCTGCGCTGTTGGCGGAGGGCACCACCACGATCACCAACTGCCCGGACATCCTCGACGTGCCGTTGATGGCCGAGGTGTTGCGCGGCCTCGGCTGCGACGTCGTGCTTGACGGCGACGAGGCGCGGATCACCACGCCCTCCGAACCCAAGTACCACGCGGACTTTCCCGCGGTCACCCAGTTCCGGGCGTCGGTCTGCGTGCTCGGGCCGCTGGTTGCCCGGTGCCGCAGGGCGGTTGTTGCGTTGCCGGGCGGGGACGCGATCGGGTCGCGGCCGCTGGATATGCATCAGTCGGGGCTCCGACTACTCGGTGCCACCAGCGAAATCCAGCACGGATGCGTGGTCGCGGAGGCCGAAGATCTGCACGGCGCGCACATTCGCCTTGCCTTCCCGTCGGTCGGCGCAACCGAGAACATCCTGATGGCGGCGGTCCTGGCGAAGGGCGAGACGGTCATCGACAACGCGGCACGGGAACCCGACATCGTCGACCTGTGCAACATGCTCGGCCGGATGGGCGCGCAGATCGAGGGAGCAGGGACGTCGACCCTGACGATCCAGGGTGTCCCGTCGCTCCGCCCGACGACCCACCGCGTGATCGGCGACCGGATCGTCGCCGCAACCTGGGGCATCGCCGCGGCAATGACCCGCGGCGACGTCCGGGTGCGCGGTGTGAACCCGCGGCACCTGGCGTTGGTCCTCGACAAGCTGAGGGCCGCGGGGGCACAGGTCACCGTCGAGGCCGATGGATTCCGGGTGGTTCAGGCGGAACGTCCCCATGCGGTCAACTTCGCCACCCTGCCGTTTCCGGGGTTCCCGACCGATCTGCAGCCGATGGCGATCGGCCTGGCCGCCGTCGCGGACGGCACATCGATGATTACCGAGAACGTGTTCGAGGCGCGGTTCCGGTTCGTCGAGGAGATGATTCGGCTCGGTGCCGACGCCCGCACGGACGGTCATCACGCCGTCGTCCGGGGCATCCCGCAGTTGTCGAGTGCGCCGGTCTGGTCATCGGACATCCGGGCCGGCGCGGGACTGGTCCTCGCGGGACTGGTCGCGGATGGGACAACCGAGGTCCACGACGTCTTTCACATCGACCGCGGCTACCCGCGCTTCGTCGAGGACCTCACCGAGCTCGGTGGTGACATCCAGCGGGTGCCGGGGTCCGACTGAGCGGGATCCGATGGTCGACACGACTGGGCGTCGAGCCTTCGCATGGTGCGGGGGATCGGCGCCCATTCGCGTCGGCGGGGCGGACCCGGGTCGTGGTGTCCGGCGTCACATCGGTCGGATTCGGGTGTCTGCGGGGTGATCGGGGTGGGTGACCTGCGTGTTTGTGTCCGGTCATGGTGGTTGACCAGCGGATTTGCGGTGGCGTTCACGGCCACGTAACTTTTGTCGAGTCAGAGCGACACGGACACCGACTCCGCCC